>JBBPYL010000022.1:0-12204 GCA_038199935.1 Propionibacteriales bacterium | reverse complement strand
CTGCGCGGCTTGCGGGGCCGCCGCGGCGGGTGCGGCCGGGGCGCCGGCGTACGGGCCGCCCCGGGGGGCGCTGGGCCGCTCCCGGGCGGCCAGGACCACGACGGCGACCACGCCCAGGAACGCGAGCATCCAGGGGAAGGTGCCCGCCCACAGGTCGCCGAGCGCGAACAGCAGGGCGAGGACGGCGGCGATGATCAGGACCGCGTTGCGGGTGCCGGGCGTCGTGGCGATCACGCTGTCCTCAGTCTGCTCCTCGGGGACGAAGAGCCAGGCGGCGGCGTAGAGCAGGAGACCGGCACCGCCGAAGAGGACCAGCACGACGAGCAGTACCCGGACGATCGTGGGGTCGAGGTTGAGGTGACGTCCCAGCCCCCCGGCCACGCCGGCGACCTTGCGGTCGGTCAGGGAGCGACGCAGCCCCCCGTAGTGACGGAGGTTCTCGGTGTCGACCCCCGACCGGGGGCCGGGCTGCGGGCCGGCTTGGCCCGGTCCGGGCTGCGGCGCGCCCGGTGCGCTGTCGGTGGAGGTGGGTGTCTGGGTCATGTCTCGATCCTGGGGCAGGAGGGTCGCCGCCGCCATCGGGGAAGACCCTGGTTCCCGCCGGGGTGACCCCGAGGCGAGCCCCGGTGGGACCCAGGGTCGGACCAGGGTCATGACGCATGGGACCGGACCCTCGCGCGTGTGACGATGGGAGCACGATGTCCTTCTCCGATCCCCGCGCCGTGACCGCGCCGAGCACTCCGCCGGTTCGCCGTGCGTACCGGCGCGTGGACCAGCGGGTCCTCGCCGGGGTCGGGTCGGGGCTGGCCGAGCACCTGGGGGTCTCGGTCCTCGCGGTCCGCATCGGCTGCGTGCTGGCCGCCGCCGCGGGCGGGTTCGGGATCGCCGTGTATGCCGGACTGTGGCTGATGCTCCCCGCCCAGCGGCACCTGATGGCCAGTGCCCCGGGGCTGGAGGCGGCCAGCCGTCAGGGGCGCCGGGCGGGACGGACCAGGCGGCTGGAAGATCTCGGTCCCCTGGTCGCCGTGGGCGCGGTCGTCATCGGGCTCAGTGTCCTGGTCAACGGTCTCTTCGGGGGCGCCCAGTTCTTCTGGCCGCTGCTGCTCGGGGTGGTCGGGATCGCGGTGCTGTGGCGTCAGGCCGACGAAGCCCAGACGGAGCGGTGGCTCGACAGCAGCAGCCGGCTGGGACCGCTGCGCGCCGTCGTCGGTCGAGGCGGATCGGCGGCGTACGCCCGGCTGGGCGCCGGAGTCGTCCTGTTGGCCTCCGCGTTGGTGCTCTTCGCCGTCCAGAGCGGCCAGACCCGCAACACCGGCACGGTCCTGCTCGCCGGAGCGGTCGGGGTGGTCGGCCTCGGTCTCACCGCCGGTCCCTGGCTGGTCCGGCTGGTTAGTGACCTCTCCGAGGAGCGCGAGGCGCGCGTGCGGACCGAGGAGCGGGCCGACCTGGCCGCCCACCTGCACGACTCGGTGCTGCAGACCCTGGCCCTGATCCAGAAGCACGCGGACGACGGGCACGCCGTCGCCCGGCTCGCCCGGGCCCAGGAGCGGGAGCTCCGCGGGTGGCTCTTCGAGGACCAGCCGCCCAGCGAGACCAGCCTGGTCGGTGGCCTACGGGCGGCCGCCGCCGAGGTCGAGGACTTCTTCGGGGTCCCGGTCGAGATCGTGACCGTCGGCGACGCAGCTCTAAGCGAAGCGCTGCGCCCCCTGGTCGCGGCCGCGCGCGAGGCCATGGTGAACGCGGCCAAGCACTCCGGCGCCGCCCAGGTCGACGTCTACACCGAGTGCGCCCCGGGCAGCTGCGAGGTCTTCGTCCGAGATCGTGGTCGCGGCTTCGTCCCCGACGAGGTGCCCGCCGACCGGCAGGGCGTGCGGCACAGCATCGAGGACCGGATGCGCCGGCACGGGGGGGCCGTCGTCATCCGCACCGCGCCACAGGAGGGGACCGAGGTCCGGCTCTCCATGCGGACCTCGCGGTCCGAGGAGGACACCACCAGCGCCGCCGACGAGCCCACCACCCGCACAGTCGAGGAGAACGCCTGATGGTCGCCACCCCCAGCCCGGGAGCCCGGGTCCGCCCCGATGGAGCGCGGGTCAGCGTCGTCGTGGTCGACGACCATGCGATGTTCCGCAGCGGCGTCAAGGCGGAGATCGCCGGTGGCCTCGACGTGCTCGGGGAGGCCGCCGACGTCGACACCGCGGTCGAGGCCGTGCTCCGGCTGCGTCCTGACGTGGTGCTGCTCGACGTGCATCTGCCCGGCGGCGGCGGCGGCGAGGTGATGCGCCGGGTGGCGACCCGGGTCCCGGAGACCCGCTTCCTGGCGCTGAGCGTCTCCGACGCGGCCGAGGACGTGATCGGCACCATCCGGGCCGGTGCGCGCGGCTACGTGACCAAGACCATCACCGGCCTCGAGCTGGTCGACGCGGTGGGACGGGTCGACCAGGGCGACGCGGTCTTCTCGCCCCGGCTGGCGGGCTTCGTGCTGGACGCGTTCGCCGGGTCGATCGAGGTCGCCCAGGTCGACGAGGACCTGGACCGGCTCAGCGAGCGGGAGCGCGAGGTGATGCGCCTGATTGCGCGGGGCTACGCCTACAAGGAGGTGGCCAGCGAGCTGTTCATCTCCGTGAAGACGGTCGAGACCCACGTGTCGAGCGTGCTGCGCAAGCTTCAGCTCTCCTCGCGCCACGAGCTCACCCGGTGGGCCAACGACCGACGTCTGCTCTGACGCTGCGGCGCGGCGCGGACCGTTCAGGCGAGCGGATCCACCTCGCCGTACTCGCCGACCCCGGCCGCGAGCGTGGTGAGGTGGAGGCGACCGTCGCCCAGCAGGTGCTCGAGGGCGGTCAGGTGGCTGGTGTAGTGACCCACGGAGTACTCCGCGGTCATCCCGATGCCACCGTGCAGCTGGATCGCCTCCTGGCCGATGTGGCGGGAGGCGCGGCTGACCTGGAGGGAGGCCCTCGCCGCGGCGTCGGCGGCCTGTGTGGGCTCACCGTCGGCCAGGACCAGGGTGGCCCAGGCAGTCACGCTGCGGGCCAGCTCCAGGGAGACGTACATGTCCGCCGCCCGGAAGCTGAGGGCCTGGAACTTGTTCAGGGTCACCCCGAACTGCTTGCGGCTCTTCAGGTAGGCCGTGGTCGTCTCCAGGGCGAAGGTCATCGCCCCGAGCGCCTGGTGGCAGGCCGCGACCCGGGTCGTGTCGAGCGCGTGCCCGATCGCCGCGGTCGCGTCCCCGCCGGAGCCCAGCGGCACGGCGGCCGCGCCGTCCAGGGTGACCTGAGCCGCCCGGCCACCGTCGTGGGTGGCGAAGCCCGTCCGGGAGAGCCCGGTCGCGTCGGCCTCGGCCAGGAAGAGTGCGGTCTCGCCGCCGGGGAGCGCCGCGCTGACCACCAACGTGTCCGCCTCCGCACCGAAGGGCACCGGCTCCTTGACCCCGCTCAGGGTCCAGGCGCCGTCGGAGTCGACGGCGGTGACCTGCGTGGCGGCAGGCGCCCACCGGGAGCCGGGCTCCAGGTGCGCGAAGGCCAGCAGGGCGGTGCCCTCGGCCAGCGGTGCGAGCAGGGCGCTGCGCTGCTCAGAGGATCCGAGAGCCGCGACCAGACCCCCGGCCAGGACCACCGAGGTCAGGAACGGCTCGGGCGCGAGCACCCGGCCGAGCTCCTCGCAGACCAGTGCCGTCTCGACCGGTCCGGCCCCCATGCCGCCGTCCTCCTCGGCGAAGGGCAGGCCCAGCACGCCCATCTCGGCCAGCCGCTGCCACAGCGACTCGTCGTAGCCGGGGTCGGTGGCGACCGCCTTGCGGCGCTGCTCGAAGTCCCCGTAGGCCTTGCCTACCAGGCCCCGGACGGCGTCGCGCAGGGCCTCCTGCTCGTCGTCGTAGCTGAAGTCCACGTCGGTTCCTCTCGTGCTGTCGTGCTCGGGTCGGGCTGGCGGGGGCTAGAGCCCCAGGATGGTGCCGGCGATGATCTGCCGCTGCACCTCGTTGGAGCCGCCGTAGATCGAGGCCTTGCGCAGGTTGAGGTACGTCGGCGTGGCCAGCCGGGACCACTGTGCGAGCGCCGAGCCGTCCGAGGCGCCGGAGGCCAGTGAGGCCGGGCCGGCCAGGTCGACCACGAGCTCGCTCACAGCCTGCTGGAGCACGGTGCCCTTGAGCTTGAGCACGGAGGAGGCCGGGTGCGGCTTGCCGTCGGTGGAGTGGGCCACCACCCGCAGAGCGGTCAGCTCCAGGGCCAGCAGTTCGTTCTCCAGCTCGGCGACCTGCGCGGCGAGGTAGGGATCCTCGAGCAACGAGGTGCCTCCCGGTCCGGCGGTCGCGGCGTGCTCCTTGGCCCGGGCCAGGACGCGCTTGGTCGAGCCGACCGGGGCCACACCGACCCGCTCGTTGCCGAGGAGGAACTTGGCGTAGTCCCAGCCTTTGTTGATCTCGCCGACCAGGTTCTCCGCCGGAACCCGGACGTTGTCGAAGAAGACCTCGTTGACCTCGTACCCGCCGTCGATGAGCTCGATCGGGCGGACCGTGACCCCGGGCGAAGTCATATCCACCAGGAGGAACGAGATTCCCTGCTGGCGCTTGGGGGCGTCGGGGTCGGTGCGCACGAGGTTGAAGATCCAGTCGCCGTACTGACCCAGCGTCGTCCACGTCTTCTGCCCGTTGACCACCCACTCGTCGCCCTCGCGGACCGCCGCGGTGCGCAGCGAGGCCAGGTCCGAGCCGGCGTCGGGCTCGGAGAAGCCCTGGGACCACCAGATGTCCAGGTTGGCTGTCGGCGGGAGGAAGCGCTCCTTCTGCTCCTGGGTCCCGAAGGCCGCGATCACCGGGCCCACCATCGAGGCGTTGAAGGCGAGCGGGATCGGGACACTGGCGCGCTGCATCTCCTCGTGCCAGATGTGCCGCTGCAAGGCGGTCCAGTCCCGGCCACCCCACTCGACCGGCCAGCCCGGCACGGCCAGCCCGGCCGCGTTGAGGGTCTGCTGGCTGGTGACGATCTGGTCCTTGGTCAGGTCGCGACCCTCCGCGACCGTGTCCCGGATGCCCTGGGGCACCTCGGTGGTGAAGAACGTGCGCATCTCCTCGCGGAACGCGGCGTCCTCCTCGGACAGGGCCAGCCTCATCGGGTCTCCTCGTGGTCGGCTCGGTACGGTCGCCGAGCGGCCCCCGCACGGCGTACCTGCGATTCTAGGGACCGAACCTACCGAGCAGTAGCCCCCGGGTCTGGGCATCGTGCTGTCCGTGACCTGGGAGGAGACGTCTGTTCTCCCGGAGCCGAGCGGCGTAACCTCGCGGCCATGTCTCCTTCGGTGAAAGACGACCAGGCCGACCCGCACGTCATCGTGCTCGTCGGGGCCACCGGTGACCTGGCCCGGCGCAAGCTGCTGCCGGGCCTCCTACACCTGTTCAAGGCGGGGCTGGCCGTCGACACCCGGGTCGTGGGCACGTCGCTGGACGAGATGACCCAGGACGAGTTCGTCGAGATGGCGCACGAGGCCTGCCAGGAGGTGAGCAACCGCAAGGTCGACGACAAGCTCTGGAAGGAGTTCGCCGAGCGACTCACCTTCGTGCCGAACGACAAGGGCCCCAAGGCGCTCGGAGATGCCGTCGCGAAGGCGGAGAAGTCGCTCAAGGAGGCCTGCGGGGGGCGTGAGGTCCGCTACCTGCACTACCTGAGCGTCCCGCCCAAGGCGGCGCTGGCGGCGGTGGAGAACTTGGCCGAGGCCGGGCTCGTGGAGCGGGCCCGGATCATCATGGAGAAGCCCTTCGGCACGGACTTCGAGTCTGCCCGCGAGTTGAACCACCGCCTGCACAAGGTCTTCGACGAGGAGCAGATCTACCGGATCGACCACTTCCTCGGCAAGGAGGCGGCCCAGAACATTCTCGCCTTCCGGTTCGCCAACGGTCTCTTCGAGCCGATCTGGAACCGCAACCACATCGAGCACGTGCAGATCGACGTGCCCGAGACGCTCGGTCTGGAGGGCCGCGAGTCCTTCTACGAGGCGACCGGGGCGTTCAAGGACATGG
This sequence comes from Propionibacteriales bacterium, assembly GCA_038199935.1. Taxonomy (GTDB): domain Bacteria; phylum Actinomycetota; class Actinomycetes; order Propionibacteriales; family Nocardioidaceae; genus Nocardioides_B. The sequence goes on along the minus strand of JBBPYL010000022.1, from coordinate 6,188 downwards.
TCGTGACCCACCTGTTCCAGGTGATGGCCTTCATGGCCATGGAGCCGCCGACGGCTCTGCAGTCCGGCCCGATCAGCGAGGAGAAGAACAAGGTCTTCCGCTCGATGAAGCCCCTGGACCCCCAGCAGGTCGTCCGCGGCCAGTTCGCCGGCTACCGGGACCGCGACGGCGTCTCGGTCGACTCCGACACCGAGACCTTCGTGGCTCTGCGCGCCGAGATCGACAACTGGCGGTGGGCCGGCGTGCCCTTCTTCCTGCGGACCGGGAAGAAGCTCGCCGAGGGCGCCCGGATCATCTCCATCGCCTTCAAGGAGCCGCCGCGCACGATGTTCCCCACCGGTTCGGGCGTCGGCGCCCAGGGCCCGGACCACCTGACCTTCGACCTGGCCGACGCCTCGAAGATGTCGCTGTCCTTCTACGGCAAGCGCCCCGGCCCGGGCTTCAAGCTCGACAAGCTCAGCATGCAGTTCGCGCTGCACGAGTCGTCGTACGCCGGCGCGGGTCTGGAGGCCTATGAGCGGCTCATTCACGACGCGATGCGCGGAGACCACACGCTGTTCACGATGGCCGAGGGCATCGAATCGCTGTGGGACAACGCGCGCCCGCTGCTCGCCGACCCGCCCCCGGTGCGGATCTACCAGGAGGGGACCTGGGGGCCGAACGCCATCCACCAGCTCGTCGCCCCGCACGCGTGGCGGCTGCCCTTCGAGCGGGGCTGGCGCAAGCCCGACCCCTCCGCCGAGTAGCCCCGGACCCGGGGGGGCGTTTCCCAGGGTATGCAGGAGAACTGCCGCTCCCCGTGGTGAATTCACCATGGGGAGCGGCAGTTCTCCGTGGGGAGCTCGCGCCACCGTCAGCACCGGCCGATCCGCCGGGCGCTCGAGCCCGAGCCTGGGCCGAACCGGGGGAGGGGCGGACGTAGGCTGGACCAGACATGAGTGCTTCGTTCCCGATCCCGCAGGCCCCATCCCGTGCTGCTCTCGACGGCGGCACCGCGCCCCCAGCCCGGCCACGCGCGACCGATCGGGAGGAGCTGCTCGCGGGGCTGACCGAGCCCCAGCGCCAGGCCGTCATGCACGCCGACACGCCGCTGCTCGTCGTCGCGGGGGCCGGGTCGGGCAAGACCCGGGTGCTGACCCGCCGGATCGCCTGGACGATCTCCGAGCGCGGCGCCCACCCCGGCTCGATCCTGGCCATCACCTTCACCAACAAGGCGGCTGCGGAGATGCGCGAGCGGGTCGAGGAGCTCGTCGGCCGCCGGGCCCGGATCATGTGGGTCTCCACCTTCCACTCGGCTTGCGTGCGGATCCTGCGCCGCGAGATCGACCGGTTCGGCTACAAGTCATCCTTCTCCATCTACGACGCCGCCGACTCGCGCCGGTTGATGACCCTGGTCGCGCGGGACCTCGACCTCGACGTCAAGCGGTACCCGTCGCGCGCCATCCTCAACTGGGTCTCGAACTGCAAGAACGAGCTGGTCGACGAGGAGGAGGCGGCCAAGAACGCCCAGAACCATCTCGAGGAGACCTACGCCGAGGCGTACGCCGTCTACCAGCGGCGACTCCGTGAGGCCAACGCCCTCGACTTCGACGACCTGATCATGACCACGGTGCACCTGCTCCAGGCGTTCCCGGAGGTCCGCGAGAACTATCGCCGACGCTTCCGCCACGTGCTCGTCGACGAGTACCAGGACACCAACCACGCCCAGTACTCCCTGGTCCGCGAGCTGTGCGCGCACGACATCGGTCGACCCACCGACGACCCGGACGCCCCGGACGGTGACGGGATCGCGCCGTCGGAGCTGATGGTCGTCGGGGATGCCGACCAGTCGATCTACGCCTTCCGCGGGGCCACCATCCGCAACATCCTCCAGTTCGAGGCCGACTTCCCGTCGTCGAGGACGATCCTGCTCGAGCAGAACTACCGCTCGACCCAGACGATCCTCACCGCGGCTAACTCCGTCATCGCGCGGAACAAGGACCGCAAGGCCAAGAACCTCTGGTCCGACGCCGGCGACGGCGAGCGGATCGTCGGCTACGTCGCCGACGACGAGCACGACGAAGCCCGCTTCGTCTCCGAGGAGATCGACCGGCTCAGCGACGCCGGCGACGCACACCCGCGCGACATGGCGGTCTTCTACCGCACCAACGCGCAGTCGCGGGTGTTCGAGGAGGTCTTCATCCGGGTCGGGATGCCCTACAAGGTGGTGGGCGGCGTCCGCTTCTACGAGCGCCGCGAGGTCCGCGACGCGCTGGCCTACCTGCGGATGCTGGTCAACCCAGCTGACGAGATCTCGCTGCGCCGCATCCTGAACACCCCCAAGCGCGGCATCGGTGAGCGCGCCGAGGCGTGCGTGCAGGCGCTGGCCCAGCGCGACCGGCTCACCTTCTGGGAGGCGTTGCGCCGTGCCGAGGACGCGCCGGGCATCGCCACTCGCAGCGTGAGCAGCATCCGTGCCTTCGTGGACCTCGTCGAGGAGCTGCAGTCCATGGTCGAGGCCGACGAGCGCGCCGACGTCGTCCTCGAGCAGGCCCTCGCGCGGAGCGGCTACCTGGCCGAGCTGGAGGCGAGCGAGGACCCCCAGGACGAGACCCGCCTGGAGAACCTGGCCGAGCTGGTCGCGGTGGCCCGGGAGTTCGCCGACGAGCCCACCCTCGGACCCTCGGCCGACCCGGCCGACCCGGACCCGGCCACTCCGGGGCTAGGGGACTTCCTGGAGCGGGTGGCCTTGGTCGCCGACTCCGACCAGATTCCGGATCGGCCCGACGGCGACGCCAGCGACGGCGCAGACGGTGAGCCGGCGGAGGACAATGGCGTGGTCACCTTGATGACGCTGCACACAGTCAAGGGCCTGGAGTTCCCCGTCGTCTTCCTGACCGGGCTGGAGGACGGCGTCTTTCCGCACATGCGGTCCCTGGGCGACCTGCCCGAGCTGGAGGAGGAGCGCCGGCTGGCCTACGTCGGCCTGACCCGCGCGCAGCAGCGTCTCTACGTCTCGCGTGCCGTCGTCCGTTCGGCGTGGGGCGCCCCCTCGCACAACCCGGCCTCGCGGTTCCTCGACGAGTTGCCCGGTGACCTGCTCGACTGGCGACGGACCGAGGCGGCTCAGACCTCGTGGAGCCGTCCGGTGGAGCCCTACGGTCGCGCCGCGGCCCGAGGCGGGGGGCGGTCCTTCGGTACGGCGTCCGCGCGGGCCGACGCAGACGCGAAGGCCCGCAACCGTGAGGTTCCCTCGCTGGCTCCCGGTGACCGGGTCCTGCACGACTCGTTCGGGATGGGCTCTGTGGTCGCGGTCGAGGGGACGGCCGACAAGGCGGTCGCCTCGATCGACTTCGGCTCCCAGGGGGTCAAGCGCCTGCTGCTGCGCTACGCGCCGGTGGAGAAGCTCTAGCGGACCGGCTCTCTCGCGGAGCGAGGTCGCTCGGCGTCGCTCAGAAACGCAGACCGTGGGCCAGAGCGGCACCGATGGGATCGACGGCGTCGCCGGCTCCCGGGTGCACCTCCAGGTGGAGGTGGGGGCCGGTGGTGTTGCCCGTCGAGCCGATGTAGCCGATCAGGTCCCCAGGCATGACCTGGGTCCCCACGGTCACGGTCAGGCTGTTCTGGTGGCAGTACCAGAGCTCGGAGCCGTCGGCGAGCGTCACCACCGTCTTGTTCCCGTAGGAGCCCTCGTAGCCGCTCTCGGTGACCCGCCCGGCGGCGACGGCGTAGATCGGCGTCCCGGTGGGAGCGGCGAAGTCCAGACCCGTGTGGCAGCTCGACCACAGCGAGGAGCACTCGCCGAAGCGCGAGGTGAGCCGGTAGCGCGACACCGGCAGCTGCCACGCCTGGGCCTCCACTGCGGCGGCGTAGTGCTTTGCGCTCCGGGTGACCGCGGCCAGGGCCCGGGTGCGGTCCTGGGCGCGGGACTCGGCGGCCTCCTGGAGTCGGGCCGCCTTGTCATCGACCAGGGCCTCGCGACGTGAGTCCCGGCTCACGGCGCGCTCACGGCCGGCCAGGGCCACCTCGCGCTCGCGCCGGAGAGCATCGCGCTCGGCGTCGGTGCTGGCGGCGTCCAGGTGGGTGTCGGAGATGGTGAACTGGGCCAGGGTGGGACCGGCGGCGAGGGCATCGGTCTGTTGGCTGGCGATGGCGCCGAGAGCGGCCACGGCCATGACGCCGGCCCCGACCAGCGAGGGGAGACCCGACGTCGGCCGACCGAGCCCGCGGCTCCCCGCGTCGGCGCGAGGAGAGGTGTCCTCGCGCCGGTGGGTCCCGGACGCGGTACGGGCTCCTTCGGGACCCCGACGTGGGCGCACCCGCCCGGAGGTCGATGACCTCGTGGCGCGGTGGCTCGTCACAGCAGGAGTCCTTCGGTCGGGGGCGGCCTGGGAAGTCACGGGCTGGAGCGAGTACAGGCGGTGCGGGGGGTCGGCCCGAGCAGGCTGGCTGGCGCGGAAAATGAAACGATAACGGAACGGTCACGGTGACGCCGTTGGAGGGGCCGCGTGCTGTGGATCATGAGCGGTGCGTGAGGAGGAGTGGCGGGCTCGCTCCCGCCTGAGCGGCAGAGTCCTGTACCAGATAGGTGTGGGCTATCTCACAGTCTGCTTCTCTTCCGCCGGGGGAGAAGGTGGCCGCCTGCGAGCGTTGCAGGCCGTCCACCCGGCTTGGGGCGGGCCGGGTAGGGTGCGAAAGGTCGGCCCGGTCCCGGCAACGGTGCCGAAGACCTCCTCGTCCAGGCTGCCGGTGAGAAAGCAGGTGGAACGCCATGTCAGCACCTCTGCGGGTCGTCGTGGCCAAACCCGGGCTCGACGGGCACGACCGGGGGGCCAAGGTCATTGCCCGGGCCCTGCGCGACGCCGGTCACGAGGTGATCTACACCGGGCTGCACCAGACCCCGGAGCAGATCGTGGAGACCGCGATCCAGGAGGACGCGGACGTCATCGGGCTCTCGGTGCTCTCCGGGGCGCACATGACCATCTTCCGCAAGCTCATCGGTCTGCTCGAGGACCGGGACGCGCGCGACATCGTGGTGATCGGCGGGGGGATCATCCCTGCGGACGACATCCCTCTCCTGAAGCAGATCGGAGTCGCCGAGGTGTTCACCCCCGGGGCGACGACGACCTCGATCGTGGACTGGGTCCGCGACAACGTGCAGGACGGCTCCGCGGTCGAGGCCTGAGCGCGCGCCGAAGGGAGCATTGGCCGCCGCTGTCCGCCGCGGGGAGCGGTGAGCGGTGAGCGGTGAGGCCATGTCGTCCTGGGTGGTCGCACGTACCGTGGCCAGATGACCGCGACCCGACGCTGGTGGTGGGTGGTGAGCGGCGTCGTCCTCCTGGTGGCGGCGCCCTGGCTCACCGGGCTGGGGGCAGGCTCAGCCGTCGACCAGCCGCCGATCGACCTCGTCCGCCGCGTGCAGGCCTCCGCCGAGACGCCGTATGTCGGGCTGGTCTCGACTACGGGAGCCGTGGCGCTGCCGGCCGCCGAGGGGCTCGGGGGAGTGGCCAAGCTTCTCGGGGAGGACACCCGGGTCCGGGTCTGGTGGGCTGGCTCGCAGCGCTGGCGCACGGCCACGCTGAGACCCACGGGCGAGACCGACGCCTTCCACGTCCGCGGGGCGACGGTGCGCTGGGTGTACGAGTCGAAGAACGCGACCCTCCTCCCCGACGCGCCGCTGCGCCTGCCCGACACCCGTGACCTCCTGCCGCCCGAGCTGGCCCGGTGGGCGCTCCAGGGGGCCCGCCCCGAGGAGCTCGCGACGATCCCCGGACGCCGGGTCGCCGGCCACGACACCGTCGGCGTGCGGCTCACCCCGGACTCCCCGACGGGCTCGGTCCGCCGCGTCGACGTCTACCTCGACCCGACCTCGGGGCTGCCCCTGTCGGTGGCGGTCTACTCCCGACGGCTGCCGACGCCCTCGCTGGAGAGCACCTTCGAGGACGTCAGGCTGGAGCCACCCGACGTCGCGGACCTGCGCTTCGTGCCCCCTGAGGACGCCAAGCTGCGCCTCGACCGCAGCGGTGACCTGGTGGGGGCGGCGCTCAGGGCCGGCGGAGCGCAACCCCCCGCGACGCTGGCAGGACTGCCGCGCCGGGGCGGCGCGGGTCAGGCGGGGGGGATCTACGGTCGCGGCCCGACGGCGCGGCGGGCGCGGGCCCGGAGCGGTCGGGCGGCCGGGGCGCTCGAGCAGGAGCGGGGCGGGGGCG
>JBBPYL010000021.1:0-7131 GCA_038199935.1 Propionibacteriales bacterium | reverse complement strand
AGGCCCGGTGCGCGGCGGCAACTGTAGCAACAATCGACCCCACCGCCCTCATCGGGCGGGCGGCGGGCTCGTAGGGCACGCGCCTATTGCGGTCCGACAGGAACCGGGACTAGCTTGACCCCGACGTGAGCCGGGTCACGTCGACCTTCGAAAGGGACTCTCGTGGACACCTTCTTCCGTACGCGGCGGCGCGCCACCGCTCTGACCGCCCTGACCGCCCTCTCCGCACTGGCCCTCGGGGCTGCCGGGGCAGGCCCCACCGCGGCGTGGGGGGTCGACTCCGACCCGGACGGAGGCAGGACCGTCGAGCGCTTCGACGAAGACGCGCTGACCCAGGTGGTCAAGGTCAGCGCGCGCACCCCCAAGGAGCGCACCGCGGTGTCCGCCCTGGGCCTCGACGTCACCGAGGCGGGTGACCGGTCCGGCGTCGAGGTGGTGCTGCACGGTGCCCGCGACGCCAAGGTCCTCCGCGATGCGGGCTACACCTGGGACGTCGTGGTCAAGGACCTGGAGGCCCTGCGCGCTCGCAACGCCCGCAAGGACCGGCAGTACGCCGCACGCGTGCGCACCTCGCCGCTTCCCAGTGGCCAGGACCACTACCGCACGCTGGCCGACTACAATCGCGAGCTGCGCCAGCTCGCGGCGACGTACCCCCATCGCGTCTCGCTGATCCGGCTCGAGAACAAGTCCCGTCAGGGCCGCACCGTCCACGGCATCGAGGTGACCCGCCACGTCAGGCGGACCGATGACGGCAAGCCCGTCTTCTTGATGATGGGAGCCCACCACGCACGGGAGTGGCCCAGCAGCGAGCACACCCTGGAGTTCGCCTACGACCTGCTGGAGAACGACCGCTTCGACCGCCGCGCCACCCAGATCGTCAAGCGCGGCCGGACGATCTTCGTCCCGGTCGTCAACGTGGACGGGTTCGACATCTCCCGGTCCGCCGCACCGCTCGGAGACTTCTCCACCGTCGACTACGAGATGAAGCGCAAGAACTGCGACACCTCGCTGTTCACCCCCGAGCGCTACCTCGGCGGCACGTGTGCGGACAACCCGGCCGGCCGGCTGCGGGGGACCGATCTGAACCGCAACTACCCGGGCTTCTGGGGCGGTCCCGGTGCCTCGTCGTCGTGGTCGAGCGACACCTACCGTGGCGACGGCCCCGGCAGCGAGCCGGAGGTCGACAGCGTCCGCACGCTGATCTCCGAGCGCCAGGTGACCGGCCTGATCACCAACCACACCTACAGCACCCTGGTCCTGCGGCCGCCGTCGCTGGCCAGCACCGGTCTCGCCCCCGACGAGGACAAGTACCAAGCGCTTGGGGCGATGATGACCGACGCGAACAACTACACCAACTGGGCGTCCTACCAGCTCTACGACACCTCCGGGTCGGTCGAGGACTGGTCGTACTGGAACACCGGTGGGTTCGGCTTCACCTTTGAGATCGGCGACCAGGGCTTCCACCCCACCTACAAGGACGCCGTGGTCGCGGAGTACCTCGGCCTCCCCCCGGCCGCCGGTGCGCGGCAGGGCGGCAACCGGGAGGCGTACTACCGCTTCGCCCGCGCCAACCTCGACCAGCGCTACCACGCGACCATCACCGGCAAGGCGCCCGCCAACCGCGAGCTGAGCCTCTACAAGCAGTTCACCTCGCTGACCTCGCCGATCGTGGTCGGCAACGACCCGAGGGTGACCACGGACCCGCTCGGCTACACCGACGTCCTCACCTCCTCCTACGCCAGCACCGGTGGAGGGTTCTCCTGGGCGGTCAACCCCTCCACCCGACCCGCCGTCGCCGGGCGAGGTGGCCGCGAGCCGCAGGCCCCGGCGCAGCCGTCGATCGCCCTGACCAACCCGGCCGGGATCCCGGCCGAGAGGGAGAGCGAGCAGGCCCAGTTCGAGATCGTCGGCCTGCCCGAGTACGACAACGGCACGGCGAGCGTCTCGGTCGGCTGGCCCGGTGAGAGTGGCGACGAGGCGGTCGACTGGGACGTGTCCATCCTCAATGCCGACGGTGAGGTCGTCAGCCAGGCGGCCTCGCTGGCCAACCCCGAGGTCGCCGTCCTCATCGACCCGGTCCCCGGGGTGTACACCGTCGTCGTCGGCAACTACGCCGGTGGCTCCGCCCAGACCGACTGGAGCGGCGAGGTCACCTTCGCGCAGCCGACGCCGCCGGTGATGACCGGGGTGAAGGAGGCGTGGATGCTCAGCTGCACCAAGCGCAACGGAGACGTGCTGGCCACCCAGGACGTCGTCGTCGACCGGGGCGAGAGCATCGACGTGGGCAACGCGTGCAGGCAGGCCAAGCCCTGACCGGCACGGGTGTGAAGATGGGGCGATGAGCTCCCGCGAAGACGGCACGTCCTACGACCCGACCGCCGAGGTCGTCGAGATCTGCCGCGACCTGATCCGGATCGACACCACCAACCACGGTGACGGCTCCGGGCCGGGGGAGCGCAAGGCCGCCGAGCACGTGGCCGGCCTGCTCGACGAGGTCGGGATCGAGGCCGAGCTCTTCGAGGGCGTGGCCGGACGGACCAACGTCGTGGCCCGGTGGGGCGGCAGCCGGAGCGATCGGGACCCCCTGCTGCTGCACGGCCACCTCGACGTGGTGCCCGCCGACGCCGACGACTGGGCCGTCCACCCGTTCTCCGGAGAGGTCCAGGACGGATACGTCTGGGGCCGCGGCGCGGTCGACATGAAGGACTTCGACGCGATGCTGCTCTCGGTCGTCCGGGCCCGCGCCCGGGCCGGCGCCGAGCCGGCCCGCCCGACCGTGCTCGTCTTCACCGCCGACGAGGAGGCCGGTGGCCACGAGGGTGCCGAGCAGATCGTCCTCCAACGTCCCGAGCTCCTCGAGGGGGTCCGTGAGGGCATCGGCGAGGTCGGTGGCTTCAGCACGACCATCCGCGACCAGCGCTTCTACCTGATCGAGGCTGCCGAGAAGGGGATGGCGTGGATGCGGCTGACCGCGACCGGCAACGCCGGTCACGGCTCGATGCGCCACCCGGACAACGCGGTGACCCGGCTGTCCCAGGCGGTGGGTCGGATCGGGGCGCACGAGTGGCCCGTCCGGCTGACCCCGTCGATGCAGGTGCTGCTCTCCGCGGTCGGCGAGGTGGCCGGGACCGACGCGACCCCGGAGAACGCCGAGCAGCTGGTCGAGGAGTTCGGTTCGGCGGCCCGAATGCTCGGCGCGGTGATCAAGAACACCACGAACCCGACGATGCTGGGGGCCGGCTACAAGGTCAACGTCGTGCCAGGTGAGGCCACCGCCCACGTGGACGGACGCTTCCTGCCCGGCTACGAGGACGAGTTCCTGGCCACCCTCGCCGAGCTCACCGGGGACGACGTCCGGATCGACTTCGTGAGCAAGCAGCCGGGACTGGAGACGACCTTCGACGGCAGCCTGGTCGACGCGATGACCGCGTCGCTGCTGGCCGAGGACCCCGAGGCCCGCGTGGCGCCGTACCTGATGAGCGGCGGCACCGACGCCAAGCACTGGGACAAGATGGGCATCCGGTGCTTCGGCTTCGCACCCCTGCGGCTGCCCGCCGACCTGGACTTCACCGCGCTCTTCCACGGCGTGGACGAGCGGGTACCGGTCGACGCACTGGAGTTCGGCGCGCGGGTCCTCGACCGCTTCCTCGGGCAGGCCTAGAGCCGATCTCCGGGCGGGCCGCCGATCGGACGCCCGGACGCAGGAGCCCCGGCGCGGGTCAGCCGGCGTACGACGGGCGGTGCTGCCGGATGATCTTGCGCCGCAGCACGACCCGCCGGGTGCCGTCGGGGGAGAGCCGGAGCCGATCGAGCTCCCAGCCGCCGCGCTCGGCCCGGTCCACGAGAAGCCGGGTGACGGCGCCTCGGGACAGCTCCGGGGGGAGGGTCAGCCGCGCGAACTCGAACTCCACACCGGAGCGCAGGACCCGTCGGGTGGCGGTGGTGTGCAGGGAGGCCCGCGGTGCCGACGACATGCGGTCATCGTGTCACGCGGGACCTTCAGGAGTCCGCGCCAGGGACCTCGGGCGCCGACACGTCGTCGAGGGCGTCGACCAGCTCGGGAGGCAGGACGCACTCCTCCGAGCCCAGCGCCCCCCGCAGCTGAGCGGCGGTCCGGGCGCCCAGCAGCGGGGCGGTGACTCCGGGGCGGTCCCGGACCCAGGCCAGGGCCACCTCGAGCGGGCTCCAGCCCAGGCCCTCCGCGGCCCTGGCCACCGCCTCGACCACGCGTGAGCACCGGTCGTCGAGGTAGCCGGCGATGAAGCCCGCGAAGTGGGGGGACGCTCCGCGCGAGTCGGCTGGGGTGCCCGCGCGGTACTTGCCGGTCAGCACTCCACGGCCCAGCGGCGACCACGGCAGGACCCCGAGCCCCAGCGCGTCGGCCGCCGGGATGATCTCGCTCTCGGGTCGCCGCTGCAGCAGGGAGTACTCCACCTGGGTCGAGGTCAGCGGCGCCCGTCCGGGAGTGGCCCGCTGCCAGGTGGCCGCCTGCGCGCTCTGCCACCCGGTGTAGTTGGAGACGCCGACGTAGGCCGCCCGACCGGTGGTCACCGCGTAGTCGAGGGCGGAGAGCGTCTCCTCGAGGGGGATCCTGTCCACCCAGGTGTGCACCTGCCACAGGTCGACGTGGTCGACGCTGAGACGGCTCAACGACGCGTCCAGGGTCGCGATGAGGGTTCCCCGGGACGTGTCGGCGTCGCGGCCGTGACGCGAACGGGTGACCCCCGCCTTCGTGGCGATCACCACCTCCTCGCGCGGCACGACCTCGCCGAGCAACCGGCCCAGGAGCTCCTCGGCCGCGCCGTCGCCGTACGCCGCGGCGGTGTCGACCAGGGTGCCTCCGGCTCCGGTGAAGGCGCGGAGCTGGTCGCGGGCCTCGTGCTCGTCGGTGTCGCGACCCCAGGTCAGCGTCCCGAGCCCGAGACGGGACACCCGAAGGCCACTGCGTCCGAGATAGCGCTGCTGCATGCGGCCCAACCTAGTCGCCGCGCCGGGCCCGTGTCCCGAAGGCCCGCCCGGTCTGCCCTACTCTGTGACCGCCCCGACTCGCCCCAGGAGAACAGCGTGCTCGACTTCCTCAAGGCCGTGGTCCTGGGTGTCATCCAGGGACTCACCGAGTTCCTGCCGATCTCGAGCTCGGCCCACCTGCGGATCTTCCCCGAGCTGTTCGGCTGGGGAGATCCAGGGGCCGCCTTCACCGCGGTGATCCAGATCGGGACCGAGGTGGCCGTGCTGATCTTCTTCCGCCACGACATCTGGCGGATCGGCTCAACCTGGGTGCGCTCGCTGGTCCGGCCCGAGCTGCGCGGCCACGAGGACTCCCGGGTGGGCTGGTACATCATCGTCGGCTCGGTCCCCATCGTCCTGCTCGGCGTGGCCCTCAAGGACGTCATCGAGCGGGACTTCCGCAACCTGTGGATCATCGGGACCACGCTCATCGTGCTCGGGGTCATCCTGGGCGTCGCCGATCGGGTGGGGCGCAACGACCGGGGCATCGAGCGGATGACGTTAGCGCACGCCACGCTGCTCGGGCTGGCCCAGGCCGCCGCACTGGTGCCGGGGGTCTCCCGCTCGGGCGCGACGATCAGCATGGGCCGCTTCCTCGGCTACGAGCGCGAGGCCGCCACCCGCTTCGCCTTCCTGCTGGCCATCCCCGCCGTAGTCGGGGCCGGACTCTTCCAGCTCCGCGAGATCCCCGGCGGAGAGAACGCGTACGGGGCGGGTCCCACCCTGGTCGCCACCATGGTCTCGTTCCTGGTCGGGTACGCCGCGATCGCTTGGCTGCTGCGGTACGTCAGCACCCGGTCCTACCTGCCGTTCGTGCTCTACCGGATCGTGCTCGGCGGTCTCACCCTGGCCCTGGTCGCCGCCGGTGTCCTCACGGCCTGAGCCTGCGCACGTTCAGCGCCTGCTCGCGGTCAGACGGGTCGCCGGGAACGGCGACCTCAGAGCCAACCGGACTTCTTGAACACGCGGTACAGGATCAGGGACGCGACGCCCATCAGGGTCAGCGCATAGAGGTAGCCGTACCTCCACTGCAGCTCGGGGATGTCGCGAAAGTTCATTCCGTAGATGCCCGCGACCAGCGTGCCCACAGCGGCGATCGCCACCCAGGCGGAGATCTTCCGCATGTCCTCGTTCTGCTGGACGCTGATCCGGGCCAGGTGGGCCTGGAACGCGGTGGAGAGTAGGGTGTCGAGGGTCTCGACCACCTCGGTGACCCGCAGTACGTGGTCGGCCACGTCGCGGAAGAACGGCGCCGCTTCCTGGGTCACGAACGGCACCGAGCCGGTGGCGAAGCGGTGCATCGGCTCCCGGAGCGGGGTGACCGCGCGGCGCACCTCGGCCAGCTCCCGCTTGAGGATGTAGATCCGACGGGAGTCCTGGCTCCGGGAGGGGGCGAAGACCGACTCCTCGACCTCGTCCACGTCGATCTCCAACGCCTGGGCGACCGCCTCATAGCTGTCCACCACCCGGTCACAGACGGCGTAAAGCACCGCGGACGGTCCGTGACCCAGGACGACCGCGCGCTGCTCGAGGTCCAGACGGGCGGTGTGCAGCTCGGTCCCCTCACCGTGCCGGACGCTGATCACGAAGTCGCGCCCGACGAACAACGAGATCTCCCCGGTCTCCACCGCGTCGTCCTCATCGACGTACCAGAGGGTCTTCAGCACCAGGAACAGACCGTCCTCGTAGCGCTCGAGCTTGGGGCGCTGGTGGGCGTGCAGGGCGTCCTCGACCGCCAGTGGATGGAGCGAGAACACCTCCGCGACGGCTTCGAGCTCACCCTGGACGGGCTTGTGCAGGCCGATCCACACGAAGTCACCCTCGTGCGTGACCGAGTCGCGCACCGCGGAGAGGTCGTCCTTGCTGCACGAGAGCGGGATCCGGACCCCGTCGCGGTAGAGCGCGCTGTCGACGATCATGGCCTGAGGCTAATATGGCGGGCTCTTTGTCAAGTGGGCAGGGCGAAGCGGCGCCCAGAACCGTCGTCCCGGGCGCCGCCTCTTTTGTGGCTCTCCCGGCATGAATGTGGGTGAGTTTCGGCGCTGAGAGGTAGCGGAGCGCGGTTGGGGTCAGGGATCTGGCGACTTGGCGCCTGGTGGGTAAGACGCGCACGGGGCGTGGGTT
>JBBPYL010000020.1:0-6387 GCA_038199935.1 Propionibacteriales bacterium | reverse complement strand
CGAAGACATGCCGCAGGCCCAGGCGGCTGCCCGCGAAGGTGCCGACGTGATTGCTGTGATCCGCTCGACCGGGCAATCGCTGCTCGACTACGTGCCGGAGGGCGCCACCCGGGAGGGCGTCGCCGGGACGTACGCGACCGCCGAGAACTTCCGGCTGATGCGCGCGGCGCTCGACGAGTCCAGCAAGGAGCTCGGTCGCTACGTCCGGCTGACCAACTACGCCTCCGGGCTCTGCATGCCCGAGATCGCGGCCCTGGCCGGGCTGCAGCGGCTGGACATGATGCTCAACGACTCGATGTACGGGATCCTCTTCCGCGACATCAACCCCGTCCGCACGTTCGTCGACCAGCGCTTCTCGCGCCAGGTGCACGCCCGCGCCGGCATCATCATCAATACCGGCGAGGACAACTACCTCACGACCGCGGACGCGGTCGAGGCCGCGCACACCGTCACCGTCTCTCAGCTCCTCAACGAGTACTTCGGCAAGGAGGCCGGCCTGGAGAACTGGCAGCTCGGCCTGGGCCACGCCTTCGAGATCACCCCCGAGCTGCCCGACAGCTTCCGGATGGAGCTCGCCCACGCGTTGCTGGCCCGCGAGCTCTTCCCCGAGGCGCCGTTGAAGTGGATGCCACCGACCCGGCACATGACCGGGGACGTCTTCCGGGGCTACCTCCTCGACGCGTTCTTCAACCTCGCCGGCGTGATGACCGGCCAGAGCATCCTGCTCGTCGGGATGATGACCGAGGCCGTGGTCACGCCGTGGCTCTCTGACCGTGACCTGGCGCTGCAGAACGTGCGCTACGTGATGAGCGCGGCCGGCAGCCTGCACGAGGACTTCGTCCCCGCGCCGGACGGCTACATCGTCCAGCGCGGGCGCCAGGTGCTGGCCGAGAGCATCGACCTGCTGGAGCGGATCGCCGCCCACGAGTCGCGGACCGGGCTGCTCGACGCCATCGCGGACGGCACGTTCGGGCTGATGAAGCGCCCGGCCGATGCGGGCCGCGGCCTCGAGGGCGTGGCCCGCAAGGCACCGACGTACTTCAACCCCGCGACCGACCTGCTGGAGGCCCCGTGACGACCGAGCCCACCCCCGACGACGTCGGAGCGCAAGGGCCGCAGGAGGCCGAGGGCGGCCCGGCCACGCTCGTGCGTCCCTACGGCGACACGCGGGGCGACGGGATGGTGCAGCTGTCGTTCACGCTGCCCGTCTCCTCGCTCGGCGACCAGGCCAAGCTCGCCGAGGGTGCCGCGGCCCAGCTCGCGAACCGGATGGGCATGGACCCGGCGATGGTCGTGCACGCCAAGGCGATGGGGCCGGACTTCACGTTCTTCGTGGTCTACGGCCGGGTCCACCACCTCGTGGACACCACCCAGGTCCAGGTGGTCGAGCGCGACTATCCGCTGCTCTCGCCGAAGGAGGTGAACCTGGCCATCCGCAAGGCACTGCGTCGACGCCTCGTCGTGGTCGGGGCCTGCATCGGCACCGACGCGCACACCGTGGGCATAGACGCCATCCTCAACATCAAGGGGTTCGCGGGAGAGAAGGGCCTGGAGTACTACCGCGAGGTGAAGGTGGTCAACCTCGGAGCCCAGGTCTCGGTGCCCGAGCTGGTCGCGCGCTCCCGCGCCGAGCGGGCCGACGCGATCCTCGTCTCCCAGGTGGTCACCCAGCGCGACGCCCATCTGCTGAACACCCGCGAGATGTCCGCCGCCTTCCGCGAGTCCTACCCCCGGGGCAAGGCACCGCTGCTGATCGTGGGTGGGCCACGCTTCGACGAGTCGATGGCCGTCGAGCTCGGCGTCGACCGGGTGTTCTCCCGGGGCACCACCCCCGGCGAGGTCGCGTCGTTCGTCGTCGACCAGCTGGTCACCCGCCGAGGTCGTGCGGACAGCGCGGAGAAGGCGTCGTGAGCGGGGGCAACGACCACCTGGTCGGCGTGAGCGCGGTGCACCGGCGCTACGTCCCGTTCTCCCACGCTCACTACGCCGGGAACCTGGTCGACGGCGCCTACTGCCTCGGGCTCTTCGGCGACGTGGCCACCGAGCTGTGCGTCCGCACCGACGGGGACGAGGGACTCTTCGCGTCGTACTCCGACGTGCAGTTCGTGGCCCCGGTGCGGGCCGGTGACGTGGTCGAGGTCAGCGCCGAGGTGGTCGCCGCGGGAATCCGATCGCGGACCCTGCGACTCCGTGCCGTCGTGGTTGCCCGAGGTCGCCCGGACCTGTCCACCTCGGCGGCCGAGTTGCTCGAGGAGCCCCTGGTGGCCACGACCGCGACCGGTGTCGTGGTGGTCCCCGCCCGGACCTGAGCGTCAACCGGACCAGTGCGGCGTGTCGGGGCACGACACGCCGCGATCGCCACAAAGGGGCAGAACGTCGCGAGGACGTCACCCCGGCGGTGACCTGCAGCGTTGCGCGAAGCCGCAGGTCAGAGCGGTGTTGACAGCGATGCCTCCGAGCCAGCATCGTACGGTCCGTCCACCATCCCCACCGTGATCGCGGGCGGGCGTCCGGTGTGGTCGTGCGGTCGGATCGGGTACCACGAATCCAGTTCCGCTTGACCTTCGGACTCCGACGGCTCGGGAGCGGGGTGGCACACGAGGAGGGCCCGACAACCCAGTAGACAACGACGTCGGCCGCGCACCCAGCGCGGACGTCGTCGGTCCGAAGGGTTGTCGGGCCCTCTTCGTGTTCTGGGCTCCGCATTCTCCTGGGCTACGAACCGCCGGGTAGGTTGACCCGACTCCCTCCCGAAGGACCCCCGGTGACCTCCCTGCCCGTGCGACTCGCCGTCGCGACGCTCTCCGGCGTGCTCGCCGCCCTGGGGTTCGAGCCCTACGCGTGGCCGGCTCTGCTGCCGGTGGCCGTCGCCGGGACGACGCTCGCCGTGGTCGGCCTGGGCCTGTTCCGCGGGTTCCTGGTCGGGACGGCCTTCGGCATCGCGTTCATGCTCACCCTGCTGCCCTGGCTCCAGGTGATCAACGTCCCGGCCTGGCTGGGTCTCGGCGTCCTCGAGGCGCTCGGCTACGGCCGTGGGGGAGCGGCGACCGCGCTGGTGGCCCGGCTC
This sequence comes from Propionibacteriales bacterium, assembly GCA_038199935.1. Taxonomy (GTDB): domain Bacteria; phylum Actinomycetota; class Actinomycetes; order Propionibacteriales; family Nocardioidaceae; genus Nocardioides_B. The sequence continues at coordinate 3,320 of JBBPYL010000020.1, read as the reverse complement.
CGGCTGTGGCCGCTGTGGGTGGCCGCGGTCTGGGTCGGGGTCGAACAACTGCGCTCCACGGTCCCCTTCGGCGGGTTTCCCTGGGGGCGTCTGGGCTTCGCGGTGGCCGACACCCCGGTGCAGCCCGCCGTCACGTACGTTGGCGTTGCTGGCGCCACCTTCCTGGTCGCCCTGGTCGGGGCCACGCTCGCCTGGGCGCTGCTGGTCGCCCGCCGGCGGCCGGTCGCGGCGCTGGCGGGCCTCGCCCTAGCGAGCCTGCTGGCGGTCTCCGCCTCGGCGTTCGCCTGGATGCCGCTGGCCGCGCAGAGCGGTCCGGTGACCAGCACGCGGGTCGCCGCCGTCCAGGGCGACGTCCCCGGTACCGGGCTGGACGCCTTCTCACAGCGCCGCGCCGTGCTGGACAACCACGTCCGCGCCACCCTCGAGCTCGCCGATCGGATCGCGGCGGGGGAGGCCCCTGCCCCCGACCTGGTCGTGTGGCCGGAGAACTCCTCGGACATCGACCCCTTCCGGGACCCGACCGCTCGGCAGGACATTGCGGGGGCTGCCCGGGCCGTGGGCGTGCCCCTGCTGATGGGGACCGCGGTGGGGGACCGCGCCGATGACGGCTGGGCCAACCGGGCCATCGTCTGGTCAGCCGACGGCGAGCCGGGGGCGTACTACGACAAGATCCATGCCGTCCCGTTCGGCGAGTACATCCCGCTGCGCTCGCTGCTGGCTCCCCGCATCCCGGCGCTGGACCAGATCCCCACCGACATGCGTCCCGGCACGAAGCCCGGTGTCCTCAGCGTCGGGCCCGCCACCGTGGGCGTGGTGATGTGCTTCGAGGTGGCCTACGACGCGATGCTGCGCGATCTGGTGGACGGGGGAGCCGACCTCATCGTGGTGCCGACCAACAACGCCACCTACACCGGCACGGGACAGGTCGAGCAGCAGTTCGCGATGTCCCGTCTCCGGGCGGTCGAGACCGGTCGCTACGTGGTGGTGGCCTCGACCAACGGCATCTCGGGAGTGCTGGCCCCAGACGGGGTGGTCGTGGCCCGGCCGCCGTCGGAGGAGACCGTGGTGCTCGAGGAGACCCTGCCGCTGCTGACGGGGACCACGCCCGCGATGCGCGCCGGGCCCTGGCTGGAGCGTTCGCTGAGCACGGTCGCGGTCGTTGCCGCCCTCGCCGGGCTGGTGCTCGGCTATCGTCGGCGGGCATCTCGCGACCGCACAGACAGGCAGTCATGAGCGTTCCTGACCTCGGGCGGGTCGTCGTGGTCATCCCGACCTACGACGAGGCCCTCAACATCGCCTGGATCACCCAGCGGCTCCGCACGGCGGCCCCGGAGGTCGACGTGCTCGTCGTCGACGACGGCTCGCCCGACGGCACCGGCGACATCGCCGAGGGCTTGGCGCGCGAGGACCCGCAGGTCAGCGTGGTGCACCGCGACCAGAAAGCCGGCCTCGGCGCGGCGTACCTGCACGGCTTCGCCGTCGCGCTGGAGCGGGACTACGACGTGATCGGCGAGATGGACGCCGACGGCTCGCACCAGCCCGAGCAGCTCCCGCGCCTGCTCTCGGGGCTGGGGGAGGCCGACCTGGTCATCGGTTCGCGCTGGGTCCGCGGTGGGTCGGTAGTGAACTGGCCGCTCTCGCGCAAGGCGCTGTCGGTGGGCGGCAACCTGTACGCGCGCACGCTGCTCGGGGTCGAGGTGCGCGACCTGACCGCGGGGTACCGACTCTTCCGGCGCAGCACACTGGAGGCCATCGACCTCGCCGGGGTGCAGTCCTCGGGGTACTGCTTCCAGGCCGACCTGGCCTTCCGCACCGTCCGCGCGGGGCTGCGGGTGGTCGAGGTGCCCATCGACTTCGTGGAGCGTGTCCGGGGCGAGTCGAAGATGAGCCGTGACGTGGCCCTTGAGTCGCTGAGACGGATCACGGTGTGGGGTGTACGCGAGCGAGCGGACCAGGTCCGCGACGTACTCTCGAGGCGTACGCGGTCTCGGTCCCGAGCCTGAGGAGGTTGGTCGTGAGAAGACGGTTCCCCTGGTGGGTCCTGGCCCTGCTGTTCGTCGTGGTCCCGATCGCGGAGATCTCGGTGCTGATCCAGGTCGGCCAGGTCCTCGGCGCCCTGCCGACCATCCTGCTGCTCGTGCTGAGCGGCATCCTGGGCAGCTACCTGCTCAAGCAGCAGGGCTCGAAGGCGTGGAGTGCGCTTCAGACGACGCTCGCGTCGCACCAGATGCCGGCCCGCGAGCTCGCCGACGGAGCCCTGATCGTGGTCGGCGGGACGCTGCTCTTGACCCCGGGGTTCATCACCGACGCGGTGGGACTGTTCTGCATCCTGCCCTTCACCCGGCCGCTGGCCCGGCGGGGCCTGACCCGCGTCGTCTCGGCTCGCCTCCTGGGTGGACCGGTGACCGGTGCCTCGGGCCGGAAGGCGCCGACCCGTGGTCGCACCGGTGCGCAACCGCGCCCCGGGACCGACGAGTCGGTGGTCCGGGGCGAGGTCGTCAACGACTGAGCCAGGCGGTCAGGCCGTCTTGGCGGCCTTGCGCTTGCGCGTCGGACGGTGCAGGTGGGCGGGGCCGATCTCACCGCCGCGGAGCAGCTCGAGCCGCTCGGTGAGGATCTCCTCGAGCTCGGTGAGCGAGCGACGCTCCAGGAGCATGTCCCAGTGCGTTCGGGCCGGCTTCTCGGCCTTGACCTCTTTGAGCTGCCCGTGCTTGCTCAGCGCCTCGGCGCCGCAGCGCGGGCACTCCCAGACCGCAGGCACGTCGGCCTCGACCGACATCGGGATCTCGAAGTCATGACCCTGCGGGCATGCGTAGCCGATGTTTTGCCGGGCGGCGAACTCGATGCCCCGCTCGTCCTCGAAGCTCTGACCGCCAAGGCGGGCGCCGCGCAGTGTGCGCTCTCCCATGAGCCACCTCCTGGTGGTGTTGTCGTCCCGTTATGTGTCGCAGAGACGCACGGGCGGCCTGGTCTCGACGACCCGTTCCCGTCTCTGAGGTGTCAACGTGCCGAGGGGCCCGGAGATTCCCCCCTCGTCCACTTTGTGTGCCAATGGATGGTGTACCCACTCCTCCGCGGGCTGACACGCCCGCGCGGGGACCTTGTCCGGCACCGTCGGTGGTGCGGTCCCGCTGGGTCCACGGTGTGACGGACGCCACCGGCCACGCGGGCGGGCGGGCGGTCTAGTCCGAAAATGGAACCTTGATGGGCGGGCGGCAGCTCCCGGCGGAGCCGGGAATCGCTTGTGGTTCTGTGCTTCTCAGGCGGCGGGTTCGACGGTGACGCGGTAACCGAGGGCCTCGAGCTGGCGAATGTGGTTG
>JBBPYL010000019.1:0-12856 GCA_038199935.1 Propionibacteriales bacterium | reverse complement strand
CTCGCCGGGGTCGAGGCGTTCGTGGCCCACTACGCCGACCACCGGCACGACGTGGAGCACGAGATCGACGGCGTGGTGGTCAAGGTGGACCAGGTGGCCCTCCAGCGCCGGCTGGGCTCGACCTCCCGCGCGCCCCGGTGGGCGATCGCGTTCAAGTACCCGCCCGAGGAGGTCAACACCCGACTCCTCGACATCCGGGTCAACGTCGGTCGTACCGGCCGGGTCACCCCGTACGGGGTGATGGAGCCGGTCAAGGTGGCGGGCTCGACCGTCGAGATGGCCACCCTGCACAACGCCCAGGAGGTCGTCCGCAAGGGCGTCCTGATCGGTGACACCGTGGTGCTGCGCAAGGCCGGTGACGTGATCCCGGAGATCCTCGGGCCGGTGGTGGACCTCCGCGACGGCACCGAACGGGCGTTCGTGATGCCGACCCACTGCCCCGACTGCGGCACCGCCCTGCGTCCGGAGAAGGAGGGCGACAAGGACATCCGCTGCCCCAACGCGCGCTCGTGTCCCGCTCAGCTGCGCGAGCGGCTCTTCGCCCTGGCCAGCCGGAGCGGTTTGGACGTCGAGGCCCTGGGCGGCGAGGGGGCCGCGGCGCTGCTCGACGCCGGCGTGGTCGGCGACGAGGGCGACCTGTTCGCGCTCACTGCCGCCGACGTGGTGCGCGTCCCGCTCTACACCCGAGCCGCGAAGAAGTCCGACGGCGAGGACGCCGTCGCGGACGGGAGGGTGCTCTCGGCCAACGGCGAGCGCCTGGTGGCCAACCTGGTCGAGGCGCGCGAGCAGCCGTTGTGGCGGGTCCTCGTCGCGCTGTCGATCCGACACGTGGGCCCGACCGCAGCCCGCGCCCTGGCCGACCACTTCGGCACCATGGCTGCGGTCCGCGCCGCCACGACCGAGGAGCTCGCCGCGGCCGAGGGGGTCGGTGGAGTCATCGCCGAGGCCATCGTGGCCTGGTTCGACATCGACTGGCACGCCGAGATCGTGGAGAAGTGGGCGGCCGCCGGGGTGCGGATGGCCGACGAGATCGACCGGGAGACGCCTCGCACCCTCGACGGCCTGAGCATCGTGGTCACCGGGTCGCTGGTCGACTTCAACCGCGACCAGGCCAAGGAGGCGATCCTCACCCGCGGGGGCAAGGCGGCGTCCTCGGTCTCGAAGAAGACCGACTTCGTGGTGGTGGGCGACTCGCCCGGCTCGAAGCACGACAAGGCGCTGACGCTGCGGGTGCCGGTGCTCGACGAGGCCGGCTTCACGCTGTTGCTGGCCGAGGGGCCGGAGGCGGCGCACGCGGTGGCGCAGGTGACGGATCCCCCCGAGGCCACCGACTGATCCCGTGTCACCGCGGCCCCCGGTGTCGCTGACTGTGACGCCGGCGGTGACGATGAGGTGAGTCACCGTAGTCCCGCCGTGGGGTGCGATGGCGTCGAGGGAGGGGCTCGGCCCCTAGCGTGTGCCCATGACCTCGCAGGATCCCCGGGCGTCCGTCCTCCGCGGCGCCCGCGTCGCGCTGCCCTTCGCGGCGGTGGGTTTCCTGCTGTCCCTGTCGTTCGGGGTGCTGGCCCGGCAGGCAGGGTTCTCCGCCCCGCAGGCCATCGTCACCTCGGCGCTGGTCTTCGCCGGGTCGGCCCAGTTCGCCGTGCTCTCCATCGTGACCGCCGGGGGCGGCATCGGCGCCGCTGTGTCCGCATCCGGTCTGATGAACGCCCGCTTCCTGGCGATGGGCGTGGCGCTGGCCCCGTCCCTGCCCGGGGGACCCCTCGCGCGGGCCGTGCAGGGACAGGCGGTCGTGGACACCTCCTGGGCCCTGTCCAACCAGCGCGACGGGACCTTCGACCGGTGGCTGATGTTCGGAGCGACCGCGCCGCAGTACCTGACCTGGGTCAGCGGCACCATCGTCGGGTCGCTGGCCGGAGGCGTCCTCGGTGACATCGAGCGACTGGGGCTGGACGCGATCTACCCCACGTTCTTCCTCAGCCTGCTGTTGGCCGAGGCCCGGAATCCGCGCTCCCGCGTCGTGGCCCTCGCGGGCGGCGGGATCGCGTTGGCCCTCGTTCCGTTCGCGCCCCCCGGCATCCCCATCCTCGCCGCCAGCGCCGCTGCCCTGATCGGCCTCCGCCGGTGAACGGCGCACTGACGACCTCACTGTCCGGAGCCGAGATCTGGTGGCTGATCGTGGCGTGCGTCGCCCTCACGGCCGCGATCAAGGCCCTGGGACCGGTGGCTCTGGGGGGCCGCACTCTCCCCGGGTGGTTCATGGACGTCCTCGGCGTGATGGCCGCGGCGCTGTTGAGCGCACTCGTGCTGACCTCGACGCTGGCGGACGGCCAGCGGCTCGCCGTCGGGGCGAACACGGTCGGGGTCGCGTTGGCGGGCCTGCTCCTGTGGCGTGGTCGCTCGCTGCTGCTGGCGGTGGCTGTCGCCGTGCTCGTCACGGCCGGGTTGCGGGCCCTGACGGGCTGAGAGCCGGCGGCGGCGATCAGGGCGTGCAGGCGGCCTGGACCAACCGGGCGGCCAGGGCCCGCATGGCACCGGCAACCTCGGCGGCGCTTGCCGCGAACCGGACCCGCGCCACGTGCCGGTACGGCGCTGAGGTGATCCCCTGACCCGTCTCACTGATACCACCTGCACCACAGCCAGCCCCACGTCCAGGCCAGCCCGTCCACCACGACTCCGCTCAGCAGCTCCCACCGAGACCGAGGGTCTCGCCGCCTACGTCGCCCAGCAGATCGACTCCTTCGGTTCGGTCTCCTACGGGCTCACCGACGACCAGGCCCGCAGCACCCCCTCCGCGAGCACGCTCAGCGTCGGCGCGCTGGTCAAGCACGCCGCGTCGGTCCAGCGCAGCTGGGTCGCCAGGATCGAGGCGGCGCCGGAACCGCCGGCCCCGGACGAACGGTCGGTCGCGGAGCGCATGGCGGACTACCAGGACGAGTTCACGATGCGCGACGACGAGACGCTCGCCGACCTGCTGGCGCGCCTGGACGCCCAGGAGCTGGAGACCCTCGCCGCACTGCGAGCGGCGGACCCCGGCACGCTCGTGCCGGTGCCACGGGACGCGCCCTGGTTCCCCGCGGACGTGGAGTTCTGGTCGGTGCGGTGGGTCGCACTCCACCTGGTCGAGGAGCTCGCGCGTCACGCCGGCCACGCCGACATCCTGCGCGAGGCCCTCGACGGGGCGACGATGTACGAGCTGGTGGGCGGACGCGAGGGCTGGCCGGCGACCGACTGGCTCACCCCCTGGCAGCCACCGGAGGAGTGAGCACGCCGCCGCCCTAGGATGAGGACACCCTGTCGTCGTCCTGGGAGCAGCCGCATGCCCGAGATCAGCCGTGAGGAGGTCGCGCACCTCGCCGACCTCGCGCGGATCGACCTGTCCGATGCCGAGCTCGACCACCTCGCGCCGCAGCTGGCGGTGATTCTCGACTCGATCGCGTCCATCAGTCAGGCGGCCTCGGACGACGTCCCGCCGACGTCCCACCCGATGCCGATGACGAACGTGTTCCGTGAGGACGTCGCTCGCCCCGGGCTGACTGCCGAGGAGGCGCTCTCCGGGGCTCCCGAGGTGGACCAGCAGAGGTTCAGCGTGCCCCGGATCCTGGGGGACCTGTGTGCGAGAGAGACGGGCGAGGAACGAGCGAGCGACCGAGCGACCGATCCAAGCCTGTGAGCGAGAGAGACGAGCGAGGAGCGACCGAGCGGGACGGACTGACCCGGCGCACGGCGGCCCAGCTGGCCGACGCGCTGGCCTCGGGGGAGACCACCTCGGTGGCCCTGACCCAGGCCTATCTGGAGCGGATCGCGGCGGTGGACGGACCGGTGCACGCCTTCCTGCACGTCGATGCCGAGGGCGCGCTGGCCCAGGCCGCCGCCTCGGACCGACGACGCGCGGCCGACGGTCCCGCCTCCGCGCTGGACGGAGTGCCGATCGCGGTCAAGGACGTGCTCGCCACGCGAGGGCTCCCGACAACCTGCGGCTCACGGATTCTCGAGGGCTGGGTGCCGCCCTACGACGCGACGGTGGTCGACCGGCTGCGCGCCGGAGGCCTGCCGATCCTGGGCAAGACCAACATGGACGAGTTCGCGATGGGCTCCTCGACCGAGCACTCGGCCTACGGGCCCACGCACAACCCCTGGGACCTCGACCGGATCCCCGGCGGGTCCGGCGGTGGGTCGGCCGCGGCGGTGGCGGCGTTCGAGGCGCCCCTCGCGCTCGGCACCGACACCGGAGGGTCGATCCGCCAGCCGGGAGCGATGACCGGGACCGTCGGGGTGAAGCCGACCTACGGCGGCGTCTCCCGCTACGGCCTGGTCGCGCTGGCCAACTCACTGGACCAGGTCGGACCGGTGACCCGGACGGTGCTGGACGCCGCACTCCTGCACGAGCTCGTCGGCGGTCACGACCCGCGGGACTCGACCTCCATCGACCAGCCGATGCCCGACGTCGTGGCCGCGGCCCGGCAGGGGGCGACCGGCGATCTGCGCGGCGTGCGGGTCGGCGTGATCAGCGAGCTGACCGGCGAGGGATACCAGAGTGGGGTCCAGTCGCGCTTCGACGAGGGCGTGAAGCTCCTCGTCGACGCCGGCGCGGAGGTGGTCGAGGTCTCCTGCCCCTCCTTCGTGCACGCGCTGGCGGCGTACTACCTCATCCTCCCGGCCGAGGCCTCGTCGAACCTGGCCAAGTTCGACGCGATGCGCTACGGCCTGCGCGTCGTGCCGGATGTGGCTGAGGGTGCGGCGCCGCCCAGCGCCGAGGACGTGATGCGGGCGACGCGGGACAAGGGGTTCGGCGACGAGGTCAAGCGTCGGATCATCCTCGGCACCTACGCGCTCTCCAGCGGCTACTACGACGCCTACTACGGCCAGGCCCAGAAGGTGCGCACGCTGATCAGCCGGGACTTCGAGGTGGCCTTCGAGCACGCGGACGTGCTGGTCTCCCCCACCGCGCCGACCACGGCCTTCGCCCTGGGGGAGAAGCTCGACGACCCGGTGGCGATGTACCTCAACGACCTGGCCACCATCCCGGCCAACCTGGCCGGCATCCCGGGCATCTCGGTGCCCAGCGGGCTGGCCGAGGAGGACGGGCTGCCGTGTGGCTTCCAGGTCCTCGCGCCCGCGGCCGCCGACGACCGGGTCTACCGGGTCGGTGCGGCCCTGGAGAGGCTACTCATCCGGCAGTGGGGCGGTGCCCTGCTGGACCGGGTCCCGAGCCTGGACGGAGCGCACGCATGAGCGAGAACCTGATGTCCTTCGAGGACGCGATGGCCGCCTTCGACCCCGCCATGGGGCTGGAGGTGCACGTCGAGCTCAACACCGTCTCGAAGATGTTCTGCGGCTGCCCCACAGAGTTCGGGGCCGAGCCCAACACGCAGACCTGTCCGGTGTGCCTGGGCCTGCCGGGCGCGATGCCGGTCGTCAACCGGGTGGCGGTCGAGTCCGCGATCCGGATCGGCCTCGCCCTCAACTGCGAGATCGCCGCCTGGTGCCGCTTCGCGCGGAAGAACTACTTCTACCCCGACATGCCGAAGAACTTCCAGACCTCGCAGTACGACGAGCCGATCGCCTTCGAGGGCTGGACCGACGTCACGATCGAGACTCCGGACGGTGCCGAGGTCGTCCGGGTCGACATCGAGCGCGCCCACATGGAGGAGGACACCGGGAAGTCGCTGCACGTCGGCGGGGCCACCGGTCGCATCCACGGGGCCGACCACTCGCTGGTCGACTACAACCGCGCCGGCATCCCGCTGATCGAGATCGTGACCAAGCCGATCATGGGCGCCCGGGAGAAGGCGCCCCAGGTGGCCAAGGCGTACGTCGCCCAGCTCCGCGACGTCCTGCGTGGCCTCGGTGTCTCCGACGTCCGGATGGAGCAGGGGTCGCTGCGTTGCGACGTCAACCTGTCGCTGAGCCCGGCCGGCGCGGGCACGCTGGGCACGCGGACCGAGACCAAGAACGTGAACTCGCTGCGGTCGGTGGAGCGTGCCGCGCTGTACGAGATCTCCCGACAGGCGGCGATCCTCGACGGTGGCGGATCGATCCTCCAGGAGACCCGGCACTGGCACGAGGACACCGGCGTGACCACCTCGGGCCGGGAGAAGTCCGACGCCGAGGACTACCGCTACTTCCCTGAGCCCGACCTGGTGCCGGTGGCTCCGGAGCGCGAGTGGGTCGAGCGTCTGCGCTCCGAGCTGCCCGAGCCTCCGCGGGATCGTCAGGCCCGGCTCCAGCAGGAGTGGGGCTTCTCCGACCTCGACATGCGCGACACGGTCGGAGCGGGCGCGCTGGGCCTGGTCGAGGAGACGATCGCTGCCGGCTGCCCGCCCCAGGCCGCGCGCAAGTGGTGGCTCTCGGAGCTGGCACGGCGGGCGAACGAGACGGGGCTCGACCTGACCGACCTGCCGGTGACCCCGGCCGACGTGGCGAGGATCCAGGCCCTCCTCGACGAGGGCCGGATCAACGACAAGCTGGCCCGGCAGGTCTTCGACGGCGTCCTGGCCGGTGAGGGCAGCCCGGACGAGGTGGTGGCTGCCCGTGGCCTCGAGGTCGTCTCGGACGACGGTGCGCTCTCCGCCGCGGTCGACGAGGCGATCGCCGCCAACCCTGACGTCGCGGAGAAGATCCGCGAGGGGAAGACGGCCGCGTCCGGCGCGCTCATCGGCGCGGTGATGAAGCAGATGCGCGGACAGGCCGACGCCGGTCGGGTGCGCGAGCTGATCCTGGAGAAGCTGGCCTGAGCCCCCGGGTCGGGCGCGCTCGCGCTCAGCGCATGACGCCGAGCGGCGAGTAGGACAGCCCGGGGAACACGCCGGCCACCGAGCGACCCGGGAAGCTGCGGGAGATCACCTCGGCCAGCACGTTGCGGTAGTCGGTGGTGACCTGGAGGTCGTCGTCGACCCCGGCGGTGCCGCCGAGGCCGGGCCACCGGCCGTAGTACTGACCGCCCCGCACCCCGCCGCCGGCCAGAAGCATCATGTTCCCCCAGCCGTGGTCGAGCCCGCGGTTGCCGTTCTCCTTGATCCGCCGTCCGAACTCGCTGATCGTCACCACCGTGACCCGTCCGCGCCAGGAGCCGAGGTCGCGCAGGAACGCATCCAGGGAGAGCGCCAGGCCGCGGGTCATGTTCTGCATGTCGCCGTACGCGGTCGTGCCGTAGTCGTTGTGCATGTCCCAGCTGCCGTAGTCGATGGAGACGACCTCGGTGCCGATGTCGGCCTTGATCAGGCGTGCGGTGTCCTTCAGCGCGTCGGAGAGGTCGGTGGAGGGCCACTGGCGGGGATAGGCGACCGCCGGCGTGTACGGCGTTGCGGCGACCGCCGAGAGCCGGTCGGCGGTCCGCACCGCAGACCGGTACGCCTCGTGCACGGGGGTGGAGCCGCGGCGCCACATCAGGTCCAGCTGGGCCCGGCGTCGGCCGGCCCACTCGGGGGAGTCGTCGGCCTCGGCGCCGACCAGGGCGATGTCCGCGAGACCGTCGGCGGCCATGGTCGGGGCGGGTCCGGTCAGCATGGTCGGCATCACCGAGGACGTCAGGTGGACCGCCTCGGTCGGGTCGGCGTCGCTGTCCAGCCCGATCATCCGGTTCACCCAGCCGCGGCGCTGCGAGGAACCGGGATCGGCGTCCTCCACCTCCTCCATCGCGGAGAAGTGCGATCGGTTCGGCACCGGGAGCCCGACCGCGTGGACAGCCGCCAGCTCACCGGAGGTGAAGGCCCACTCCAGGGGGGCGAGCTGCGGGTGCAGGCCGAAGAAGCCGTCCTGGGCCACCAGCGACGTGCGCGGCACCGCGATCGTAGGTCGGGCTCGGTAGTACGCCGGGTCACCGTGCGGCACGACCATCCCGAGGCCGTCGACCCCGCCGCGCAGGCTCAGCACGACCACCACGTTGCCGCCGCCGGTGGCTCCGAAGGCGGTCTGCCGGAAGGCGTCGCCGAAGACCGAGGTGACTGCGCCGGTGGCGCCGGCCGCGGCCATCCCCTGGAGCAGCCGACGGCGGCTGAGCCGGGTGGCACGGGCGAGGTCCTCGCAGCAGGAGGTCGGTATCGCGCCGGGGAGAGACTGGGTCATCGGGGCTCCGTCAGCGTCGCATGTGGTCGGGGGAGTCCAGCAGGACCCCGGTCAGCCGGACGACCAGCCAGCCGGCGAGCTGGTGGTCCTTGGTGACGACGGTCTGGGGCGGGTAGCCGACCGCGGCGACCGCGGCGGCCAGGATCCGCGGCGTGGACGGCTTGCCCAGGACGAGCCGGCACAGGTGGTCGACGTAGCGGTCGAAGCGCAGACGCTTGCGGGGGAGCCACGAGGAGGCCGACCGGTAGCGGACGTCCTGGCGGGGCCACCACCCTCCCGACAGCGCCCAGTGCATCTGGAAGGAGCTGAGCATCCGCGAGGCCGAGGCCCACGCTGCGGAGCCGACCGGGGACCCGTCGGGTCTCGGCCACTGGTAGAGCAGAGAGGTCCGTGGGAGCCAGATCGCGGCCCGGGCGAACGACGCCTCCTCGGTGGGCCGCACGGCCGTGACGCCCAGGACGCGGCAGGTGGCCACGAAGTCCTCGATGGGAGTGCGGACCAGCTGGCCCCGCGAGGCCCGGAAGTCCGGGTGCGCGACCAGGGCGCGCAGGGTGGCAGCGATGTCGGTACCGGAGCGGGTGAACACCCCGGCCAGATGGTCGACTAGGGCGGTGGAAGGAGAGTCGGCGACGAAGTAGCGCGCCAGTTTGGTGGCGATCGTGCGGGCCGTGGCGGGCTGCTGGGCGAGGGAGCGCAGGTAGTCCCGGGTGAGGCTGGCGCCGTCAGCGGCCGCGTTCGGGGCGCTGAAGCCGAGCACCCGGACCGGACCCGTGGTGTGCCGGCCGCTGTCGTAGAACGCCCCCCAGCCGGCGAACGCGTCGACGGTGTGGCCGGAGAGGATCGTGGCCGAGTCCTTGACCATCTGCTCGGTGTAGCCGGCGGTCCGGCCCACCGTGTGCAGCTCGAGCAGCTCCCGCCCGTGGTTCTCGTTGGGGGCGTTGCGCGCTGAGCGCCAGTTGTCGAGGTAGAGCAGCATCGCCGGGTGCAGGCTGGTCTCCACGAGGAGGTCGTCGAAGCGGCCCAGGGCTCGGCGTCGGAGCAGGTCGTCGTAGGAGGCCCGGTGCACCCAGGCCAGGTCGTGGTTGGCGTTGACGTGCAGGTGGTTGGACCAGAAGTCCACCATCGTCTCGAGCACCTGGCGGCGCGAGTAGATCCTGCGCATCATCGAGTAGCCGGCCAGGTCCGCGGCGTACTCCCAGCCACCCTTGACGTCGTGGGTGTTGTTCCACCACTTGTCTTGGGCCGAGTGCGTCAGGTCGGGGAACCAGCCGGGGATCGCACGCGCCTTCGCGCTCTCGGCGATGGTCTCCGGGGCGAGCTGCTGTGCGAACCAGGCCGCCCCAGAGCCGGCGGACCGGAGCTGGGCGAAGGTGCCGCGCGAGTAGCCGCAGCCCATCCGGTTCATCAGGTGCCGTTGCTGCGGGGAGGGCACCTTGGTCGCGCGGTAGGGGTTGACCCGCAGGCTCCTCCCGGCCGCCACGGCGGGGGTGAGGACGCCCTGGGTGGCGAGCGCCGCAGGCGCGGCCACGCCCGCGGCGAGGAGGGCGCGGCGGCTGCCGGAGGGACGGGACACAGTCCCTTGATCGGCAGGGTGGGTGGGGCACTTGAGCAGTGGTAACCTCATGGCGCCCGTCCGGGCAACTTTTACACGCCCACGTCTGGGGAAAGCCGGTCCGAGTCCGGCGCTGACCCGCAACCGTAGGTCCTACTCCCAGGAGCAGGACGAGCCGGAACGCCCGCCGTGGAGCGTCTTGACACGCGCTGTCGTGGAAAAGCAGCGGGTGGCTCTTGGGCCTCCCGCTGTGTGCAGCGGGAAAGGCATCATGAGCATCTCACCTCTGGCTCGACGCGGTCTGCGCGTCGTCCTCGCCCCCACCCTGGGAGCGGTCCTCGCTCTCGGCTCCGTCCCGGTGCTGACCGGGCCGGCGCATGCCGTCGGCTCACCGGACCCCCGACCCGCCCGGGTCGGCGCCGACTGGCTGGCCGGCCAGCTGACCGACGGGGTCCTCTACAACACGCAGTACGCCTACGACGACTTCGGCCTGAGCATCGACGCGGCGCTGGCCCTCGATGCCGTCGGCGGACAGGACGCGGCGGTCGACGCCGTGACCGACGCCGTGGCGGCGAACCTCGGGACCTACGTCTCCGGGGGCGACCCCGACGAGCTGTACTCGGGGCCGCTGGCCAAGGTGCTGACCCTGGCCACCGACCAGGGGCGCAACGCGAGGTCCTTCGGCGGCAGCAACCTGGTCACCGACCTCGAGGGCCGGGTGCTGGGGGCCGGCGCGAACACCGGTCGGATCGAGGACCGGAGCCAGTACGGCGACTACGCGAACACGATCGGGCAGTCCTTCGCCGCACGGGGCCTGACGGTGGCCCAGTCCGCCCGGGCCGACGAGGCGACCGACTTCCTGCTCGCTCAGCAGTGCGCGGCCGGCTTCTTCCGGCTCTCGTTCGCCGCCCAGTCCGCACCGGGCCAGGGCTGCGACGACGACCCCGCGAGCGCGCCGAGCGTCGACGTCACCGCCCTGGCCGTGGTGAACCTGAGCGCACAGAGCGCGTCCTCCGTTCAGGGCGGGGTCCCCGACGCCATCGACCGGGCCGCCGAGTGGCTGCTCTCCGTCCAGGGCGCGGCGGGCGCGTTCTCGGGCTCGCCGCCCACCGACGGGCGGAACACCAACAGCACCGGGCTGGCGGCCTGGGCCCTGGCCGAGGCGGGCCGCTCCGACGCGTCCGCACTCTCCGCCGGCTGGGTCCGCGCCCACCAGGCCGACCAGGCCCCTCGCTGCCAGCGTGGCCTGACCGGTCAGCAGGGAGCCGTCGCCTACGACGATGACGCTCTGCGACGGGGCCGGGGCGACGGGATCACCGAGGAAACCAGCGATCAATGGCGTCGCGCGACGGCGCAGGCCCTGCCCGGCCTCCTGCGGGCCGAGCGTGGGACCGGCACCGCGCTGCGACTGCCGCGGGGCTACGTCCGGGGCGGCGCGCGCATCACGGCGCGGGTCACCGGCGCCGGCCCGGGTGAGGCGTTGTGCGTGGTTCGTGGCCGCACGACCACGCTGCGCACCGCGGACCGCACCGGCGCCACCTCGGCGCGGATCACCCTCGCCCGAGGGACCGGCACCTACCGGGTCCGCGTGCAGAGCGGTCGCGGCACCGAGGCACGCGCCTTCGTCGACGCGCTCGGCCGCCAGCAGCTCGACCCGCGCCTGGCCAAGGCGCGGGTGGGTCGTGGCGGCACCCAGGTCGTCCGGGTCGGCCACCTGGCCGCCGGAGAGAGCGTGCGGGTGCGCTACCGAGGCTCGGTGGTGGCCGCCAAGAACGCCACCGCGCGGGGCAACGTCAAGCTCACCTTCCGTGTCACCGGGAAGCCCGGTCTCGTCCGGGTCCGGGTCCTCGGTGAGTTCGCCGACATCCGAAGGGGCTCGGATACCTTCCGAGTGCGTCGATGAGCCCTCGCACTGACGCAGGTCGCAGCACCGTCGTCTCCGCGACGACGGTGCTGCGGGCTGTCCTGGCGCTCCTGGTGGCACTGCTCCTGGGAGCCACCGCGGGAGCGGGAACCGCCCAGGCGGCTGGCCTGTGCACCGGCGGCGGCGTGAACGTCGTCGTCGACCACAAGCAGCTCGGGGGTGGGATCGCCAAGGGCTGCGACGCCCAGGGCGGCGGGAAGGCGGCCTCGAAGGTGGTCGCGGCCGCAGGCTTCGCCCTGACCTACGTCCAGCAGCAGCCGGGGTTCGTCTGCCGGGTGGCGGGTCAGCCGGCCGACAGCGCCTGTGTCACCACCCCTCCAGAGGACGCCTACTGGGGCCTGTGGTGGTCCGACGGGACGTCGGGGACCTGGACCTACTCCACCCTCGGGGTCGGCTCGCTGAACGTGCCCTCGGGCGGTTCGGTGGCGTTCGCCTGGGTGGGTGGGAACTCCGCCACCGCCCCTGGCGTCGCTGCGCCCACGGGTACGCCGAAGCCGAAGCCCAGCCCGACCCCCAAGCCCAGTACGAGCCCTAAACCGAGCCCGAGCCCTAAACCGAGCCCGAGCCCTAAACCCAACCCGACCCCGACCTCCAGCCCGAGGTCGACGCCCGCCCCGACCGCATCCCGCACGGCGTCCCCCACGTCGCCTGGGGCGAGCTCGCCCGGGGCCGCGAGATCCACCCCCGGCCGGGCGGTCTCCCCGACCCCGACCGGCTCCGGCCCACGAGCCGGCGGCACGGGGTCAGCAGGGCCGGGCGGCACGCGCTCGTCCGCCTCGTCTGCGACGCCGATCCGGACCGACCCCGGCGCGCAGGAGAGCGCGTCCTCCCGCGCGGTGGAGTCCGCCGACGCCGCGCCCTCCTCGCAGGCCCCCGATCCCGAGACGTCGGGGACAGGATCGGACGCCCAGGACGCCAGCGCGTCCACCGAGGACGGCCGGCTGCCGCTGTGGGTGCCCCTCGCCGCGCTCGGCCTGACCGGGGTGGGGATCCTCTCCGCCCTGCTCGTACGGCGACGCCGGACCGGCTCCGGGTCGTGACCCGCCCGGGCCCGAGCCTGACCCGACTTCCTCGTGACCTGCACCCGGTCGCCTGGTGGGTCTGGGCTCTCGGCCTGGCCGCGGCCGCCTCGCTGACCACGAACCCGCTGGTCCTGCTCCTGGTCGTCGCCGTCGCCTCCCTGGTCGTGGTGTGCCGACGAGGCGACCACCCGTGGGCCCGCTCGTTCCGGTTGTACCTCCTGCTGGGGGTGGCCATCGTGGTCATCCGCGTGGTGTTCCAGATTCTGGTCGGGGGAGTCGAGGGAGGGACGG
>JBBPYL010000018.1:0-7147 GCA_038199935.1 Propionibacteriales bacterium | reverse complement strand
GTGGCGGGGTAGCTCAGGTGGTTAGAGCACACGGCTCATAATCGTGGTGTCGCGGGTTCGAGTCCCGCCCCCGCTACTTCACAGCATCCTCAAGGATCCCGACCAAGAAGAGGCACCCAGTGGCCAGCAAGAGCTCAGACGTCCGCCCCAAGATCACGTTGGCGTGTGTGGAGTGCAAAGAGCGCAACTACATCACCAAGAAGAACCGTCGCAACGACCCGGACCGGATGGACCTGAAGAAGTTCTGCCCCCGTTGCCGCACCCATACCACCCACCGCGAGACCCGCTGACCTCAGCGGCCCAGCCCGCACGCTCACCAGAGCGGCTCCCCGACCGGGGGGCCGCTCTGGTGCGTCGGGGCTCGTAGACTTCCCTCATGGCGCTCGACCCCTCCCTGGCGGGCCGGACCTTCCCGGCCACCGACTCCTACGTCGTCTCGACCGAGCGGGTCGCCGAGTTCGCGCGAGCCACCGGCTCGACCTACGACGGGGGACCGGCGCCGGCCACCTTCCCCATCGTCGTGGCCTTCGCCGCGATGACCGCACTCATGGAAGACCCCAGCGTCGGCATCGCGCTGCACCGGGTCGTCCACGGCGAGCAGCGGTTCACCCACGCGCGCCCGGTGGTGGCGGGGGACGAGCTCAGCGCCGTGCTCACCGTGGACAGCCTCCGTCAGGTCTCCGGGACTGACATCATCGGCACCCGGAGCGAGATCACCGACGCCCGCGGCGAGCTCGTCTGCACTGCCCTGGCCACCCTGGTCCACCGCGCGGAGGAGGAGCAGTGAGCGACCCCGAGCAGACGCCCGAGCGGAGCCCCGAAGGGCAGTCCCTGGCTCTTTCGGAAGGGCAGTCCCTGCCTGGGCAGACCTACACCGTGACCCGCGCGGACCTCGTCCGCTACGCCGGCGCCAGCGGCGACCGGAACCCGATCCACTGGTCGGACCGGGTCGCCACCTCGGTCGGGCTGCCCGGGGTCATCGCGCACGGCATGTTCACCATGGCCCTGGCCGGACGGGCCCTGGACACCTGGGCGGGCGCGCCCGGCCGGGTCCTGGACCTGCGCTGCAAGTTCACCAAGCCGGTGGTCGTCCCCGACGACGAGGTCGGCGTCGAGGTGCACGTGAGTGGCACCGTGACTGGGGTGAACGAGGACGGCACGGTGGCGGTCTCCCTCGAGGTCCGCTCCGGCGACGTGGCGGTCCTGGGCCGGCCCCGAGCGGTGCTGAGTGCCTGAGGCGCCTCGGCTGGCCGACCTGACCACGCTGCGGCTCGGCGGCCCCGCGGAGCGCGTCATCGAGGCCGAGACCACCGAGGCGCTGGTCGAGGCCGTCCGGGCCGCTGACGAGGCCTCCACCCCGGTGCTGCTCGTCGGTGGCGGCAGCAACCTCGTCGTAGCCGACGACGGGTTCCCCGGGATCGTGGTCAGGGTGGCCACCTCGGGGATCACCCCGGAGACCGACCTGTGTTCGGGGGCTACGGTCACCGTGGCGGCCGGCGAGGACTGGGACGGCTTCGTCGCCCGGGCCGTGGCCGAGGGCTGGGTGGGGGGCGAGGCCCTTTCTGGCATCCCCGGCGCCGTCGGCGCGACGCCCATCCAGAACGTCGGGGCCTACGGGCAGGAGGTCGCGGACACCATCGCCTCGGTGCGCTGCTGGGATCGGCACGAGCGGGCCTACCGGACGTTCTTCGCCGCCGACTGCGGCTTCGGCTACCGGACGAGTCGGTTCAAGGTCGAGCCCGGACGCTTCGTCGTGCTCGAGGTGACCTTCCAGCTCCGCCTGGGGGGCCTCGGCGCGCCCGTGACCTACGCCGAGCTGGCCGGCCGCCTCGGCGTCGAGCCCGGCGGGCGTGCCCCCGCGCGGGACGTCCGCGAGGCCGTGTTGGCGCTGCGTCGCGGCAAGGGCATGGTGCTCGACCCGGAGGACCACGACACCTGGAGCGCAGGCTCGTTCTTCACCAACCCGGTGCTGCCCGCGGAGCAGGCCGACCGCCTCCCGTCGGAGGCCCCCCGGTGGACCTTGCCCGACGGGGGAGTGAAGACCAGCGCGGCCTGGCTCATCGAGCGCGCCGGCTTCGCGCGGGGCCACCACCTCGGCCGGGTCGCGCTCTCGGGCAAGCACACGTTGGCCCTGACGAACCGGGGCGGCGCCTCGACCCAGGAGCTGCTGGCCCTGGCCGGCGAGGTGCGGCGCGGCGTCCACGAGCGGTTCGGGGTGCTCCTGGAGAACGAGCCCGTGCTCGTCGGCTGCCGGCTGGCGGACTGACCTGACCGCTCAGGCCAGCCAGGCGTCGACGTCGCGCAGGGCCCGGTCCAGGACGTCGCGGGGTGCACGGGAGGCCCGCAGCGACATCCGGGCCAGCTCGGCCAGGTCGGCGTCACTGAGCCCGTGTGAGCGCCGCACCGTGCGGTACTGGTCGGCCAGCCTGGCCCCGAAGAGCAACGGGTCGTCCGATCCCAGCGCCAGGGTGGCCCCGGCGTCGAGCAGGGCGCGCAGGGGCACCGACTCGGCGTCCGGATAGACCCCCAGGGCGACGTTGGAGACTGGGCAGACCTCCAGCGCCACCCCGTCGCGGACCACCTGCTCGAGCAGCCGCGGGTCCTCGGCGACGCGAACGCCGTGACCGAGCCGCTGTGCCCCGAGCAGGTCGAGGCTGACCCGGACGCTCTGCGGTCCCAGCAGTTCCCCGGCGTGCGGGGTGAGCAGCAGGCCGGCGCGCTCGGCGATGGCGAAGGCGGCCGCGAAGTCGCTGGTGGTGCCCCGGCGCTCGTCGTTGGACAGTCCGAAGCCGACCACGCCGCGCCCGGCGTACTGAGCGGCCAGCCGGGCCAGGGCGCGGGCGTCGAGGGGGTGCCGGGTGCGGTTGGCCGCGACGACCAGCGCCATCCCGATCCCGGTGTGGGCCGAGGCCGAGGCGACGGCGTCGAGGACGAGATCGGTGAAGGCGGTGATCCCGCCGAACCGGGCCGCGTAGCCGCTGGGGTCGACCTGGATCTCCAGCCAGCGGCCTCCGTCGGCCACGTCGTCCTGGGCCGCCTCCAGGACCAGCCGGCGTACGTCGTCCTCGGTCCTGAGCACCGAGCGGGCCACGTCGTAGAGCCGCTGGAAGCGGAACCACCCCTTCTCGTCGGCGGCCGAGAGCCGCGGCGGCCACCCGCTGACCAGCGAGTCGGGGAGCCCGATCCCGTCCCGCTCGGCGAGCTCGAGCAGGGTGGCGTGCCGCATCGAACCGGTGAAGTGCAGGTGGAGGTGGGCCTTGGGCAGCCTCGCCAGAGACCTCCGGCCGCCCCCGCCTCCCGAGTCGGGGCCGGTGGGCTCTACTGCGGAGGCCATCGGCGGCGTGCTCAGCCCAGCAGCTTCTGCAGGCGCGAGATGCCCTCGACCAGGTCGTCGTCGCCCAGGGCATAGGAGAAGCGCAGGTAGCCCGGTGACCCGAAGGCCTCGCCCGGGACGGCGGCGACCTCGGCCTGCTCGAGCACCAGCGCGGCGAGGTCGGCCGAGGAGGACGGCGCGACCCCGCCGATCTTCCGGCCCAGCAGCCCCTTGACCGAGGGGTAGGCGTAGAACGCGCCCCGCGGGGTGGGGCACACGACGCCGTCGATCTCGCTGAGCATCGACACGATCAGGCGGCGGCGACGGTCGAAGGCCGTCCGCATCTCGGCGACCGCCGACAGGTCCCCGCTCAGCGCCGCGATGGCCGCCCGCTGGGAGACGTTGGCGACGTTGGAGGTGGCGTGGGACTGGAGGTTCGTGGCCGCCTTGATGACGTCCGCGGGCCCCTGGACCCAACCGACCCGCCAACCGGTCATCGCGTAGGTCTTGGCCACGCCGTTGACCACCAGGCACCGGTCGGCCAGCCCGGGGACGGCCACCGGCAGCGAGACCGCCTCCGCACCGTCGTAGACGAGGTGCTCGTAGATCTCGTCGGTGAGCACCCACAGCCCGTGCTCGAGGGCCCAGGCGCCGACGGCCTCGGTCTCGCTGCGGGAGTAGACCGCGCCGGTCGGGTTCGAAGGGGAGTTGAAAACCAGGACCTTGGTGCGCGGGGTGCGCGCCGCCTCGAGCTGGGCGACCCTCACCTTGTAGTCCTGGTGCTCGTCGGCCAGCACCGCGACCGGGACGCCGCCGGCCAGCCGGGTCGACTCCGGGTAGGTCGTCCAGTACGGGGCGGGCACGATCACCTCGTCACCTGGATCAAGCATCGTGGCGAACGCCTCGTAGATGGCCTGCTTGCCGCCGTTGGTGACCAGGACCTGGGCGGGCTCGATCTCGAGCCCGGCGTCGCGACGCGTCTTGTCCACGATGGCCTGCTTGAGCTCCGGCAGCCCGCCCGCGGGGGTGTAGCGGTGGTTGGCCGGCAGGCGGCAGGCGGCGACCGCTGCCTCGACGATGTAGTCCGGGGTGGGAAAGTCGGGCTCGCCGGCACCGAAGCCGATCACCGGTCGGCCGGCAGCCTTGAGTGCCTTGGCCTTCGCGTCCACGGCCAGCGTGGCGGACTCGGCGATGCCGCCGATCCTGGCCGAGATACGGGCGAGGGCGGGCGGTGCGGTGGACTCGTCGCTCGGGCTCATGGCTCCATCGTTCCACCTGTGCCGCGACCACGGCACCCGGGCTCGGCGGCGCCCTCCGGTTCGACTTCGGATACGGGCCCAGCGTAGACTCCAGCCCTGGTGGTTCGCACCGTTGGTCGGCATGCCCTGGCTCGCCGTACGCCGGGCGGCCGCCGCCTAGGGCACTAGCTCAACTGGCAGAGCATCGGTCTCCAAAACCGAAGGTTGGGGGTTCAAGTCCCTCGTGCCCTGCAAGATCGTATTCGGCAAGATTGTGTCCAGACAGCACCATTGCTGGATCATTCGTAGGACCATCGAGGACCGAGCAGCACCGGACGACTAGCCGAGAGTGGAGGAACCAGTGACCGACAGCCGATCCGTGTCGACCTCTGGTGGGAGCCAGGCCCGCGAGAAGCGGACCAGCCCCGCGACGTTCTACCGCCAGGTCGTGGCCGAGCTCCGCAAGGTCGTCTGGCCCACGCAGCAGCAGCTGATCACCTACTTCATCGTGGTGATGGTCTTCGTGGCCGTGGTCATGACGTTGGTCTCGCTGCTCGACCTGGGCTTCGGGAAGCTGGTCTTCGCCGTCTTCGGCTAAGACCGGCGCCACCGGGACCGCCCGGTACGGCACCGGACCACGAGATCCGCAACAACAGTGAAGGTGAGCAGCTAACCGTGTCGCAGTCCTACGACGAGAACACCGAGTCGACCCTCGAGAGCGACCCCGTCGACCCTGACGGGGAGCTGGCTCCCGAGAGTGACGACCTGCCGCTGGACGCGTCCGCGGACCCCGTCGTCGCCGAGTCCACCGTCTCCGACGAGGCGGCGGACCTGCTCACAGACGAGCCCGGGATCGAGGACGAGGTCCTCGAGGGCGACCTGGCCGCCGACGACGTGCCGGTGGGCGAGTCGCCCGACGGTCCTTCCGAGGAGCTCGGCGACATCGACGCGGCGCCCGCGGACCCCCTCGAGGAGTTCCGCGAGAGCCTGCGCAACAAGATCGGTGACTGGTACGTCGTGCACACCTACTCCGGCATGGAGAACAGGGTGAAGGCCAACCTGGAGAACCGAACGACCTCGCTGAACATGGAGGACTACATCCACGAGATCGTCGTCCCGACCGAGGAGGTCGCGGAGATCAAGAACGGCCAGCGCAAGCTGGTCCGCCGCACCGTCCTGCCGGGCTACGTGCTGGTCCGGATGGACCTCACCGACGAGTCCTGGGCCGCCGTGCGGCACACCCCCTCGGTGACCGGCTTCGTCGGGCACAGCCACCAGCCGGTGCCGCTGAGCCTCGACGAGGTCGAGAGCATGCTCGCCCCGAGCGTCGTCGCCGAGGCCGAGATCGCCGCGATCGAGAAGTCCGGCGGGGGTGGCACCGCGACGAAGAAGAAGGTCGAGGTCGCTGACTTCGACGTGTCCGACTCGGTGATGGTGGTCGACGGACCGTTCGCCACGCTGCACGCGACGATCACCGAGATCAACCCCGAGTCGCAGAGGGTCAAGGCCCTCGTGGAGATCTTCGGCCGGGAGACCCCGGTCGAGCTCAGCTTCAGCCAGATCCAGAAGGTCTGAGGCCCGGCTCCCCGAGCAGCCCGCTCTCCCGCACGATTCTCACGACCCGTACGACCACACCGCACCACAGGCACACAGGTAAGGACCTAGAAACATGCCTCCCAAGAAGAAGAAGATCGCAGCGCTCGTCAAGGTGCAGCTGAACGCCGGAGCGGCCACGCCCGCCCCGCCGGTCGGCACGGCGCTCGGCCCGCACGGCGTGAACATCATGGAGTTCTGCAAGGCGTACAACGCCCAGACCGAGCCCATGCGCGGCAACGTGATCCCGGTGGAGATCACGATCTACGAAGACCGCTCCTTCACGTTCATCACCAAGACGCCGCCCGCGGCCGAGATGATCAAGAAGGCCGCCGGCCTACAGAAGGGCTCCGGCGTCCCGCACACCCAGAAGGTGGGCAAGCTGACCAAGGACCAGATTCGTGAGATCGCCACCACGAAGCTGCCTGACCTGAACGCGAACGACGTCGACCAGGCGATGAAGATCATCGCGGGCACGGCTCGTTCCATGGGCGTGACGACCGACTGACGCTCCCGGCCGCGCAGCAGCGCGGCCACCTCCCGGCACAACCCGATCTGTGGCAGGGCCGCGCGCCCGTGGACCACACCTGGTGGAAGAAGGACCAGACATGCAGCGCAGCAAGAACTACCGAGCAGCAGCCGACACGTTCGATGTCGACTCCCTGCACACCCCGCTCGAGGCGATCAAGATCGCCCGGACCGGAACGAAGAAGAAGTTCGACGAGACCGTCGACGTGGCCATGCGCCTCGGGGTCGACCCCCGCAAGGCCGACCAGATGGTGCGCGGCACCGTCAACCTGCCGCACGGCACCGGTAAGACCGCCCGGGTGCTGGTCTTCGCGAACGCCGAGAAGGCCGACGCCGCCCGTGAGGCCGGCGCCGACATCGTCGGAGGCGACGAGCTCATCGAGCGGGTCAACGGGGGCTGGCTGGACTTCGACGCGGTCGTGGCCACCCCCGACATGATGGGCAAGGTCGGCCGTCTGGGCCGGGTGCTCGGCCC
>JBBPYL010000017.1:0-9016 GCA_038199935.1 Propionibacteriales bacterium | reverse complement strand
GGTCGAGGACGTCGTCGCCCAGGAGCTGGGTACGGCGGAGGGTGGCCTGGTCGTCGCCGGGGACCTGAACGCGACGACGGACCACGAGCCCCTGCTGCGACTGCGCCTCCTCGGCCTCTCCGATGCCGCCACGGCGGGGGGCTCCCGCTGGCAGCCCACCTGGCCGGCCCAGGACGGCCCCACGGTCCTCGGCGTGCCCGTGCCGCCGATGCTGGCCATCGACCACGTCCTGGTCGACGACCGGCTCGCCGTGGTCTCGACCCGGACCGCCGACGTCGAGGGCAGCGACCACCGCGCCCTCGTCGCCGTCCTCACGCCCACCGTCCCCTGAGCGCGACGGCCGGGATCGGTGCGAGCCTCGGTGGTCGCCGGCGCGTACGGGTCGGGACGCGGGACGCGGGACGACGTAGGCTGGGACACGCCATGAACGACCTTTCCCCGAGCGCCGAGCCCGTCGCGCCGCCGGCGCCACCGAGGATCGTCTATCTCGACCACGCCGCGTCCACGCCGATGCTCCCCGAGGCGGTCGCCGTGATGAGCGACCAGCTCGTGCGCACCGGCAACCCTTCCTCCCTGCACGCGCCTGGCCGCGCCGCCCGCAGGGTCGTCGAGGAGTCTCGCGAGCGCATCGCCGCCGTGATCGGCTGTCGTCCCGGCGAGGTCGTCTTCACCTCGGGAGGCACCGAGGCGGACAACCTCGCGATCAAGGGACTGCTGTGGTCGCGACGCGACGCCGACTCGGGCCGACGTCGCATCCTGTCCACCGCGGTCGAGCACCACGCCGTGCTCGACCCGTTGGAGTGGCTGGCCGAGCACGAGCACGTCGAGGTCGAGCTGCTGCCCGTCGACGCGTTGGGCCGCCTCGACCTGGAGGCCTACCGTGCCGCGGTGGAACGGGACCCCGGCAGCGTGGCCCTGGTCAGCGTGATGTGGGCCAATAACGAGGTCGGCACCATCGAGCCCCTCGACGAGGTCGTCGGGCTGGCCCACGAGCACGGGATCCCGGTGCACACCGACGCCGTCCAGGCCGTCGGCCAGGTGCCCGTCGACTTCGCGGCCAGCGGGGTGGACCTGCTGACGCTGACCGCCCACAAGGTCGGTGGCCCCTACGGTGTGGGGGCCCTCATCGTCCGGCGCGAGCTGGCGCTGACCCCGTTGCTGCACGGTGGAGGTCAGGAGCGCGACGTCCGCTCCGGCACCCTCGACGCCCCGGCCATCGCCGGCTTCGCCGCCGCAGTCGAGATCGCGGTCAAGCGGCAGAGCGAGCACTTCGAGCGGCTTTGCGCCCTGCGCAACGACCTGGTCGCCCGCGTGAGCGCCGCCGTCCCCGCCGCCGCCATCAACGGCGACCCCGAGTGCGGCGCCGGCCACCGGCTCCCGGGGAACGCCCACCTGACCTTCCCCGGCTGCGAGGGGGACTCGTTGCTGATGCTGCTGGACGCCCGGGGGATCGCCTGTTCCACCGGCTCCGCCTGCTCGGCCGGCGTGGCCCAGCCCTCGCACGTCCTGCTGGCCATGGGGCGCGACCACGAGCAGGCGCGGTCCTCGTTGCGCTTCTCCCTGGGCCACACCACCACCTCCGAGGACGTCGACGCGCTGGTCGAGGCAATCGGCCCCGTGGTCGAGCGCGCCCGCAAGGCCGGCATCGTCTCCGGCTCGTCCGGGCGGGACTGAGTCGTGCGGGTCGTCGCCGCCATGTCCGGCGGGGTGGACTCCGCCGTGGCCGCGGCCCGTGCCGTCGAGGCGGGCCACGAGGTGACCGGCATCCACCTCGCGCTGTCGAGGAACCCCCGGTCCTACCGCAGCGGTGCCCGCGGCTGCTGCACGATCGAGGACGCGAACGACGCCCGACGTGCCGCCGACGTGATCGGCATCCCCTTCTACGTCTGGGACCTCAGCGACACCTTCCACGAGGACGTCGTCGAGGACTTCCTCGACGAGTACGCCGCCGGACGCACCCCGAACCCGTGCCTGCGCTGCAACGAGAAGATCAAGTTCGCCGCCGTGCTCGACCGGGCCCTCGCCCTGGGGTTCGACGCGGTGGCGACCGGTCACTACGCCCAGCTCGTCACCGGCTCCGACGGCACGGTCCAGATGCACCGAGCCCGTGACCACGACAAGGATCAGTCCTACGTTCTCGGGGTGCTCACCGCCGACCAGCTCGCCCACGCGATGCTGCCGCTCGGCGCTTCCCTCAAGAGCGAGGTGCGCGACGAGGCCGAGCGGCGTGGACTGCGGGTGGCCCGCAAGCCGGACAGCCACGACGTGTGCTTCATCAGCGACGGCGACACCGGCGGCTGGCTGCGTGAGAGGCTGGGGGAGTCCGCCGGCGAGATCGTCGACGGCGCGTCCGGGGAGGTGCTGGGCACCCACCGTGGCACGCACGGCTACACCATCGGTCAGCGTCGGGGGCTGCGGATCGGCCGCCCTGCCCCGGACGGCCGACCGCGCTACGTCCTGGACATCGAGCCGGTCGCCGGCACCGTCACCGTCGGGCCGCGCGAGGCGCTGGCGGTGCACGGCCTGCACGGCGTGCGCCCCCGCTGGTGCGGGGCCGCGCCGACCGAGGAGCTCGAGGCCACCGTGCAGCTGCGCGCCCACGGGCGCGAACACCGCGCCGTCGTCCGCCCCGGTGCCGACGAGGTCGCCATCGACCTGCTCGAGCCGGCCGAGGGCATCGCCCCCGGTCAGGCTGCGGTCGTCTACGACGGTTCCCGGGTGGTCGGGTCCTGCACGATCAGCTCGACCCGGCGCACGCGGGTGCCGAGGTGACCCGCGCGTCCGGGGTCGGGTCGATGCCCGGGACGGACTTCGCGGAGACCCTGCGTCTGGTCTTCGGCGAGCTCCCGGACCTCCCCCACCTGCCCGAGCTGCCCGATCGCGGCGTCCACGCCGCGATGACCGGTCGAGCCCTGGCCCTGGTCGCCGACCTCGACGCCGACCTCCAGCCGGCCGGGTGGCGGTTGACCGGGAGCACCGGGGCTCCCGGGGCCGACCAGCGACGGGCCCGCTCCCTGCTGGCCCAGGACCTGGACCTGCTCGAGGAGCTCGGCGAGGACTACGCGGGGACGTTCAAGGTCCAGGTGGTCGGACCCTGGACCCTGGCCGCGACCGTGGAGAAGCCGCGTGGGGACCGCCTGCTGGCCGATCGCGGCGCGCGCCGCGAGCTGGCCGAGGCCCTGGCCCAGGGCGTCGCGGACCACGTAGCCGACCTGCGACGCCGGCTCCCCGGGGCGACCCTCGTCGTGCAGGTCGACGAGCCGGCGCTCCCCGCGGTGATGGGCGGCGGCGTCCCCACCGCGTCAGGGTTCCACCGTCATCGCTCCGTGAACTCCCACGCCGCCGCGCCGGCCCTGGAGTGGCTCCTCGCCGCCATCATCGCGGCCGGGGCCGAACCCGTCGTGCACTGCTGCGCCGCCGACGTGCCCGTCGACTTGCTCATCGACGCCGGGGCTCGCGGCGTCAGCGTCGACCTGGACGTGGTCGCGCCCGCGACGTACGACGCGCTGGCCACCCTGCTCGAAGCGGGGGCTCCCGTGCACCTCGGCGTCGTGCCGACGACCGAGCCCGTGGGGGGCGGACCCACAAGGGGAGCGCTCGAGGCGTCGGTGCTGCGCTTCCTGGAGATGCTCGGGCTCGACCCCGAGGCGGTCGGCGCCTCGCTGGTCCTCACGCCCGCCTGCGGCCTGGCCGGTGCCTCGACAGCGTGGTCGCGCACCGCGCTGGGCCTGGTCCGACGGGTCGCGGCCGAGCTCGGCTGAGCCCCGCAGTCCGGCGGATGCTCTTCGGTCGTCGGCTGGTGTGTCAGGAGGATCGTGCGTCGATCCCGGGGACTAGCGCAGATCCTCGCGTCGAAGCCTTGACCTGCTGGCGTCTGCGGGAGAAGGTCGATCCTGCGCCTCCCCCTCCCGGCTCGAAGGAGCTCACGTCCATGTCCCGTACTTCCTCCCTCCGTCCTCTCCGGCCGCTCGCCTCCGGCGCGCTCGGCATCGCCCTGCTGGCCACGATGGGATTCTCCGGCCCCACCGCCGCCGTGGCGGCCCCCACGGACGTCGACTCCGGCGCCCTCGACTGCGCGGGGGTCTCGTCGGCGCGGACCGTGCCGGGCGCCGGCACCGCCGGTCGGGACTACAACTCGATCACGGACGCCGAGGCGCGGTCGATGTCCTCGGCGCTCGACCGTCAGGTCGCCAAGCTGACCCGCTCGGGGAAGCTCGACCGACGCGGCGACCTGACCAACAAGGCCGAGCGGTTCACCATCCGCACGCACGTGCACATCATCACCGCCGAGGACGGCTCGGGCGGGGTGACCCGGGAGCAGGTGCAAGCCCAGATCGACGTCATCAACGCGGGCTACGCGGGCAGGACGGCCTCCGAGGCCTCCGCCTCCCCGTTCCGCTTCAACCTGGTCTCGGTCGACACCACGGCCAACGACGCCTGGTACGACTGGAACCTCACCGAGGACTTCAGCGACGAGGACGCCGAGGCGCTGGAGGCCAAGCGCGCCCTGCACGTCGGGGGGTACGCCGACCTCAACGTCTACATCGCCGGTCTGGGTGGCGGACTGCTGGGCTACGCGACCTTCCCCCAGGGTGAGCTGGCCCTCGACGGACTGGTGCTGCTCAACGAGAGCCTGCCCGGCGGCGACGCCGCGCCGTACAACCGCGGCGACACCGCCACCCACGAGATCGGTCACTGGCTCGGGCTCTACCACACCTTCCAGGGCGGCTGCCGTGGTGCTGGCGACCACGTCGCGGACACCCCGGCCCAGGCCGACGGGGACAACATCTTCTACTGCAACGAAAGTGACGACACCTGCTCGAAGAAGGGTCTCGACCCCGTGCACAACTTCATGAGCTACGGCGACGACCTGTGCCTGGACCGCTTCACCCTCGGCCAGAACCGTCGTCAGATCCACACCTGGCTCGGGATGCGCGTCAACCGCTGACGCTGAGCCGGGGCACGCAAACCCGCTCACGCACGACACGGCCCGGACCGGTTCTACTCGGTCCGGGCCGTCTCGCGTCCGGCTGGGCTCAGGGCACGACGGCGACGGTCAGTGCATCACCACCGCTTCGTCGGCCTCGGTGGCCAGCTCCTCGTGCGTGACGTTGAGGAACACCACCGCGATCACGGTTCCGAGCCAGATCATCAGGGCGCCGGCGAAGAAGGCGTTCGTCGCGCCCTCGGTGAAGGCAACCTGACCCACGAGGGTCTGCATCTTCCCCACCGCCTGCGCGGTGGGCGCCGCCCCTCCGGCCTGTCCCGAGGAGAGGGCGCTGCCGAGCTCGGTGGCCTTCTGGCTGCTGAAGTGGACCGCGACCGTGGACAGGATGGCCAGGCCGAGCGCGCCGCCGACCTGCTGCATGGTGTTGAGCACGCCGGAGGCGATGCCGGAGTCGCGGGCGCCCACGCCGTGCACCGCGGCCAGGGTCAGGGGCACGAAGACCAGGCCCATGCCCAGGGACATCAGGACGATGAAGGGCAGGATGTCGGTCGCATACGACGCGCCCACCCCGAGGTTCGGCAGGGTCTCGGTGTAGGGAAGGCGCGAGAAACCGAACAGGGCAGAGCCCGCCATCAGCGTGCCCGTCCCGGCCAGCCACCGGGGGTCCACCTTGGCCATCAGCTTCGAGGCCACGGTGGCGGCGATGATGATGCCCATCGAGAAGGGCAGGAAGGCCACGCCGGTGCGCAGCGGGGAGAAGCCCATCACGTTCTGCACGAACTGGCTCAGGAAGTAGAACATCGCGAACATTGCGGCCGGGACGAGCATCATCACCGCGAAGCTCGTCGCCCGGGTGCGGTTGGCCACGATCCGGAACGGCAGCAGCGGGTGCGCGACACGGCGCTCCACCATCACGAACAGGGCGAGCAGAGCGAGGCCGCCGACCAGGGGGATCAACGCGCTGGGGTCGGACCAGCCGTGCTCCGGGTTGCCCGCACGGGTGAGGCCGAAGACGATGCCGACGAGGCCGAGCGTGGCGGTCAGCGCACCGGGCAGGTCGAGCTCCCCGGGGTGGGACTGGCTCTCGGTGAGCACCTTGGGGGCGGCCAGGGCCGCGCCGATGCCGATCGGCACGTTGATCAGGAAGGTGAGCCGCCAGCCGTCGACGGACTGGCCGAGCAGGTCGGGGTTGAGTCCGGTGAGCCAGCCGCCGAGGATCAGGCCGACCGCGGCGCCGGCCCCGGACATCGCGGCGTAGATCGAGAAGGCGCGGTTGCGCTGCGGTCCGGCCGGGAAGGTCGTGGTGATCAGGGCGAGCGCCGCGGGGGAGGCGATGGCCGCCCCGATCCCCTGCAGGCCCCGCGCGCCGAGGAGCAGGCCCTCGTTGGTGGCCAGACCGCCCAGGGCGGAGGCGACCGCGAAGACGCTGACGCCGATCATGAACATCCGGCGACGTCCGTACAGGTCGCCGAGTCGCCCGCCGAGCAGGAGCAGGCCACCGAAGGCGAGTGAGTAGCCGGTCACGATCCAGGACAGGTTGGCCTGGTTGATGCCGAGGTCGCGACCGATATAGGGCAGGGCGATGTTGGCGATGGTGGCGTCGAGCACGACCATCAGCTGAGCGACCGAGATGAGCACCAGCGCCCAACCCAGGCGGCGTGAGTCGGGTGCGGTGGTCGCGGTGGGAGGGGTCCCCGGGTCCGGCGACGCGGAGGCGCCGGGGGGAGTGGTGTCGGTGGTCATGGTCGTCCTTGGGGCGTGGAAGGGATCGACGGGGTGCCGGTGGCGGCCCGGCCGGCCGGCTCGGGAGCGCGGGGAGGCGTCGGGGAGCGCGTCAGCCGGAGCGCTCGGGGGAGTAGGGCCGACCGGTCGCGGCAGGCAGGATGATCTGGTCGATGACGTCAGTGACGGTGCTCTCGTCGACGTCGGCGCCCAGGATGAAGACCCGATGCAGGAGGATCCCGGCGAGAGCCGGCGCGATCAGGGCGAGGTCGATGCCGTCCAGGATCTCTCCGCGGGCATGAGCCCGATCGAAGATCCTCTGGTTGGCCTCGAGCTTGGGGCCGAGGAAGCGGGCGCGGTACTCCCGCGCGAACTCCTCGTCAGTGTGCACGGCGGTGAGCACGGCGGCCATGGCCCGGGCGTGGTCCGGGTCCGGGTGGCCGCTGGGACCGCAGTACGCGGCCAGGAGATCCTTGCGCAGGTCTCCGGAGTCGACGTCGGGCACGGCCATCGACCGCTTGGAGCGGATCAGGGCGTCGACGACCAGGCTGGCCTTGGACTCCCAGCGCCGGTAGAGCGTCGCCTTGCTGGCCCGGGCCTCGAGCGCCACGGCGTCCAGGGTGAGCCGGTCGTAGCCCGTGTCGAGGAGCAGGGTGAGGGTCGCGTCGAGGACCTCGCTCTCGCGCTTCCCCTCGACGCGGGGACGCGAGCCGTCGTTGCCGGCCATGTTCACCTCGCTCCGGGTCACACCGATGAAACGAAACTGTTTCGTTTCATGGCGATGGTAGACCGTTCAACCAGATCCGGGCAACAGCTGTTCCCGGCTCAGGGGGTCAGTGTGGGCGAGGTCACCAACGCCAGCGACCGCGCGACGGCGAAGGCGTTCCAGGCGGGGATGTCGCGGAACATGTAGTGGCCGACCCGGCCCATGCTGTGGAAGTCCGCGGACGCGGTGACCGGCTCCACGCGCCGGACGAACTCGCGGGTGGCTCGGGCCGAGGTGATCTTGTCCGACCGGCCGTGGGCCACCGCGAGGTGCTTGCCGGTCAGCGTCGTGTTCGGCTCGTCGGCAGGCAGCCAGGGGGCGAGCGCCACGACGCCGGTGACGTTGGCGTCGTCGGCCACCGAGACCGCCGTTCGTCCGCCCATCGAGTGCCCGAGCAGGACCACCGGGAGGTCGGGGCGGTCGGGGTGCGCAGCGCGGACCTGGTCCAGGGCCCACCGGGCGTCGGCGATCGGCGAGGGCTCGCTCGAGGAGCGTGCGTTCCACCCGCGGACGGAGTAGCCCAGGAGCCAGATGCTCAGGTCGGCGCGGGTGATCCGGCCGCCGATGTGCTGCATCATCCAGTGTGAGCGACGCCAGGACGCACTGGACTCGTCGACGTCGTCGTGCCCGTCCGCCTTGCCGCCGTGCAGCATCAGGACGAGGCCACGCGGCCGCGCGACGTCACGACGGGTCAGGCTCGGCTCGCTCATGTCGTCGATTCTCCCAGCGGGGGACAAGGGTCGTAGTGCTTTCGCCGCCGACGGCCGGCAGGATGGGCCGCTCGCCGCTGTCGGTGGGGGCGGGCAGAATGGACCCATGAGGTGGAGTGGGTCCGTCGGGCCCGGACGTCGCGAGGAGTCGTGCCGATGACCGGGGTGCCCTCCGGCGATCCGGTCGAGGTGGCGGCGGCGACCCCCGCGGGGCACGAGGAGCACCGCACGCTGGCCGAGCAGGTCGAGGACGCGCGGTGGCGCTACTACGTCCGTGACGCCCCGACGCTCTCCGACGAGGCCTTCGACATCCGTCTGCGGCGGCTCGAGGAGCTGGAGGTGGCGTTCCCGGAGCTGCGGACCCCGGACTCCCCGACGCAGAAGGTGGGCGGCTCGGTCTCGACGGAGTTCACCTCGGTCGAGCACCTCGAGCGGATGCTCAGCCTCGACAATGCCTTCTCCTCGACCGACCTGGCCACCTGGGCGGCCCGGCTCGAGCGCGAGGAGGTTCGTGGCGTCGAGTTCCTCTGCGAGCTGAAGGTGGACGGTCTGGCCATCAACCTGCTCTACGAGCGCGGGCGGCTGGTGCGGGCCGCGACCCGCGGCGACGGCCGCACGGGAGAGGACGTCACCCCGAACGTCAAGACCATCCGGGCGATCCCGCACCGGCTGGTCGGCACCGAGGACTGGCCGGTGCCCGCCCTCCTCGAGGTGCGCGGTGAGGTCTTCCTGCCCCTCGAAGCCTTCGGGGCCCTCAACGCGAGCATGGTCGAGCAGGGTCGGCCACCCTTCGCGAACCCGCGCAACGCCGCCGCCGGTTCGCTGCGCCAGAAGGATCCCCGGGTCACCGCCACCCGGCCCCTGTCGATG
>JBBPYL010000016.1:0-16914 GCA_038199935.1 Propionibacteriales bacterium | reverse complement strand
CGGCCTCGGGGTTGTGGCAGACCACGAACCGTTCGTGGTCGCTGATCCGGACCTCCTTGACCCGCAGGTTGCCCGCCACGCTGCGGTAGCGGCCGGCTCGGCCCAGCGCCACGGCCGCCTCCTTGCTGCCCGAGCGGAGCTTCTCGCCCAGGATGTAGCCCCGCCGGCGCGTTGGAGGTACCTGCGGTTCTGCTTCGAGGTGAATCCGCAGTCGCCGACCCAGACGATCCGGGACAGGCTCCAGTCGCGCATGTCGTCTTTGACCTGGCGGATCAACGCCGAGTCGGCGGTATCGCCGGGCCAGCACCAGACCCGCACCGGGATCGGGCTACGGCACGCGTGCCGATCGGCTTCTGCGGCGACAAGTTCACTTGCCGCTGAGCGATCTTGCCCAGGACAAAGGCGCCTTCTGGCGACGTCGACGGCATCAGGCACACGTCGGCCACAGGTTCGCGAAGGTCGACAGCGACAGGCTCGCCGTCGGAGTGTTGCTCCGGGCGGGCGCTGATGGCCCCTGAGGGCAACTACACATGCGGGCGAGCAGCAGATGATCGGCAGGCCTGAGCGCAGTCGACCGGAGTCCTACGGGGCCGGGGCCGGCTGGGGAGCGGGCTCCTGCAGGGGAGCGTCCGCTGGAGGCGCCTGCTCCTGCGGGCTGTCCTCCTGAGGTGCCTCCTCCTGCGGGACGTCCTCCTGCGGCGCCTGCTCTTGGGGCACGTCGCCGTCCTCCTGGGGCGCCTGCTCCTGCGGAACGTCGCCGTCCTCCTGCGGAACGTCGCCGTCCTCCTGCGGTGCCTGCGGTTGCGGGACGTCGCCGTCCTGGCCGTCGCCCGGCAGCGAACCGTCGGGCTTCACATCAGGCGACTTCTGCCCCGTGCCGCTCCAGCCCGGGATGGAGGTACCGACACTGCTGTTGCTCGTGCCGCCCGTGTAGGTGGACACCGCACGACCGGTCGACAGCTCGAAGGCCACGATGAGGACCATCGAGATCCCGAAAAGTGCTGCACTCATGGCGACGATCCACTTCCAGGGCAGGCCGTGCAGCAACTGCCCCACGGACCTTCCCTCGTCGGCTCGATCGGTGTGGTCCGGGTCCTCGGTGACCCGAGGACCCTCGGACTGCGGGAGGGCCCCTGTCCCGTCCGGCACCGGCACGCGCACTCGGCCGCCGCGCCGAGCCGCGAGGGCCTGCACCGCGACGCGCTCCTTGGTCACCGCCAAGTAGTGGGAGTAGACGGCACCTCCCACCGTGATGCACAAACTGCCCAGCGCGGCACCCACCAGGGTGCCGGCCGCGCCGAGGCTGGATAGCAGGACGGCCGAGGACACGGCGCCGAGGGCGCCACCTGCGGAATTGACCCAGTTGATCTGAAGACGGTTCTGTTCACTCACTGGGTCCACGATCCGGCCCTTTGCGGTGGCCACTCAAATCGACGCGCCGACGACACGCTCAGAGGTGACCATCCTCTCACCGTGGCGGTTCTCTGGACGGCTCGCAGCACCGGTTCCAGTCGGCATGGTGGATCGTGTCCGCTCCCCAGCAGCAAGCCGCGAGGGAAGCCATCCAAAGCGAAGACGCGATGGCTTCTGCCGGTCGAGCCTCGACGGACACCGAGGCGACGCCCTTCCAGAGGGGGAGTCGTGACGGCGACCGTCGCCCCGGATAGCCATCCCTGACCGGCGCCGCGGAAACGGGGATGATCGAGGCATGACTGATCAGCGCGGGCGTCGGATGACCTTCGATTCGGCCGCTGACCTAGCGCCTCACGCTCGCAGAGCGTGACGAGCCGGTCGACCGTTTGCTCCGGCTCACGGATACTGAAGTCGGGCGGACCGATCTCGAGTCTCCCGGGGGTCGGCGGACGGGAACCGGGTGCGCCAACGCCGGCATCGATTCGGTCGCCGCAAGCGGAACCCTGATCGGTGAGTCGGAGGATTCGGGTCTGAGGCCTGGTTGGTGTCCCACACGGGTTTGCCCTGCGGGACACCGCTCCTGCCGAGGCTCGCTCGATTGGACGAGTTGGCGGCAATCTCGACAACCAGGGCATGGTCTCGCTGTCGCTCGAGCGCGCGGTAGACCGTCGAACGGCCCACGCCGAACAACTCGGCCACCTCAGCGGTGCTGTACTCGCCGCTGGCCAGCAAGGAGACCAAGTGAGCCTCCTGTCGACGGGTCAACTTGGGCTGCTTGCCCCGCAAGTGACCCTTCGCTCTGGCCACCTTCATCCCCTCACGGGTGCGCAGCCTGATCAGGTCAGAACTCAGCCACCATGCCGAGCACATTGAACAGCGGCCGACCGACCGCGTCGGTGGGGTCATAGACCGACCCGCCCAGATTCAGTCTGACCTGCCGGGCGGTCAGCTCATCGGCGATCGCACGGGCATCGGGCAGCGACCGGGCCAGCCGGTCCAACTTGGTCACTACCAGAGTGTCGCCGGAGCGACACGCGGCCAGCGCCTCCCGCAGACCCGGACGCTCCCGGTTGGTGCCGGTCAGGCCGTGGTCGACGTAAATCCGATCTGGTGCCACCCCCATCGTGGCCAATCCGTCTCGTTGGGCCGTGAGATCCTGGGCGTCGGTAGAGCATCGGGCGTACCCGACAAGTAGGGCGCTCATGGCGCACCTCCATTGGTGAGACCGGCTCGAAGAGGACTTCGGCTACCGGCAACGGCGACAGCCGCTCACCCACGATCACCTCAGGACCACCGAAAGCGGATCCTGCGCCGGGACAGGCGCTGAGCGCGGCATAAGAGTTGCGTTACTGGCTGCGACTCCGACCGTGGAGGATGGCCGTGGCCTCCTTGCCCAGAATGAGATCAGCTTGTGGCGCCTGGCCCGTCACGACGGCCCGCTGAGTCGGTGACGCACCACCCTCCGGCGCAGGGTCGGCGAGGCCACAACCTCGTAGCCGGCGTCGAGGAAGACTTGCAGCAGCCCGACTGACGCCTCGTCCCAGATCACGGTCTTCCCGGGCGGCGGCTCGGTGGGATAGCCCACCAGCACGCGGGTGCCGATCTGCCTTCCGGACTCGACGGTGGCGGCGGCCAGCTCGTACATCAGCCCCTGCCGGCGGAAGCCCTTGCGTACGACGAAGCAGGTGACCGACCATACGCCCACGAGCTCAGGGTCCATCCGCATCCACGCCTTCTTCCGGCTCCACACTCTGGGGTAGTTGTCCCGCGGCTCGACCGCGACCCAACCCGCCGGCTCGCCGTCGAGGTACCCGATGAGGCCGGACGTGGGTCCGTCGGTGCCGCAACCGGTCTGCTCCAGCAGGGCGGCGTCCCGCTGCTCCTGGGTGGTGTCGCGCCAGATCCAGCCTGGGGCCTTCAGCGCCTGGCAGCGGCACTTGCGGGCGCCACTGGTGTCGAACACCGCCTCGACGTCCTCGGTGGTTGCCTCGTTGGCCGGTCGCCAGGTGAACTCGGGCACACCGCAGCCTAGCCCGGATGGGTCAGGAGGTCCGCGACTGAGAGTACGGAAGTGCCTGTCCTGCAGGAGACACTTGGGGGACTGGCCAGCTGACGCACCGCCGGAGCGTCGGATGTGGCACGACGCCGACACTTCGCCTGAGGCACGACGACGTCAGCCCTCGATCGGATTCGAATAGCGCCCGGATCGACAGGATTAACGGGGCATCGGCCGTTGTGGACCGGCGCACAACAGGGCGAGGGTGACGCGTAGAAGCGTGCCGTCGGCAGGTCCTAGTGCCGCATGAGGAACCCCTTACGAGGCGCGGCCGGCCCCGTCGGTCAGGCAGAGACCTCGTTCCGAATGCGGTTCAGCTACCGGGCAGGTCGCTACGTCGAGGTGGCGGGCCAAGCTGATCAGCTCGATCTTCAACCAGTACCAGCGCAACAACTCTGCACCGATCAACGTGGGTGCCAGGTCGGGCCGCTGCGTCTGCGAGTCGCTCATTGCTCGAGACTACTTACGCCGTGGCGGAGGCGTCTCAATCGGCAAGGATCCGGAGCGCCTCCGCGGGCCCGATCCATGAGAGGCGGGAGTTTCAGGGGTCGGCACAGCAACGAAAACCGCTACCGGAACGAATCGGTCATCTCGGGGAGATTGCCAGGATTTGTGCCGTGGGGCCGGAGTGGGACTCGGTCAAGACATTCGTACCGAAGCTAGCGACGAGGGTGGAAGGCCACCCAGCAGTGAGACTCCATGTCTCACCGCGTGCCGGCACGTCGTCCGGCGCGATACCTGGCTCGACTGCGAGCCGGCCAGCTCTGCTCATCGCGGTCGTGCTCGGCCCCGAGGCCGTCATACCAGCCCCGTCCCCCGTTGCCAGTGCGCCAGAGTTGGAGCAGAGCCGCCAACTTTCGTCCTCCAGCCGGAAGTGCTCGAGGTTGATGTCGGCACCGTCGCAGCGGCGTCGACCACCGCCGCTGCGCGGTTGCCAAGCGTCTGGGCTGCCCGAACCACCGCGAAGCGGCCATCCCAGCCACCGACGTCGATGACTGTTCGTTTGCTTATCGGGAGGCATGGCCGCATCGGAGTCGTCCGATCACGCCGAGTCCAGGGCGGTCCAGGGGGCCTGGCCGCAGCTACGCTGAGGGCGGCGCGACGGCCTGACCACGCCCTCCGACGGACTCGGACCGGTATAAAGAGAACGCGACGGTCGGTCGACTGCGCAAACCAGTGGACGAGACGACTGGAGGCGCCCTATGACGTACAACGAGGAGCTGGTCGAACGGATCCGTGCCGCAGTCGACGCTGCGGCTGGGCCAGCCGGTTATCGCGAGATCAAGATGTTCGGTGGTCTGTGCTGGATCGTGAACACCCACATGGCTGTCGGTACCGGCGATGACGCTCTGATGGTCCACGTTGGCAAGGACGGCGTCGAGGAAGCGCTCGAGCATGGCGCTCGCCCAGCAACGATGGGGGAGCGAACCATGGGCGGCGTGGTCCTGGTCGCGGCGGCGGACCTTCCAGACTCAGGCACTCTCGACACCTGGGTCGGCCCCGCGGTCGAGCGAGCACGGGCGAAGCCCCCGAAGCAGCCGAAGACGTAGGTCGTTCCCCACTGGCTGGGGTTCGAATGATGGGACCTGCAGCACGCTCCTCAAAGTGGAGATGGCACGTCGGTCCGAGTATCAGAACGGGGCCGCCGGAATCACACAACTGCGGCGAGTCCGCCGGGCACTCGCCGGCCTCAAATCTTGACGGCCTCTGCGATCTGCGGGGCGGTCTGCTCGGGTATGAGGTGCGTGGTGTCGACGACCTCGGCCCCGCCGTACAGCCAACCGCCTACGGCCCTAACACCCACGCGGCCGAAGAAGACAGGCTCTACCATCACCGCAAGTGGTTGGTCATCCGGTCAGGGCGGGCGTGCGACGTAGCCACCATTCGCCGAGAGCGACGTGCATCGTGAACGCCAGCCAGAACGCAACGCCAAACATCGTCGGGTCCGGCGTGGCAGGCGTCGTACCGCCGGAGAGACCCTGCTCGACCCCCTCGAAGATTCCCACCCAGATCCGGATGGTGCCAACACCGATCCCGACCGCGAATGCACGGACCATCCAGCGCCGGTGGTCCCGGACGTCGTGTCGCCGGATTGCCCGGAACGCGAGCACGAGACAGGCCAGGAACCAGCAGCCGAATACCACCGTCGCAGCAGCTTCCGGAGCGCCTCCCCAAGCGTGCGGGACACCGAAGACCAGCGCGAAAAGCCCGGCGACCAGTGCGCTGGTCAGCAACACCCGCCCGAGGCGCCGGTGCACGGCGTAGTGCCGGGTGCGGAACCGCTGCGAGAGCTGCAGCGGCGCTCCGAGGAGATAGACGACCCCCGGCGCGATGTGAAGGTACGCCAGCCACGGATGAGCAACGTAGCGTTCGGAGAAGTCATCGCCGCTCGTGCCCGCCAGGATGTGCGGCCAATCGACCACAACCCGGATCGTCGCGAACACCAGCACAATGCCGACCAGCAGGCCGATCACCACTGCGGCACGACGCACGAGCCCCGGCGTTGGTGTCGCGACCGTCTCCGTCACCATCAAAAGTCTGGCACAACGTGGCTGCGCCGGAGTCGGCTCGGCGCGGCGCGCACCGCAAGAACGTGGGTGAGCACCCGCGGGCCCCTCCTCATGGGGGCACCTTCCGCGCTGCGCCGGTGGCAGGGGAGGTCCGCGAAGGGAACCTGCACGGGGGTGGATGGCGATGGATGGCCATGGAGACGGGGCTGGCGTATTCGCGTCGAGCTCAGGAGTGCGCCGAGCTATTCGGCTCCATGACCGCGGTCCATCCCGCCGACCGTCAGTTTGTCGATACTTGGGCCGACGCGGTGACCGGGCCGGTGATCGACGCCGGCTGCGGCCCGGGTCAGTGGACCAACTGGTCGAGAACGTTGACGCGCCTGCCGCGAAGGCAGCCTCCTTCGGAGGGCCTGCTGTCCTGGTACTCGGTCATTCATCACGAGCCAAGCACTATTCAGGTTCCCCTCATCGAGTTTGCTCGCGTCCTCCGTCCCGGGGGCGGGCTGCTCAATGGCTTCTTCCAATGTCAGGCGATTGAGAAGTTCGACCATGCCGTGCTCGATGCATACAGGTGGCCCGTAACCGGGCTAAGCCGGGAACTCAACGGCTGGATTTGACGTCACCGGGGCCCACACGAGGACCGGGGCAAGCGAGCCACCACGACCACACGGCGCGATAGTGGCACGACGCCGCTAGCCGATCGGCTACGGACGCCAGGGCGCTCCCCTCTCGTCTTCGGCAGTATGACCTCATGATGCAACGTCAGCTCATGTCCTCCGGCGCAGTATGGAAGGCGGTCGTGGGGTACTCACGCGCGGTCCGCGTGGGGCCCTGGGTGTCAGGTGCCGGCACGACATCGGCCGCAGAGGGAGGTCGGGCTGGTGGCGGCGACGACATCGACACCAAGCTACGTCCATGGTCGAGGTGAGCAAGCTCATCGACCCCGCGCTACTCGTCGAGATAGCTCGTCGGCGACCCAGCCTCGGAACCGGGTACCCCAGCGTCATCCTGGAGCCTCGTGAAGGACGTGAGCCCCTCCCGGGGACCGATGTACTAATCATGCCCGGCATCGCCGGCGACCCGGCCCACACGGTGACCTGTGACGCCTGTACCGATCGGAGGTGGCCGGCCTCCTCGCTGTCCGATCATCGGCGTAGCGGATCAGATCCTCCGCATCGGGTTCCTGGCCTTCACTTAACACACGCTACGGTTGCGCCGGCACCTGGACGATGCCTACCTCCCGGCTGACTGGGTCCTACGGCCACAAAGAGGACGAGTCCACCACAGTTGCGTCGGCCTTTGACGGTGTCATCGCCTGCCGAGCGTGCCCTGTTTGAGGGGGCAACATGATGCTCAACCCGCGGACTGGGCGAAGAGGGTGATGGCAGCCAGCACGACGGCCAGCGCGCCGTACCCTGCCTTGCGAGTCCGGCCGGTAGATGTGCGCATCGCCAAGACCGCCTGGATCGCGTAATAGGCGGCGAACGCCCGTGAGGCGACCGCGACGATTGTGAAGGTCGGTGTGGTGGCTGCGAGCATGATCGCGGCGCCACCACTGACCAGATACGGCGTGGGGCCGCGCATGAAACGGGATAGACCGCGCAGGTTGCCTTCGGCCGCGACCGTGTCCGCCACCGCCGCAGAGAACTGGCTGAGCACGGCCGAGAGCACCAACGGCAGAGCCAGCCACGGGGCTACCCGGGCGGTGATGTCCAATAGCGTGTCGTCGGGTCCTTCGGCGGTTCCCAGCCCCATCACCGGGGTCGCGACCGCGACGAAGCCCAGGTAGATCGACGCCGCGACCAGTTGCGCGAGCCGCGAGGCCCAGACGCGAGTCTCGGCGTCGTACCGGTCGCCGAGGTACTGCACCGTCTCGAACCCCTGCACCGTGATCACAATCCCACCCAGCACCAGCAGGATCTTTCCGATCCCGACGTCCGGAACCGGCGGGAGGGCCAGTCCGCCGGTGACCAGGCCGGGAACGTCGTGAAACAGAAGTGTCCCGCCGAGGAGCGTCGTCAAAGCCAGTACGACACCTAGGCTGAGCCGGTCCAGCATGTTCAGTCCGGCCAACCCGCGGGTGATGCCGACGACCACGATCAGGACGACGGCCGTGCACGCCAAGACCCGGTCCCACGGTGCGGACCCGCCGGGGTCGGCGTAACCGACGACGTACTCGGCCATGATCCGCAGGTACAGCGCCACGGAGATGACATAGGCCACCACGATGACCCAGGCGACTGCGCACACCACGGCGGCGCCGAACACCGACAGCGACCCGAGGGTGCGCTCCAGCACCGGCACGATGATCAACAGGCCCGAGCCAAGGATCGACGCCAGGGGGTGACCGAGGCCCGCACTATCCGAGACAGTGATGGCGCCGGTTCACCGTGGCACATTAATCGCGACCATGCGGGGAGGCGAGTGCACCGCGTCACCTGACCACCGCATCTCCCTGTCGGCAAAGAGTCCAACGACGTCGCTCGCCAGCAGACACGTTCCGCAGCCAATGTTGACCGATCATTGCGGACGACGACCCCTGAGCGTGGCCCACAAGGAGACCAACAAGGCCTGACCCGGCTACTACCGGTTGCCGACTTCTGCCACACTTGCGCTGTCCCCAGGGCGTCAGCGGGGCAACACGAGTCGACCCTGACGGGGTCGGGCGCGCCGCGCCCGGCCCCGTTAGCGCGGAAGAAGGTAGGACGACCAGGTGACAGCCAGCGAGTATGACGTGGAGTTGCGCGTGCCGGCGCAGACCGCGTTCGTCACGGTCCTCCGCACCGCCACGGCCGGTCTGGCCGCGCGGCTCGACTTCACCCTCGACGACATCGAGGACCTGCGCATCGCCGTCGACGAGGCCTGCGCGATGGTGCTGCTGCAGGCCCGGGCTGGCAGCGACCTCACGTGCTGCTTCGACCTCGGCCGCCACAGCCTCACCGTCGCGGTCTCGGCCGAGTGCGACGACCCCCGCGAGCCGGCGCGGGACGGCTTCGCCTGGACCGTGCTGGCTGCCCTGACCACCTCGGTGAGCGCGGTCGTGGACGGGGAGAGGCTCATGGTCTCGCTGACCCGCGACACGGTCGAGACCCGGTGAGCACGATGACCTCCCGTCCGAGCGACGACCTGGCTCAGGTCCGCGCCCGCAGCGCGGCGCTGTTCAGCGCTCTGCGTGACCCCGAGTCCAGCGAAGCGGACCGGTCGCGCCTGCGCGACGACCTCGTCCGGCTCCACCTGCCCCTCGTCGAGCACTTCGCCCGGCGCTTCCTCAACCGGGGAGAGCCCTTCGACGACCTGCTCCAGGTCGGGACGATCGGCCTGATCAAGGCGGTGGACCGTTTCGACACCGAGCGTGGGGTGGAGTTCTCCACCTACGCGACCCCGACCATCGTCGGCGAGATCAAGCGCCACTTTCGGGACCGGGGCTGGGCCATCCGCGTCCCGCGCCGCCTCCAGGAGCTCCGGATCACGCTGACCGCGTCGACGGCCGAGCTGACCCAGACCCTGGGACGCTCGCCGACCGTCAAGGAGCTGGCCGAGGCGATGGGAACGACCCAGGAGGAGATCATCGAGGGGCTGGAGTCGGCCAACGCCTACTCGACGCTGTCTCTGGACGCGCCGGACTCGCACGGCGAGGGGGGCGCACCCAGCATGATCGACGTCATCGGCTCCGACGACGAGGCCCTCGAGCACGTCGAGAACCGGGAGACGATCAAGCCCCTGCTGGAGGCCCTCGAACCCCGGGAGAAGCAGATCCTCACGCTGCGCTTCTTCAGGGGGATGACCCAGTCCCAGATCGCCGCCGAGATCGGCATCTCGCAGATGCACGTCTCACGGCTGCTGTCCCGCACGCTCACTCAGCTGCGTGAGGCGCTCAACGAGGCGTCCGAGGACCCCGGCGCCGCCTGACACCCCGATTCGTCCGCGCAAGTGAGTCGTCTCTGCACCGGCCGACCACGGACGAATCGGGGTTAGCGGCGGTCGCCGACCAGGACCCGCGTCGTGTCGGGGTGCAGCAGCGAGGCCAGCGCCACGAGGGCGACCACGGCGAGGACGGCGGCCGCCGGGGTGGTGCTGCCACCGCGGAAGCTCCACGCCACCCCGAGCTGGATGAGCTGGGCCATCACCAGGGGCGCCCGGGCCCAGGCAGCCAGTCGCCACGCCGCCCACGCGACCACGAACAGGCCCACCCCGTAGGCGAGGAAGAACACCGCGGTGGTCAGTCCCATCGTGAGGCGGTCGCCGCTGAGGAAGAGGGCCTCGGCCACGCCGTACCCGGCTAGGACCGTGCCCTCCACCGCCGCCAGCACGACGCCGACGAGGAGGGTGAGCGGTCCTCGCCCACCGGTGTGCGAGGATGTCGACGCCGAGGAGTTCACGGTGCAGATCGTACGCACCGGACGCCACTGGGCCGGATGTGACGAAACTGACCCGCCGAAAAGGTTGATCGCGCACCGATCTCTTGCCAGTCTGGTGCCGTCACCGGTCGCCGGGATGGACGGGCCCGTCCCGACAGATAGGGTCGATCCTGTCTCGTGCACGACCAGGACATGCGCCGCGCGCCCCGCTCCGTCACCCTCGGAAGGGCCGCGACCACCAGATCGAGGGCCAGCCGGACACCCCCGCCGGTTCTGCCCAGGACACACGACAAGGAGTCAACCGCCATGGATTGGCGTCACCGTTCTGCATGCCTCGACGAGGATCCAGAACTGTTCTT
Source organism: Propionibacteriales bacterium (assembly GCA_038199935.1). Classification (GTDB taxonomy): domain Bacteria; phylum Actinomycetota; class Actinomycetes; order Propionibacteriales; family Nocardioidaceae; genus Nocardioides_B. Next base: position 6,218 of record JBBPYL010000016.1, on the reverse strand, counting down.
CCCCATCGGCAACACCGGCCCGGCCATCCTGCAGATCGAGGAGGCTAAGCTCGTGTGCCGTCGTTGCGACGTGCGCGAGCAGTGCCTCGCGTGGGCTCTCGAGGCCGGCCAGGACCACGGCGTCTGGGGCGGCCTTAGCGAGGACGAGCGCCGCGCGCTCAAGCGCCGCAACGCCCGCGCCCGGGTCCGGACCGCCTGACCGCCCGGGCCGGCGGCGTTGTTCCCGGCACCGCAGGCTCAGGTCAGCGGGACCTCGACCCGCGCCTGCGTCCCCCCGTCCGGCCGTGAGGCGAGGACCAGGGTGCCGTGGAGCTCGGACTCCACCAGGGTGCGCACGATCGAGAGTCCCAGACCGGACGACCCGTCGAGCGTGAACTCGGCCTCGAGCCCTGCTCCGTCGTCCTCGACGTCCACAACGAGGTTCCCCGCCGTACGTCGGACCACGACGGCGAGCGCCCCTCCCCCACCGGCGAACCCGTGCTCGATCGCGTTCTGGAGCAGTTCGGTGAGCACCATCGCCAGGGGGGTGGCCGCGTCGGCGGAGACCGTGCCGAAGCTGCCCCGTCGGCTGGAGGTGAGCGCAACCCCGGACGAGGCGACGTCGGCGACCATCGTCCGGAGCCGGTCGGCCACCTCGTCGAACTCGACGGTCTCTTCGAGGCGCTGGCTGAGCAGGTCGTGCACGATGGCGATCGACCCTACCCGGCGCACCGCCTCCTCGAGCGCGTCCCGGGCCTCGTCCACCCGCATCCGCCGCGCCTGGAGCCGGAGCAGGGCCTGCACCGTCTGCAGGTTGTTCTTCACCCGATGGTGGATCTCGCGGATCGTGGCGTCCTTGGTCACCAGCTCGCGGTCGCGGCTGCGCAGGTCGCTGACGTCGCGGAGCAGGACCAGCGCGCCGAGGTGCTCCCCGGAGGGGCGCAGCGGGATCGACCGGAGGATCAGCACCGTCCCGTCGTCGTCGACCTCGGCGTCGCGGGGCAGGCGTCCGCCGAGCACGGAACTCAGGATCTCCTCGTCGGGACGGCTGCGTGGCTCGATCAGCTCCCGCGTGGTCTCGGCCAGGTTCCGCCCGCCCAGGTCCGCCGCGAGACCGAGCCGTCGGTAGACCGAGGTCGCGTTGGGGCTGGCGTAGACCACCGTTCCGGCGGCGTCCACGCGGACGAACCCGTCTCCCACCCGGGGTGAGTCGGCGTGGTCCGAGCGTTGACCGGGGACCGGGAAGTGCCCGTTGCTGATCATCTGGGCCAGATCCGTGGCGGCCTGGAGGTAGGCGAGCTCGAGCCGGCTGGGGGTACGGACGCCGAGCAGGTTGGTGTTGCGGCCCACGACCCCGAGGATCCGCTGGCCGCGACGCACCGGGATGGCCTCGACCCGCACCGGCACGTCGTCGCGCCACTCCGGATCGCCCTCACGCGCCACCCGTCCGTTGTCGAACGCCGCGTCCAGCAGCGAGCGACGGCCGCGGGTGACGAAGGTGCCGACCAGGTCGTCGACGTACGCCGTGGGACCGGTGGTCGGTCGCATCTGGGCCGCGGCCCAGAAGCCCGTGCCCGCACGGTCGGGCAGCCACAGGACGAGGTCGGCGAAGGACAGGTCGGCGATGATCTGCCAGTCGGCCAGGAGGAGGTGCAGCCAGGCCACGTCCTCGTCCCCGAGGTCGGTGTGAGCACGAACCAGCTCGGTCAGCGAGGGCACCGGCTCACCCTAGGCGGTCTCTCGTGTGGGTCCGAGAGCGGTGACGTACGCGTCCTGGCGCACCGGCCGATCCCGCCCTGCCCCGGGACACCCCGGGTAGCCTGCGGCACATGAGCGACTCCCCCCAGGACGGTCCGGCCGACGAGACCCCGAGGCTCGAGGGCCACGGCGGGACGCACGCGGTCGCGGTGGCCGCGGCCCACGGCGTCGACACCATGTTCACCCTCTCCGGGGCGCACGTCTTCCCGATGTACGACGCCGCGGTGCACGCCGACCCACCGATGCGTCTCGTCGACGTCCGGCACGAGCAGACCGCGGTCTTCGCGGCCGAGGCCCTGGGCAAGCTCACCCGCGTCCCGGGCCTCGCGGTGCTCACCGCTGGGCCGGGGGTCACCAACGGGGTCAGCCCCATCACCCAGGCCCGCTTCAACGGCTCTCCGGTCGTCGTGGTCGGCGGCAGGGCGCCGGCCAACCGCTGGGGCATGGGCAGCCTCCAGGAGCTGGACCACCCGCCGTTGCTGGCGGAGGTGACGAAGTCGGCGCGGACCGTGCACCAGGTCGCGGACATCCCCTCGGCGGTCGACGACGCGTTCGCCACCGCGGCCACCTCGCACCGCGGGCCGACCTTCCTCGACGTGCCGATGGACCAGTTCTTCGACACCACCTCGGCCAGCGCCCCCTCCGCGCCGCAGCGTCAGCCCGAGGTCCCGGACGACGAGGCGCTGGCCCGGGTCGCGGGGTTGCTGGCGGGGGCCGAGCGCCCGGTCCTCGTGCTCGGCACCGACGTGTGGGCCGACGGTGCCCACGAGGCCGCCCTGCGGCTCGTCGAGGGCCTCGGCCTGCCCACGATCACCAACGGGATGGGGCGCGGGGTCGTGCCCGGCGGCCACCCGCTGCTGGTCACCAAGGCCCGCCGGACCGCCTTCGGAGGCGCCGACCTCGTCGTCGTGGTCGGCACCCCCCTGGACTTCCGGCTGGGCTACGGCGTCTTCGGCGGCAAGGACGGGGCCACCCCCGCCCCGGTCGTCCACCTCGCGGACTCCGCCGGTCAGGTCTCGGGCCACGCCACCCTGGCCGCCTCGGCCCACGGCGACCTCACCCTGGTCCTGGACGGCCTGCACCGCGCGGTGCGGCAGCAGCGGCGTACCCCGGACTGGGCCCGGTGGGTGGAGACGCTGCAGGCCGACGTGGCGCGGGCCGCTGCCGCCGACGGCGAGCTCCTGCGGGCGGAGGCCGACCCCATCCACCCGGCGCGCATCTACGGCGAGCTCGTGCCGCGTCTGGCCGAGGACTCGGTGGTGATCGGCGACGGCGGGGACTTCGTCTCCTTCGCCGGCAAGTACGTCGAGCCGCAGCGGCCCGGCGGCTGGCTCGACCCCGGCCCGTACGGCTGCCTCGGAGCCGGTCTCGGCGCGGTGATGGCCGCGCGGATAGCGCGCCCGGCGGCCCAGGTCGTCCTGCTCCTGGGGGACGGGGCGGCGGGGATGTCACTGATGGACGTCGACACCCTGGTCCGTCACGACCTGCCCGTGGTGATGGTCTGCGGCAACAACTCGGCCTGGGGGTTGGAGAAACAGCCGATGCAGATGATCTACGGCTACGACGTCGCGGCCGACCTGGCGCCGCGGACCCGCTACGACACCGTGGTCGAGGCGCTCGGCGGGGGTGGCGAGATGGTCACCGACCCCCGGGACCTCCGGGCGGCCCTGGACCGCGCCTTCGAGGCCCGCGTCCCGTACCTGGTCAACGTGATCACCGACGTGGACGCCGCCTACCCGCGGGCCACGTTCGGGGTCTGAGCCCGGGTGAGCACGACGGCCTCGCCGACGGTGCTGCGCCGGGCCGAGGTGCGCGACGACGCGGCGGTTGGTGCGCTCACTGTGGCCGCCTACACCGCCGACGGCTTCGTCGGGATTCAGGACGCCTACGCCAGCCAGCTCAGCGACGCGGCAGCCCGACGCGAGCAAGCCGAGTTGTGGGTGGCCGAGATCGAGGGAGACCTCGCCGGCACCGTCACCTTCTGCCCTCCGGGGTCGGGCTTCCGCGAGGTCGCCGAGGAGCGGGAGAGCGAGTTCCGGATGCTCGCCGTCGACCCCGCCCACCGCCGTCGGGGCGTCGCCGCAGCGCTGACCGACCTGTGCGTACGTCGTTCGCACGACCTCGACCTCGACCTCGACGCCGTCGTCCTGTGCAGCCTGCCCGACCAGACCCCCGCCCAGGAGATCTACCGCCGGATGGGCTTCGTCCGGCTCCCGGCCCGGGACTGGTCACCAGGCCCCGGCATCGACCTGCGCTGCTTCCGGCTCGACCTCAGAGTCGACGCAGGAACCGCTGCACGTCCACCACGACGCGGGTGATCTCGCTGTGGGCGACGGTGCGGCCGTCGTCGGGGTGCGAGGCGACGACCTCGAAGCGGCGCAGCCGTCCGTCCTGGTGGACCACGGTCGCGGCCAGCTCCACGCGCTGACCGACCGGGCTCGCCACCAGGTGCTCGAGCTGGACCCGCGTCCCGACGCTGCTCTCGGACTCCGCCAACGACTCGGCCAGCACCGCGCAGGTGGCCTCCTCCGCCCACGCCAGCAGGCGCGGGGTGCCCAGCACGGCGAGGCCTCCCGAGCCGAGGGCGCGGGCGGTGTCGGCCTCGGTCACGGTGTGCGTGACGGTGGCGGTCAGGGGAGCAGACATGATTCCATTGTGGACCGCGAGGACGCCGACGAGGACGGATTGGCCCTCACCCGCCGGGTTTGCGACAATCAAGGGTGCCGGTGGTCGACCGACCGCGGCCACAGGGGCCGTCAGGCCCGCACCGTCGTCGAGGAGGACCCATGGGAAAGACCGGCCGCAAGCGTCGCGCCCGCAAGAAGAAGGCAGCCAACCACGGCAAGCGCCCCAACGCCTGAGAGCACGCGGCGCACCCCGCCGCCCGCACGAACCGCCAGGACCCCGCACCGACACGGTCGGGGTCCTCGCCGTCTGTCCAGGGCAGAGCCGACCCCGAGCTAGTCCCGGGTGATCTCCACCTGGACGGTGCGGATCCGCAGCAGGACCTTGTCGCGCAGGCCGTGCGGGGCGGGCTCGGAGCACGAGCGCGCCACCAGCGCCTTCACGGTCCGTTCGAGGTCGTACTTCGCCAGACACGGCCCACACTCGTCGAGGTGCTGCGCGATCTCGCTCTGGTCGGCGCCGGCGAGCTCGTTGTCGATGAAGAAGAATACCCGGTCGAGGACCTCGGAACAGTCCTTGTCGTGGTGGTTTCCGCAGCTCATGAGGCCGCCCCCTCGGGGGTGGCAGCGGTGACGCCACGCTCGACGGCGTACTGCGAGAGCATCCCGCGGAGCTGACGACGGCCACGGTGCAACCGGGACATCACCGTCCCGATCGGGGTGTCCATGATCTCCGCGATCTCCTTGTAGGGGAAGCCCTCGACGTCGGCGAGATAGACAGCCAGGCGGAAGTCCTCGGGGAGCTTCTGCAGGGCGTCCTTCACGTCGCTGTCCGGAAGCCTCTCCAGCGCCTCGGTCTCGGCCGACTTCAACCCCGAGGAGGTGTGCGACTCCGCCCGGGCCAGCTGCCAGTCCTCGACGTCCTCACTCATCGACTGCTGAGGCTCGCGCTGCTTCTTGCGGTAGCTGTTGATGAACGTGTTGGTGAGGATGCGGTAGAGCCACGCCTTGAGGTTCGTCCCCGGCTTGAACTGGTGGAACGCCGAGTAGGCCTTGGCGAAGGTCTCCTGCACCAGGTCCTCGGCGTCCGGGGGGTTGCGGGTCATCCGCATCGCCGCGGAGTAGAGCTGGTCCAGGAACGGCAGGGCGTCCCGCTCGAACCGAGCGGTGCGCTCGGCGTCGGTCTCGGTTGCCGGGTCGGGCACCATCTCGTCCGTCTGGTTGCTCATCATCTCCCAGCCTACCGGCAGGGTCAGATAGCCGACTCGTGAACTCCTCGGCTCGAGGGTCGGGCAGGTCGTGCTCGCCATACGGGTCACCCCCTCACGGATGCGGACAGGTCGTCGTGTCACCGGCACAACACCGGCTCAGGCGCGAGGATTCCCCACCACGACACGCACGATCCACTCCAGCGTCGCCTCCACGACCACACCCAGCGCCTCCTCCTGGGTCAGCGCCCCCGTACGCCGGACCGAGAAGCCGTGGTCCGCGCCGGGGACGACCACGACGTCGAGGTCATCCGGGAACGCGTCCGGCCCCCCGAAGGCGTCGCGCTCGCCCTGCACGACAAGGCGGGGAACGCGCACCGCCTCCAGTTCGGGCAGCCGGGAGACCTCCGGACGTCCCGGCGGGTGCAGCGGAAAGGCCAGAGCGAGGTAGCCCGCCGCTCCGAGCGCGTCGGCGCAGCGCGCCGCCGAGCGTGCCCCGGCACTGCGACCACCGACCACCAATGGGTTCCGCGGACGCAGCCGGCGCGCTGCGGAGAGCAGGCCCTCGTCGAGCACCGCCGGCCGCGCGGCGACCCGCCGCCCGGCCACCCGCCACGGCTGCTCGAGGCGCACCACCGAGATGTCCTGG
>JBBPYL010000015.1:0-7804 GCA_038199935.1 Propionibacteriales bacterium | reverse complement strand
TCGACGCCAGCGGGGTCGGCATGGACGAGGCGATCATCGACGTCGGGGCGGGCTGGTCGACGCTGGTGGACCATCTGGTCACGCGGGGTTTCACCGACCTGAGCGCTGTCGACCTCTCGACCACCGCCCTGGCGACCGTGCGGGAGCGGATCGGCCCGGCCGGGGCCCACGTCGTCCTCGATGTCGCCGACGTCCTCGACCTCGACCGGCGCGGCAAGCGCTACGCCCTGTGGCACGACCGCGCGGTCTTCCACTTCCTCACCGAGCCCGACGAGCGCGAGGACTACCTGGCCTCCCTGAACAGGCACGTCGGCTCCGGCGGCTGGGCGGTCGTGGCCACCTTCGGTCCGGACGGACCGCTGACCTGCAGCGGGCTCCCGATCGTCCGCTACACCCACGCCGAGCTCGTCGCCGAGTTCCCCGGCTGGGAGCTCGTCGAGACCCGCGGCGAGGAGCACGAGACGCCGTGGGGCAGCACCCAACAGTTCACCGCCGTCCTCCTACGCCGATCGAGGTGATCTAGATGCTCTCCGACGGCGACATCGCCAATGCCGCCGTGCTCACGCCCATCGTGGACATAGCCCGCGCCAAGCTCGGCATCGAGGACCCCCGGGTCCTGGTGCCCTACGGCCACGACAAGGCCAAGATCGACCTGGCCTACGCCGCCTCGCTCTCCGAGCGTCCCGACGGCAAGCTCGTCCTGGTCACGGCCATGTCGCCGACCCCGGCCGGCGAGGGCAAGACGACCACCACGGTCGGCCTGACCGACGCGCTCCAGCGGATCGGCCAGCGGTCCGCGGCGGCCCTCCGGGAGCCCTCGATGGGGCCGGTCTTCGGGATGAAGGGCGGTGCGGCCGGCGGCGGCTACTCGCAGGTCGTGCCGATGACGGACATCAACCTGCACTTCACCGGCGACTTCGCGGCGATCGCCGCGGCCCACAACCTGCTCGCCGCCCTGATCGACAACCACGTCCACCACGGGAACTCCCTGGACCTCGACATCCGGGCCATCACCTTCAAGCGGGTGGCGGACCTCAACGACCGCGCCTTGCGCCAGACCGTGGTCGGCCTCGGCGGGACGGCAAACGGCTACCCCCGCGAGGACGGCTTCGACATCGTGGTCGCCTCCGAGCTGATGGCGATCTTCTGCCTGGCCGAGTCGCTGACCGACCTCAAGCAGCGGATCGGCAACGTCGTGGTCGCCCACACCCGGACCAAGCGCCCGGTGCTGGTGCGCGACCTCAAGGCCGAGGGCGCGTTGACCGTGCTGCTGAAGAACGCCCTGGCTCCCAACCTGGTGCAGACCCTCGAACACGCCCCGGCCTTCGTGCACGGCGGTCCGTTCGCGAACATCGCGCACGGCTGCAACTCGGTGCTGGCCACCCGCACCGCGCTCAAGCTCGCCGACATCGTGGTCACCGAGGCCGGCTTCGGCTCGGACCTGGGCGCAGAGAAGTTCATCGACATCAAGTGCCGGATGTCGGGTCTACGGCCGGACGCCGTGGTCGTCGTGGCCACGGTGCGGGCCACGAAGTACCACGGCGGGGTGGCCGTGGCCGACCTGGCGAGCGAGAACCTGGACGCCGTACGCGCCGGCTTCGCCAACCTCGCCCGGCACCTGACCAATCTGCGTACGGTCTTCGGCCTGCCCGCCGTGGTCGCCATCAACCGCTTCCCCACCGACACCGACGCCGAGACCCAGGCGCTGCGCGACCACGTGACGGCGCTGGGCTTCCCGGCGTACTCGGCGACCCACTTCGTCGACGGGGGAGCGGGCGCCGAGGCCCTGGCCTGGGGGGTGCTCGACGAGATCCAGGCCGGGGCGCCGAACTTCCGCTTCGCCTACGGAGACGACGGCTCGGTCGAGGAGAAGGTCACCGCGATCGCCACCGGCCTCTACGGCGCCGCGGGGGTGACCTTCGCGGCTCGGGCCCGCAAGCAGCTCGCGCAGATCGCGGCCGATGGCTTCGCGCACTTGCCGGTGTGCATCGCCAAGACGCAGTACTCCTTCTCCACCGACGTCAAGGCGCTCGGTGCTCCTTCGGGGCACACGATCGACGTCCGCGAGGTCCGGCTCTCCGCGGGAGCCGGCTTCATCGTGTGCATCACCGGCGACATCATGACCATGCCGGGACTGCCCAAGGTGCCGGCCTCGGAGCACATCGACATCGACGCCGACGGAGTCATCGCCGGCCTCTCCTAACCCCAGCGGCCACGCCTTCCTCGAGCGCCGGTCTGATCATCCCCGGTATCCGCTCCTCGCGGACCTACGTCGTGGACATCAAGGGCGGGCCGACCGCGGCGAAGATCCACAAGATCATCGAGCCCAAGGAGATCTTCGCCAAGACGGGATACTCGCGCCCGCACACCATCCACTGCGGGCCCGAGGGCATCTACCTCCCCACCCTGGGCGGGGAGGACGGCACCGACGACGTGCAGACCATCGACCTCGGCGAGAACCACCAGATGGCCCTCGAGCTGCGGCCGGCCCACGACCCGGCCAAGGAGTACGGCTTCTGCGGCGTCGTGGTGGACACCGAGACCCTGGAGGGCTCCATCTGGACCTGGTGGCACGAGGACGGCGAGTTCCGCGCCCGCAAGGCCGCCACCATCCCGCCCGAGCCGGCCGCGAAGGAGGACCTCCCGCCGCTGCTGCAGGGGTTCGAGGCGGTGCCCCCGCGGGTGACCGACATCGACCTGTCCCTCGACGACCGCTTCCTGTACGTGTCCTGCTGGGGAACCGGCGAGATGCGACAGTACGACGTGACGGACCCGATGAAGCCCGAACTGGTGGGCTCGGTGCACGTCGGCGGCGTCACCCGTCGTACGCCGCACCCCAACGGCCAGGAGTTCATCGGCGGCCCCCAGATGGTGGAGATCAGCCGGGACGGCAGACGGGTCTACTGGACGAACTCGCTCTACTCCACCTGGGCCGACCAGTTCTACCCCGACGGGTGTCCGGCGGCGATGGTCAAGGCCGACGTGGGTGCGCAGGGAGGGCTCACGCTGGACCCGGACTTCTGGGTCGAGTTCCCCGAGGGTTACCACGCGCACCGGATCCGCCTCGAGGGTGGCGACTGCTCGACGGACAGTTTCTGCTACCCCTCGGCGTGAGCTGACCGCGCGATGACCGACGCCGCAGTGGGGCACTTCCTGGCCATGGCCAGGATCCTGCTGCCGTTCTCGATCGTCGCGTCCCTGGTCACCTACGAGCGGCCGGTCCGGCTGGTGGCCGCGGCGGTCGTCACCGGGATGGGGGTCTACCTGCTCCTGAACCGCCGGCACCCACGCTTCCTGGCCCGGGTGGCGCCGCACCGCCTCGTGCTGTGGTCGTTCCTGGCCGCCACCGCGCACGGCGCCGGACTGATGCTGCTGCCGATCTTCCTCCGCCTCGAGGGCACCGGGTCGGCCATGCCGGGCATGGACGGCAGGACCGGAATGGCCGGGATGGCGGGGACGTGGGGGATTTCGGGGGGGCGAGCAGGCCGGACACGGGGCAATGACCACCCTGCTTCGGGACCAGGCCGCGCCGGCCCTGGTGGTCGCAGGGGCGCACACGCTGGCGATGCTCGTGGTCGGCGGAGCGATCGCCGTCGCCGTGCACCAGTGGCTCGGGCTCCGCTTCCTCTCGCGCGGCTGGTTCAACCTCGACATCGTGTGGGCCGGCAGCCTGGTCGTGGTGGGCATCGTGGCCGGAGTCGCCGCAGCCACCTGACCACCCCGATTCGTCCGCGGAACCGCGTCGCCTGCACGACGAGGATGCGCGGACGAATCGGGGTGTCGGTGGGGTGAGGGTCAGCCGATGCCGAGGACGCGGTGCTCGCGGATCGACATGACCAGGGCGACGATCCACCCGATCACGGTCCAGCCCAGCAGCAGGTCGACCCAGAACACCGCCCAGGTGTTCGCGTTGCCCCGCACGGCCGCGATGGCCCAGGGGAGCATGTAGCCACCGGTGAGGATGGCGACGACGATGGCGACGACGGCGCTGACCGGTCGGCCCTGCTGGTCGGTGACGATGCGGCTCATGTCCCCATGCTAGGCCCCACCCCCACCCCGATTCGTCCGCGAAACCGCGTCGACCCCGGCCTACCCTTCGACCGGCCGGACCACCTGGACAAGCAGACCGGCTTCGCCCAGTTCGGTGCGCCGCACATCCTCACCCTGGTCACCGAGGTGGCCACCCGCGCGCTCAAGGCCGTGCGCTTCCAGAAGTACAACGTGCACCGCCGGCTGCGGCCCGAGGCGGTCGGCGGCTGGATGTACCAGCGACGCAACGCCACCGAACCGAGCGTCCTGTCCCGGCTGCGGTCCCTGGAGCCGATGGAGCAGGCGTTCGCAGGCTCGTCGGGGGTCGGAGCCGCCCTCGAAGGGGTCAACGGAGCGGACAACTGGCTGCTGCCGATGGCCTTCGCCGAGGGGTCGCCGGCCCACCCGTCGTACGGCGCCGGCCACGGCACCGTCGCGGGAGCCTGCGTGACCATCCTCAAAGCCTGGTTCGACAGCGGGGCACCACTGCTCGGCCCGGACCCGGCCGACTCGAGCGGGCCGAAGGTGCCGATCGCCTACCAGGCGACCAGCGACGGGAGCGCGCTGGTCGACGTGTCGGGCGGTCTTGAGCAGCCGCTGACCATCGAGGGTGAGCTGAACAAGGTCGGAGCGAACATCGCCATCGGCCGGAATTGGGCCGGTGTGCACTACTACAGCGACTACCTGGAGTCGTTCCAGCTGGGGGAGCAGATCGCGGTGCGGCTGCTGGAGGAGCAGAAGGCGACGTACGGCGAGAACTTCTCGCTGACGATCCCGCTCTTCGACGGCTCGACCGTACGGATCTGATTGCTCAACCCGATTCGTCCGCGGCCCGACGGCGTCCACCCGACTCCGTTCCGCAGACGAATCGGGCTGGGGGTGCGGGGTGGGGTGGTCAGCGGAGGTGGCGGGCGACGTAGACGGTGCTCGCGGACTCCCCGCCGGTCAGGGGGTTGGCGAACGGGACGACGTGGGTGCTCTGCTCGGCGAACACCTGCCCCAGCGCCGCCTCGAAGTCGGCGTCGGGGGGATCGTCGGACCACAGGCCGAACACGCCCTCCGGGGTCAGCAGGTGCCCGAGGCGACGCAGACCCTCCGCGGTGTAGAACGCCTGGTGCGTGGGATGCAGGACGTTGCGCGGCGAGTGGTCGACGTCGAGGAGCACGGCGTCGCAGCGCTCCTCCCACGATCCCTGGGCCACCAGCGCGAAGAAGTCGCCGTGCACCAGCCGGCAGCGTGGGTCCGCGGCCAGTCCCACCGTGTCGGGGAGCAGGTCGCGCTCGTGCCAGTCGATGACCGGGGCGATCGCCTCGACCACGCTCAGGGCCGCGACCCGGTCGTCATCGAGGGCGGCCCGCGCGGTGTAGCCGAGCCCGAGCCCACCCACCACGACGCGGAGTCGCTCGCCGCCCACCTGGGCCAGCGAGAGCCGGGCCAGCGCGATCTCGACCACGGTGAAAAGGCTCGACATCAAGAACTCGTCGTCGATCTTCACCTCGTACACGTCCTTGGCCACGACCGGGTCGTAGCGTCGCCGCAGGCTGATCACGCCGATCGGCGACTCGCACCAGTCGATCTCCTCGAACCGAGCGCCCATCGTGCCCTCCTCGTGCGCCTCCGGTGTCCTGAGCACGGAACCTACCGCCGATCCCGCGGCCCGTGCGGAGGGTGCCCGTGGCACCCCGGCGACCCCGGCGGCCGGCTGGGCCGGCCCAGGCCCCTGGGCCCGCCTGGACCGTGACTGCCGGCCGACCCTCGACGCCGCCCGAGCGATTTGTGAGGATGAGATGTGAGCGCGCCATGGTGGACCTGAACAGCGACGTCGGTGAGTCCTTCGGCCGCTGGCGGCTCGGCGACGACGAGGGGATCATGGCCGTCGTGACCAGCGCCAACGTGGCCTGCGGCTTCCACGCCGGGGACCCGACCACGCTGCGCACCTGCTGCGGGAGCGCGCTGCGCGAGGGAGTCACCGTGGGAGCCCAGGTCGGCTACCGGGACCTCGCAGGCTTCGGCCGGCGGTTCATCGAGATGGACCCCGTCGAGCTGGCCGACGACGTCACCTACCAGATCGGTGCGCTGGAGGCGATGGCCCGGGTGGCCGGCACCCGAGTGGCCTACGTGAAGCCGCACGGGGCCCTCTACAACGCCACCGTGCACCACGAGCTCCAGGCCCAGTCCGTGGTCGATGCCGTGCGGGCCTACGACGACACGCTCCCCCTGCTCGGTCTGCCCGGATCACGGCTGCTCGCCGCCGCGGAGCGCGCCGGCCTGCGCACGGTGCGCGAGGCCTTCGCCGACCGGGGCTACACCCCCGAGGGCACCCTGGTCCCGCGCGCCGAGCCCGGCGCCGTGCTTGAGGACGCCGACGCGGTCGCCCGTCGAGTGGTGCAGATGGTGACCGAGGCAACGGTGCAGGCGGTGGACGGCTCCACCGTCGCGATCGCGGCCGAGTCGGTCTGCGTGCACGGGGACAGTGCTGGAGCCGTCGAGCTGGCCACCCGGGTCCGCGCCGCGCTGGAGGCCGAGGGCGTCCGGCTGGAGGCGTTCTGTCGATGAGTCAGACCGCGGACGGGCACGACCGCGAGACCGTGGACGACACGGTGCGGGTGCTGCCGTACGGCGACCGCGCCCTGCTGGTCGAACTGGCCGACGTGAGCGCCGCCCTGGCCTATGCCCAGGGACTGCGCTCGGCGGCGCCGAGCGCAGTGGGCGAGCTGGTGCCGGCGGCCCGGACCGTCCTGGTGGTGGCCGCCGCCGGTCACGGGGTCGCCGACCTGCGGGCCGCCCTCGAACAGGTGCGCCCGGCCGATCTCCCCACCAGCGGAGTCGGCTCAGGCGACGGGGCAGCGCAGGACCCCGAGGCCGAGGTGGTCGAGATCGCCGTCACCTATGACGGGGAGGACCTCGACGACGTCGCGGCCCTGACCGGCCTGTCGCGGGAGGAGGTGGTCGCTGCGCACACCGGCCAGGACTGGCGGGTGGCCTTCGGAGGTTTCGCCCCGGGCTTCGGCTACCTTGTCGGCGAGGACGCGCGCCTCCACGTGTCTCGCCGTGCAGACTCGCGGACCGCGGTCCCCCGGGGCGCCGTGGCCGTGGCCGGCGAGTACACCGGCGTCTACCCCTGCGACTCTCCGGGCGGCTGGCAGCTGATCGGTCGCACCTCCGAGGCGATGTGGGATCTCGAGCGCGACCCCCCGGCCCTGCTCCGCCCCGGCGTGCTGGTCCGGTTCGTGGAGTTCCGGTGAGATCGCTGCGGGTCCGGGCCACCGGTCCGCTGACCCTGGTCGAGGACCTGGGCCGCCGCGGTGGGTCCGGCATCGGGGTGGGTCGCTCGGGCGCGGCGGACCGGGCCGCGCTGACCCAGGGCAACCGGGCCCTGGGCAACCCCGAGGGCACGGCCGCCCTGGAGGTCACCTTCGGCGGGCTGGAGGTCGAGGTCGCGGGCGACCTGCTCTGGTGCTGCGTCACCGGTGCCCCCGGGGAGGTGAGCGTGGATGGGCGCGGCGTCGGGTCGCACAACCTCGTCTCGGTCCGGCCCGGCGAGGTGGTCGCGATCGCGCCACCGTGGGCAGGGCTGCGCTCCTACCTGTGCGTACGCGGCGGGATCGCGGCCGAGGAGGTCCTCGGCTCCCGGAGCCGCGACGTCCTATCCGGGCTGGGGCCGGCGCCCGTGGCCGAGGGCGACGTCCTGCCGGTCGGTCCCTCGGGCGGCGAGTGGTCCGCCGTCGACTCGGTCCGCATCCCGGACCTGGACGCATCGGAGATGACGCTGGAC
>JBBPYL010000014.1:0-6435 GCA_038199935.1 Propionibacteriales bacterium | reverse complement strand
CACGGCCCGCGAGGCCGAGGACCTGGTCGAGGCGCTCGGCTGCCTGATGGATCCGGCCCTGGTCGGCTACTACCCCTCCTGGGAGACGCTGCCCCACGAGCGCCTCTCGCCGCGCAGCGACACCGTCGGACGGCGGCTGGCCGTGCTCCGACGCATCGTCCACCCGGGTGACGACCCCACCAACGGCCCGCTGAAGGTCGTGGTGGCACCGGTGCGGTCGGTGCTCCAACCCCAGGTCAAGGGCCTCGCCGACCTGGTTCCCGTCGAGCTGGTGGTCGGGGACGAGGCCGAGCTGGACGGCGTGGTGGCGAGACTCTCGGCCGCCGCGTACTCCCGGGTGGACCTGGTCGAGCGTCGCGGCGAGTTCGCGGTCCGCGGCGGTCTCGTCGACGTCTTCCCCCCCACCGAGGAGCACCCGCTCCGGGTCGAGTTCTGGGGCGACGAGGTGGAGGAGATCCGGTCCTTCTCGGTCGCCGACCAGCGCACCCTCGGCGCCGTCTCCCGGCTGTGGGCCCCGCCGTGCCGCGAGCTGTTGCTGACCGACGAGGTGCGCTCCCGGGCCCTGGGCCTGGGGCAGCGGCACCCCGAGCTGGCCGAGATCACCGAGAAGCTCGCCCAGGGCATCGCGGTGGAGGGGATGGAGTCGCTCGCGCCGGTCCTCGTCGACGGCATGGAGATGCTCGTCGACCTGATGCCGGCCTCGACGCACGTGGTCGTCCTGGACCCCGAGCGCGCCCGGGGACGGGCCCACGACCTGGTCGCCACCAGCGAGGAGTTCCTCGGAGCCTCGTGGGCTGCGGCCGCCGGAGGCGGCCAGGCTCCGATCGATCTGGGGGCCGCGTCCTACCGGTCGCTGGGCGACGTGCGCGAGCGGACGTTGGGCCAGGACCAGCCCTGGTGGACGATCTCGCCCTTCGGCATCACCGACAACCCGGTCTCGGCCGAGCCGCAGCGTGACTCGCTCGGCGAGGTCGTCTCGGTGGACCTCGATCCGGACATCGGTGCGGTGGAGAGTCGGGCCGTCGCGGTCACCGCCGCGTCGGAGTACCGCGGTGACATCGAGGCCGCGGTGACCGACATCTGTGCCTGGCTCGCCGAGCGTCGCCGGGTGGTCCTTGTCACCGAGGGGCACGGGCCGGGTCAACGGATGGCCGAGGTCCTCCGCGAGCGCGACGTCCCGGTCCGGCTGGTGGAGTCTCTGACCTCGGCGGAGGACCTGCCCACCGACGTCGTCGTGGTCACCACCGCCACCCTGGCCCACGGGTTCGTGGCCGAGGACCTGGTCCTGCTCACCGGCGACGACCTGACCGGGCAGCGGGCGTCCACGAAGGACATGCGCACGATGCCGGCGCGCCGCAAGCGCCAGATCGACCCGCTCGAGCTGAAGGCCAGCGACTACGTCGTCCACGAGCAGCACGGGGTGGGGCGCTACGTCGAGATGCGCCAGCGCGAGGTGCAGGGTGCGACCCGGGAGTACCTGGTGCTCGAGTACGGCGCCACCAAGCGTGGCGCGCCGCCGGACCGGCTCTTCGTCCCCACCGACCAGCTGGACCAGGTGACGCGCTACGTCGGGGGCGAGCAGCCTGCCTTGGACCGTCTCGGCGGCGCGGACTGGGCCCGACGCAAGGGCCGGGCCCGCAAGGCCGTACGTCAGATCGCCGCCGAGCTGATCAAGCTGTACGCCGCTCGCCAGGCCACCAAAGGCCACGCCTTCGGCCCGGACAGCCCCTGGCAGCGCGAGCTCGAGGACGCCTTCCCCTTCACCGAGACCCCCGACCAGCTCTCCACCGTCGACGAGGTCAAGGTGGACATGGAGCGGACCGTGCCGATGGACCGTCTGGTCTGCGGCGACGTCGGCTACGGCAAGACCGAGATCGCCGTCCGGGCAGCGTTCAAGGCCGTCCAGGACGGGAAGCAGGTCGCCGTGCTCGTGCCCACCACCCTGCTCGTCCAGCAGCACCTGTCCACGTTCGCCGAGCGGATGGCCGGCTTCCCGGTCGTCCTCAAGCCGCTGTCCCGCTTCCAGACCGACGCCGAGGCCAAGGCCGTGGTGGAGGGTCTGCGCGAGGGCAGCGTCGACATCGTGATCGGCACCCACCGGCTGCTGAGCCCCGAGATCGCGATGAAGAACCTCGGGCTGATCGTCGTCGACGAAGAGCAGCGCTTCGGCGTCGAGCACAAGGAGCAGATGAAGCGGATGCGGACCAGCGTCGACGTGCTCTCGATGTCGGCGACCCCCATCCCGCGCACGCTGGAGATGGCCATCACCGGCATCCGGGAGATGTCCACCATCACCACCCCGCCGGAGGAGCGACACCCGGTGCTCACCTACGTGGGGGCCTACGAGGACCGCCAGGTGGTGGCCGCCGTACGTCGCGAGCTCCTGCGGGAGGGGCAGGTCTTCTTCATCCACAACCGGGTGCAGTCCATCGACAAGGCGGCCGCGCACATCCGACACCTTGTCCCCGAGGCGCGGGTCGGTGTCGCCCACGGACAGATGGGGGAGCACCGGCTCGAGCAGGTGATGCTCGACTTCTGGGAGAAGAAGTTCGACGTCCTGGTCTGCACCACGATCGTGGAGTCCGGGCTCGACGTCTCCAACGCGAACACGATGCTCATCGAGCGGGCCGACACCTTGGGCCTCTCCCAGCTCCACCAGCTGCGCGGGCGCGTGGGCCGAGGCCGGGAGCGGGCGTACGCCTACTTCCTCTTCCCGGCCGACAAGCCCCTGACCGAGACCGCCCACGAGCGCCTGGCCACGCTGGCCCAGCACTCGGACCTCGGCGGCGGCATCGCCATCGCCATGAAGGACCTCGAGATCCGCGGCGCCGGCAACCTGCTCGGCGGTGAGCAGTCCGGTCACATCGCGGACGTCGGCTTCGACCTCTACGTCCGTCTCGTCGGCGAGGCCGTCGCCGAGTTCCGGGGGGACGGCCAGGAGCAGCAGCAGCCGGACATGAAGATCGAGCTGCCCATCGACGCCCACCTGCCGCACGACTACGTGCCCAGCGAGCGGCTCCGGCTGGAGATGTACAAGCGACTCGCCGAGGTGCGCGACGACGACGACGTCCGCCTGATCCGCGAAGAGCTCGTGGACCGCTACGGAGAGCCGCCGGATCCGGTCGCGGCGCTGATGCAGGTGGCGCTGCTGCGGGCGCGGGCGCGGGCCGCGGGCCTGACCGACGTCACGGCCCAGGGCAAGTACGTGCGCTTCGCTCCGGTGGACCTGCCGGACTCGGCCGTCGTACGCCTGAACCGGCTCTACCCCAAGAGCCTGGTGAAGCCCGCCGTGCGTACGATGCTGGTGCCCCGTCCCTCCACGGCCGTCATCGGTGGACACCCGATCCGGGACGAGGCGCTGCTGGCCTGGTCCCGACAGGTGGTCGACACGATCGTCGACCCGGCCGGTGCGAGCGGAACCACGAACCAGGAGAGGGTGCATCAGTCGTGACCGGGACCCGCAGGACCAGGAGAGCACTCACCCTCGCCGCGGGGGCGCTCGCACTGTCGGTGCTGACCGGGTGCAGCGTGCATCCCGGTGACGCCGCGGTCGTCGGGGACGCGACGCTGACCACCAGCGAGGTCGACGCCGCCGCGCTCGCGCTCTGCGCCGCGAACTCCACCGGCGAAGGCGCTCCGGCCCTGGCCAGCCGGGGCGCGCGACAGGCCGCGGTGCAGTTCCTCATCGACGCCGAGCTCAGCCGGCAGTTCGGTCAGGACAAGGGCTTCTCGGCCACGCCGTCCGACGTGTCGGACAGTGTCGACCAGAACAAGGCGGCGATCGCCGCTCTGCCCGAGGCGGACCGGGAGACCTTCACCGACCTGCTGGTCGGCTTCCAGACCTCGGCCCTGATCCTGGCCCAGGCCGGGGCGGCCTCGCTGGCCGACCAGGGCCAGGCCGACCCCTCCCCGGAGGAGGCGACCGCAGAGGGGACCAGGCTGCGCGGTGAGTGGGCCAGTGACGTCGACGTCGAGGTCGACCCCCGGTTCGGCAGCTACGTGAACGGTGCCCTCGCCCCGATCAGCGGAAGCCTCTCGGTGCCGGTCTCCACCGACGCGAAGGCCGGCGCCCAGACTGACCCGGGCGCAGACTGGGTGGCCGCCTTGCCGGCCTCGCAGAAGTGCTCCTGACCCTGCTGCTGACCAGCCCCCGGGTCGCCCCGGGGCTGCTGTCGTGGGGCGCCTGGCAACGGATCTCCGCAGCAGACCACCGGCTGGCGAGCGACGCCGGTCTGCCCCTGGCCCAGGCGGTGTCCGCCGCGGGGCACCCGGTCGAGGCCCGCGGTCCGCTCAGTGGCGCGGAGCTGATGGAGGCCGCGCGGGTGCAGAGCGTGGTGTGGCTGGCCTCCGACGCCGAGGCCGACCGGCTCCCCGGGGAGCTTGCGGCCGGCATCGTCGGGGGTTCCGAGGTGGAGATCGAGGTCCTGCACGCGTCGTACGACGTGCCCGGAGCCCGGCTCACCGACCTCGTCGCGGTGATGGACCGGCTCCGTCGTGAGTGCCCGTGGGACCGGGAGCAGACGCACGAGACCCTCGCGCCCTACCTCCTCGAGGAGACCTACGAGACCCTGGAGGCGATCGAGGGAGACGACCCCGCGCACCTGCGCGAGGAGCTGGGTGACCTGCTGCTCCAGGTCGTCTTCCACGCCCGGGTGGCGCAGGAGTCGGCCACGGCCGACGGTGGCTTCGACATCGACGACGTGGCCGGCGGGATCGTGGACAAGCTCGTGCACCGTCACCCGCACGTCTTCGCCGGCCTCGCGGTCGACGGCACCGCCGAGGTCGAGGCGAACTGGGAGGAGCTGAAGCGGGTCGAGAAGCAGCGGACGTCGGTGCTCGAGGGGGTGCCGACCGCGCTCCCCGCGCTGGCGCTGGCCGACAAGGTGCTCGACCGGGCCGCGCGCGTGGGCGTCGCTGCCGGTGGCCCGACCGACGATCCGACTGACGAGGTGGGGGACCGACTGCTGGCCCTGGTGGCGACGGCGCGGGCGGAGGGACGCGACGCCGAGCAGTCGCTGAGGGCCGCCGTCCGGAGGCTCATCGCCGCCGTCCGGGTCGCCGAGACCTCGTAGTCCTCCGACCGTCCTCCACCCGGCGACTGGGCGCGGGTGTCCGGCGGGGCGAGCCGTCGCCGCCGGAGGCCGCGACGCCGCTAGGGTGGTCACGACCCCCGTCCCCGGACAAGGAGCACCCCAGTGGCGTCCATCGAGGCTGTCGGCGCGCGCGAGATCCTGGACTCGCGTGGCAACCCCACCATCGAGGTCGAGGTCGCCCTCGACGACGGCACGATCAGCCGGGCCGCCGTGCCCTCCGGTGCGTCTACCGGCGCCTTCGAGGCCGTCGAGCTCCGTGACGGCGGTGCCCGCTACCTCGGCAAGGGCGTGGGCAAGGCCGTCGACGCGGTCCTGGCCTCGATCGGCCCCGAGCTCGTTGGGTTCGAGGCCTCCGAGCAGCGGCTCGTCGACCAGCGCCTGCTCGACCTCGATGGGACGCCGAACAAGGCCAAGCTCGGCGCCAACGCCATCCTCGGCGTCTCGCTCGCGGTGGCCCGGGCCGCCGCCGACTCCGCGGACCTCCCGCTCTTCCGCTACGTGGGCGGCCCGAACGCGCACCTCCTCCCGGTCCCGATGATGAACATCCTCAACGGCGGAGCCCACGCCGATACCGGGGTCGACGTCCAGGAGTTCATGATCGCCCCGATCGGTGCCCCGACCTTCCGCGAAGCCCTCCAGCAGGGGGCCGAGGTCTACCACGCGCTCAAGTCCGTGCTCAAGGAGAAGGGGCTGGCCACTGGACTGGGTGACGAGGGCGGCTTCGCCCCGGCCCTGGCCAACAACCGCGAGGCCCTCGAGCTGATCTCCGTGGCCGTGGACAAGGCGGGGCTCAAGGTCGGCGACGACATCGTCTTCGCGCTCGACGTGGCCGCCACCGAGTTCTGGTCCGAGGAGGGCTACGCCTTCGAGGGCGCGACCCGCAGCTCGGAGGAGATGGTCGCCTACTACAGCGAGCTCGCCTCGGCGCACCCGATCGTGTCCATCGAGGACCCGCTCAACGAGGAGGACTGGGAGGGCTGGGCGGCGATGACGGCCCAGCTCGGTGACCACCTCCAGATCGTCGGCGACGACCTCTTCGTCACCAACGTCGAGCGCCTGTCCCGAGGCATCGCCGAGCGCTCCGCGAACGCGCTCCTGGTCAAGGTCAACCAAATCGGCTCGCTGACCGAGACCCTGGACTCGGTCGACCTCGCGCACCGCAACGGCTTCCGCTGCATGATGAGCCACCGTTCGGGCGAGACCGAGGACACCACCATCGCCGACCTCGCCGTGGCCACGAACTGCGGCCAGATCAAGACCGGCGCCCCCGCTCGCTCGGAGCGAGTCGCGAAGTACAACCAGCTGCTCCGGATCGAAGAAGAGCTCGACGACGCCGCCCGCT
>JBBPYL010000013.1:0-20031 GCA_038199935.1 Propionibacteriales bacterium | reverse complement strand
CGGCTGGGCTCAGACCTCTCGGCGGCGCTGCGCGCGGCCGAGCGGAACCCGTCCGGACTGACCCACGACCAGGCCCTGGCGCTGATCACCGCCGAGGAGGGCCCCGGCCTGGAGGCGGTCTGCACCCTGGCCGACGACCTGCGTCGGGACGCGGTCGGTGACGAGGTCACCTACGTGGTGAACCGGAACATCAACTTCACCAACGTCTGCTACACCGGCTGCCGCTTCTGCGCTTTCGCGCAGCGCAAGAGCGACCTGGACGCCTTCAGCCTCTCCCTCGACGAGGTCGCCGACCGTGCCCGCGAGGCGGTCGAGGTGGGGGCCACCGAGGTGTGCATGCAGGGGGGGATCGACCCCGAGCTGCCCGGGACGGCCTACTTCGACCTGGCCCGGGCGGTCCGCGACGCGGCACCCAGCCTGCACCTGCACGCCTTCAGCCCGATGGAGGTGATGAACGGCGTCTCCCGCACCGGGATGTCGCTGCGCGACTTCCTCCTCGAGCTCACGGCGTGCGGGGTCGGGTCGCTCCCGGGCACCGCAGCGGAGATCCTGGACGACGACGTCCGATGGGTGCTGACCAAGGGAAAGCTGCCCACCCGGCAGTGGCTGGAGGTGATCACCACCGCACACGAGGTCGGCCTGCCCACCACGAGCACGATGATGTACGGCCACGTGGATCACCCGGGTCACTGGGTGAGCCACCTGGAGACGCTGGCCGAGCTGCAGCGCGAGACCGGCGGTCTCACCGAGTTCGTTCCGCTTCCGTTCGTGCACCAGTCGAGCCCGATCTATCTGGCCGGGGTGGCCCGCCCCGGGCCGACGGTCCGGGACAACCGGGCAGTGCATGCGGTGGCCCGGATCGTGCTGCACGGGCTGGTGGCCAACATCCAGTGCTCGTGGGTCAAGCTCGGCCCCGAGGTGTGCACCCAGGTCCTCGCCGGTGGGGTCAACGACCTGGGTGGGACCTTGATGGAGGAGACCATCAGCCGGATGGCCGGATCCACCCACGGCTCGCGCAAGGAGGTCGCCGAGCTGGAGGCGATGGCCGCGGCGGCGGGACGGCCATCGCGTCAGCGCACCACGACCTACGGCGAGCCCCCGGCCCACCCGGACCGGCGCGACCGCGTCGACGTCGTCTCCTGACGCACCAGGAGCGCGCCTCAGGCGCAGGTGTCGGAGCCGCTGTCGAGCACCTGGTCCGCGGTGTCCACGAAGCGCCAGGCGTAGCCGGTCGACGACAGGGTCAGGTCGAGTACGCCGAAGGCGGTGTTCTGGTGGAACTGCGACCCCGGGGCGGCCGTCGCTCGCATCGGGTAGAGCGACTTGCCTCCGGTGCCGATCACGAACTGCCGGATGCCGGTGGCGCCGTCGGTGGGCTCGCCGTTCGTGTCGAGCCGGGAGAAGCGCTCGTAGTCGTGGTCGTGGCCGGACAGAGCGACGTCCACCCCGCCCTCGACGGCGGCGGCCCACAGCGGTGCGATGCCGGGGTTGGGGCCGTGTTGTCCCGAGGACACCCGGGGGTAGTGCATGGCGATCGCCGTACAGGTGTCCGGATGGGCCGCGAGGTCCTCGCGCAGCCAGGTCGCCTCGTCGTCGCAGGCGATCAGCTCGCACGTGGAGTCCAGCAGGTAGACGCGCCAAGCGCCGATGTCGCGCACCGACCACGCCTCCTGGCCGAAGTAGTCCTCGAAGCCGCCGGCCTGGGCGGTGCCGTACTCGTGGTTGCCCGGGACAGGGGCGATCAGGTCGTCGAAGCGGCCCCAGCTCTGTGCCCAGGACTGCCGGTAGGCGTCGAGGGCGCCGGCGTCGTACTGCAGGTCTCCGAGCCCGATCACGGCGGCCGGGTCGAGCCGCGAGGTCAGGTCCGCGGTGGCCTCCTGCTGGCAGGTCACCTCGGTCGTCGGCTCCCCGGGGGCGCAGGCGACGTCACCCACGGCGACCACCCGGACGGCGGGGGGCGTCGCTGCGGCCGAGGACGGTGACGGGGAGGACGTCGGTGACGGGGAGCTCGGGGTCGGGTCAGCGGCGGGTGCGCTCGGGTCGGCGGATGGCGTCGCGGCGCACCCGGCCAGAAGACCGGTGGCGACGACGCCGGCGATGATCCCCCCGTACAGCCTCACCTGCCTAGTGTGCGGGAGCCCACCTGAGAGCAACCTGACTACGCGTCGGGTGGCAAGGTGGAGTCATGCACCTGGCAAGGTGGAGTCATGCACCCCATCGTGGTTGTCGGCGGCGGCATCTCCGGCATCGCCTGCGCCCGCGCCGTGTCCGAGGCCGGGCTCCCGGTGCAGGTCCGCGACCGTGGCCGACGGCTGGGCGGTCGGATGGCCAGCCGTCGCACGCGGGACCGCCCGGTGGACACCGGGGCCTCCTACTTCACCGTGAGCGAGACGCGCTTCGGTGCCGTGGTGGAACGCTGGCGTGCCGAGGGACTGGCCCGAGAGTGGACCGACACGTTCTCCGTCCTCGAACGTGACTCGGACGGAGAGGTGCATGCGCGCAGCACCTCGGGTCCGGTCCGATGGGGCGGCACCGCGGGACTGCGGGCCCTGGTCGAGGCGCTCGCCGTGGGTCTCGAGGTGGCGCAGACGCCGGTGCAGGAAGTGCGCCACGTCGCGGGTGGACTGCTCGTGGACGGGGACCCGGCCTCGGCCGTAGTCCTGGCCATGCCCGACCCGCAGGCGCGACGGCTGCTTGGAAGCGGACTGGAGGAGGAGAGGGGAGTCCTCGACATGTCTTTCGATCCGGTGTTGGCCCACACCACCGTGTGGGACGAGCGCCGGTGGGACTTGGACGGCGCCTTCGTCAACGGGGACGACGACCTGGCCTGGCTCGCGGACGACGGTCGACGACGCGGAGACGGCGCTCCGGTGCTGGTCGCGCACTCCACCCCCGACCTGGCCGCCCGGCACCTCGACGACCCGAGTGCCGCAGAAGGTGCGATGCTGGCCGCGCTGCGCCACCTGCTCGGCCTCAGGGGTGAGCCCGGGCTCTCCGAGGTCCGGCGCTGGACCTACGCCAAGCCGACCGGGAACCGGGAGTCCCCCTTCCTGCTGAGCGAGCGAGGGCTGGGTGCCTGCGGTGACTCCTGGTCCTCGGGAGCGAAGGTGCAGGGGGCCTATCTGTCCGGTCTCGCGCTGGGCGAAGAGCTTGCCGACCGGGTGGGCTGAGCGCGGCCACCGGCGATACGGACAATCCGTGCCTTAACTTCCCAATCGCCCCACGATGCGCCAGGATGGGTGTCCAGTTCGACCCTTCTCCGGTGCGCTGGAGCCGGGGTCGGGATGCCCCCCCGGCCCTCGACGAGGAGCGCGATGAAGACGTTTGCCTGTGGCGACATCGTCGTGGAGTGCGACGCCGAGTTCGTCTGCGAGGACGAGGACGACCTGCTCGTCCAGGTGGCCACGCATGCGGCGTACGAGCACGGAATGAGGGAGCTCACGCGTGAGGGCAGCGGTCCGGGCCCGGGCGGGTGGCTCGTGAGGTCCACCTCAATTCCCGTGCCCTCGCAGCCCGGCAGCCGGGAGGCGGCCGTGGCCTGGTCCCACCGGTTGGACGGCGCCCTGTCCGGCGCCGGGGTGCGCGTCCACTTCCAGCCCATCGTCGACGTGGTCCGGGGCACGGTGGTCGGCTACGAGGCTCTGGCGCGCTTCCCCGGCCTCCCGGTGCGCGGGCCCGAGCAGTGGTTCGCCGCCGCACGCGACCAGGGGGTGGGCGCGCGCCTCGAGGCCCTCACGCTGCGCGCCGCGCTGGCGCGTCGGTCATCCCTGCCGCGCAACACCTTCCTCAGCGTCAACCTGAGCCCGGACGTGCTCGAGTCCCCGCCGGTCCGCGAGGTGCTGGACCGGGAAGGATCGCTGGGAGGCCTGGTCGTAGAGCTCACAGAGCACGCACAGGTCGACTCGTACCGGGAGCTCGAACCGGTCCTGCGCGAGCTGCGAGACCGTGGGGCCCTCATCGCCCTGGACGACGCCGGGTCCGGGTACGCCGGCCTCGCCCACCTGCTGGGGGTACGCCCCGACCTGATCAAGCTCGACCGTGGTCTCGTCTGCGGCATCAACCGCTCGGAGCCCAAGCGGCTGCTAGTCGAGATGCTGGGGGCACTGGCCGGACGGTTGGACGCCTGGCTGCTCGCGGAGGGGGTCGAGACCAGCGAGGAGCTCGACACCATCGCCTATCTAGGCGTGCCGCTGGTGCAGGGCTTCCAGCTCGGGCGCCCCGGGGAGGCCTGGATCGAGATGGACCCCGACGTGGCCCACCAGCTTGCCGGCTCGGAGCGGCGCCGGCACGACGCCAGCGTTCGAGGTCTGCTCGAGCGCGTGGCGGTGGTCGGCGACGGGGTCTCCACGGCGGAGTCCTTCGCCTCGGACGCGGTCGACCTGGTGGTCACCGTGGACCATGGGTCGCGCCCACTGCGGGTGGAGTACCGCGGCGGGGTGGTCACGTCCGCGGCCGAGTGCCTCCGGGTGAACCTGGACACCCCGGTCGTCGACGCCACCCAGCGAGCGGTCGCTCGTCCCCTGAGCACCCGCTTCTCACCTCTGCTCGGCATCGACAACGCCGGTCGGTTCGTGGGCGTGGTGCGGATGGAGCGGCTCGTCGACGCGCTGACCGTGCTGGCCACCGGCCCCGAGCGACTGGCCGGCGCCGAGCAGGACCGCGTCGTACCCCGAGCCGGCGCAGGTTCGGACATTCGGCCACACTGAGCGAAACGGGCTCCTACCATCAAATCGGACACCGATTCGGGGGTGTCCGACGGATCGGAGATGGGTGTCGGATGAGTGAGTTCAGACGGGCGATCGACGGAGTCAGAAGCCATTTCCAGCCTGTGGTCGACCTCGACCACGGTGCGGTCGTGGGCTTCGAGGCGCTGGCCCGGGGGCCAGAGGGCCCCTGGCGCACTCCCGTGGCCCTCTTCTCGGAGGCGCGCCGGCTGGGCCGACTCGCCGAGCTCGACGAGACGTGTCGCACCGCCGCGCTGAGCGGCGCACGGCGCTGCGGCTTCCTCTCCCCCTTCACGGTCTTCGTCAACGTCGAGCCCGAGGCGCTGGGCGCTGTCGCGCTGGACGGCTTCCTGTCCGAACACGGCTGGCTGACCGAGGGCCTCACCGTCGTGGTCGAGATCACCGAGCGCTCGCTGGCCCAGCGGCCCGCCGACCTGTTGGCCGCGGTGGACCGCTTCCGGTCCCGGGGCTGGCGCATCGCGCTGGACGATGTGGGGGCGGAGCCGGCCTCCCTGACGTTGATGTCGCTGCTGCGCCCCGACGTGGTGAAGCTCGACCTCAGCCTCGTCCAGCAGAACGCGAGCCCGAGGATCGCCACGCTCATGAACGCGGTGAACGCCTACGCCGACCGCTCGGGAGCACTGGTCCTGGCCGAGGGAATCGAGACCCCGGAGCATGTCGAGGTGGCGCGCTCCCTGGGCGCGACGCTGGGCCAGGGGTGGTTCTTCGGCCAGCCCGACGCGCGCCCGACGGCTCCCGTCCCGGCCCTGCCGCTCCGCTTCCCCGCCCGTGCGGGTCGTCGCGGCTCCCTGACCAGGGTCTCGCCCTTCGACCAGCTGCCCCCCGGTACCCGTCTGCGTGTGGCGCGCAAACGGCTCCTCGTCGAGCTCAGCAAGCACCTCGAGCAGGAGGCCCTCCGCGTGGGGGAGACGTGCATCGTCGCCTCGACGCTGCAGCACGAAGTTCACTACACCCCTGCGACGGCCACGCGCTACGCCGAGCTGGCACAGCGGGTCGGCTTCGTCTGCCTGCTGGGGGAGGGGTTGAGGCGCGACCTGGTGCCGGGCCTGCGCAGCGAGACGTTGGCGCCGGGCGACCCGCTGCTCGGCGAGTGGGACGTCGTGGTGTTGAGCCCACACTTCGCGGTCGCCCTGCTGGCCCGTGACCTGGGGGACTCCGGTCCCGACGAGGAGCGCCGCTTCGAGTTCGCGCTCACCTACGACCGGGACACCGTGGTCGCGGCCGCCGGTGGTCTGATGGCCCGGCTCACCCAGGAGACGGCGTCACCACGGCCTCGCTACCGCGGGGCCATCCGCAGCGCTCCGTCCATGCGGATCACCTCGCCGTTGAGGTAGTCGTTCGCGACCACCGAGAGGACCAGGGCGGCGTACTCCTCGGGCCGGGCCAGCCGGCGCGGGAAGGGGACGCCTGCGGCGAGGCCGGCCCGGAACTCCTCGGAGACCGTGGCCAGCATGGGGGTCTCCACGATGCCCGGCGCGATGGTCATGACGCGGATGCCGTGCTGGGCCAGGTCCCGCGCGGCGGAGAGCGTCAGCCCGACCACACCACCCTTGGACGAGGCGTACGCCGCCTGACCCACTTGACCGTCGTAGGCGGCGATGCTGGCCGTGTTCACCACCACCCCGCGCTGCCCCTCCTCGTCGGGCTCGGTGACCGCCATGACCTCGGCGGCCAGGGCCAGGACGGTGAACGTACCGACGAGGTTGATCTGCACCACCCGGGCGAAGGTGGCCAGGTCGTGCACCCCCGCGCGGCCCAGGATGCGCATCGACGGAGCGATCCCGGCACAGTTGACCACCGTCCGTAGCGGCATACCCGCCTCCGCGGCGCGCGAGACGCCGCTGCGGACCTGTTGCTCGTCGGTGACGTCGACGTCGAGGAGCTCCACGCCCTCGATGGGCGCCGCAGCCTCGACGGCACCGGGAAGGTCGAAGCCGACGACCCGGGCCCCCTGCGCGGCGAGCGCGGTTGCGGTCGCCGCTCCGAGCCCGGAGGCCGCGCCGGTGACGACGGCGGCGGTGCCCTCGAGCCTCATGCCCGGCCCCCGCTCGCTACGGTGATCGCGCCCGGGCCGCGGGTGGTCTCCCGGTCAAGGTGGCGGGCGATGACCATTCGCTGGATCTGGTTGGTGCCCTCGAAGATCTGCATGACCTTCGCCTCTCGCATGTACCGCTCAACCGGGAAGTCTCGGGTGTAGCCGTAGCCGCCGAGCACCTGGACCGCGTCGGTGGTGACGCGCATGGCGTTGTCGGTGGCCACGAGCTTGGCGATGGACGCCTCTTTGGCGAAGGGAAGTCCGGCGTCCTTGAGCCGGGCGGCCGCCAGCACCGTGGACCGGGCCGAGCCCACCGCGGCGGCCATGTCCGCGAGCAGGAAGCCGAGGCCCTGGTGGTCGATGATGCGCGCGCCGAAGGTCTCCCGCTCCTGGGCGTAGCGCGTGGCCGTGTCCAGGGCACCCTGGGCCAGTCCGGTGGCGATCGCGGCGATGGCCAACCGGCCGGAGTCGAGACCGGCCAGGGCGAGCCTGAGCCCCTCACCCTCCTCGCCGAGCCGCCGACTGCCGGCCACCCGCACGCCGTCGAAGCGGACCGTAGCCGTCGCCGACCCGGTCAGACCCATCTTGCGCTCGGGGGGGTCGGCGCTCAGGCCGCCGGCGTCTCCGGGCACCAGGAAGCAGGAGATCCCGCCCCGGTCGCCCGGCTCCCCGCTGGTCCGGGCCATCACCGTGTAGGTGTCCGCGTGCCCGCCGTGGGTGATCCAGGCCTTCGCGCCGTCGAGCACGTAGTCGTCGCCCTCGGGCCTGGCGCGGGTGCGCATCGCGGCCGGGTCGGACCCGGCATGGGCCTCGGAGAGACAGTAGGCACCGAGGAGCTCTCCGCCGAGCAGCTCCGGGAGCCACGCCTCGCGCTGGTCCGCGGTGCCGCGGGTGGCGAGCGCGAAGCAGGACAACGCGTGCACCGAGACCCCGACCGCGACCGAGGACCAGACCGCGGCGATCTCCTCGAGGACCTGGAGGTACACCTCGTAGGGCTGGCCACCGCCGCCGTGCTCCTCGGGGTACGGAAGGCCGAGCAGCCCGGCCCGTCCCAGCAGGGTGAAGACCTCGCGCGGGAAGGTCTCGCTGGCCTCGGCCTCCGCGGCACGCGGGGCGAGCTCCTTGGTCACGAGCTCCCGGGTCAACCCGACGAGGTCGGCCGCCTCCTGGGTGGGCATCACACGACTGGCGGGCATCGAGATCCTTCATGGAGGAGGGGAGGGGAGGGGTGTGGGTCGGACCAAACTATCCCCCCGCTGGGGCGGAGCTGTGGGGGGCGCGAAGGCCGTAGGCTGGGGGGATGCTCCTGTGCACCCTGCGGCCCTGCTCGTGACCGACACCGACACCCCGGTCAGCCCCGAGACCGTCGCCTCCTTCGCCGACCTCGGCATCGACAAGCGCATCCTGCGTGCGCTCAGCGACGTCGGTTACGAGACGCCGTCCCCGATCCAGGCGGTGACCATCCCCGCCCTGCTCTCCGGGCGCGACGTGGTCGGGATCGCCCAGACCGGGACGGGCAAGACGGCGGCCTTCGCCGTCCCGATGCTGGCCGGGCTGGACCTCAAGCAGAAGAAGCCCCAGGCGCTCGTCCTGGCTCCGACGCGCGAGCTCGCCCTCCAGGTCTCCGAGGCGTTCGAGCGGTACGCCGCGCACCTTCCGGGCGTCCACGTCCTCCCCGTCTACGGCGGCCAGGGGTACGGCGTGCAGCTCTCCGCCCTGCGCCGCGGCGTGCACGTCGTGGTCGGCACCCCGGGCCGGGTGATGGACCACCTCGACAAGGGCACGCTAGACCTCTCCGAGCTCCGCTTCCTCGCCCTCGACGAGGCCGACGAGATGCTCAAGATGGGCTTCGCCGAGGACGTCGAGACGATCCTGGCCGACACCCCCGACGACAAGCAGGTCGCGCTGTTCTCGGCGACGATGCCGCCCCAGATCCGCCGGATCGCCAAGAAGTACCTCACCGACCCGGCCGAGATCACCGTCAAGGACAAGACCACGACGGTGGCCAACCTGACCCAGCGCTACCTGCTGGTCAACGCCCACCAGAAGCTCGACGCGCTCACCCGGATCCTCGAGGTCGAGAACTTCGAGGGGATGATCATCTTCGTCCGGACCAAGCAGGCCACCGAGATGCTGGCCGAGCGGCTGAGGGCGCGGGGCTTCTCCGCGGCGGCGATCAACGGCGACGTCGTCCAGACCCAGCGGGAACGCACCATCAACCAGCTTCGGGACGCCAAGCTCGACATCCTGGTCGCCACCGACGTCGCCGCGCGCGGGCTGGACGTCGAGCGGATCAGCCACGTGGTCAACTACGACATCCCCACCGATACGGAGTCCTACGTGCACCGGGTCGGTCGGACCGGGCGGGCCGGACGCAGCGGCGACGCACTGTCCTTCGTGGTGCCCCGCGAGCGCCACCTGCTGCGCGCCATCGAGCGGGCCACCCGTCAGCAGGTCACCCCGATGGACCTGCCCACCATCGACGACGTCAACAGCACCCGGGTGGCCAAGTTCCACCAGTCGATCACCGACGCTTTGGACTCCGACCAGCTCGGGTTCTTCCGCGACCTGGTGGCCAGCTACGAGCGCGAGCAGGGCGTGAGCGCCACGGAGATCGCGGCCGCGCTCGCCGTCCTGGTCCAGGACGACCAGCCCCTGCTGCGCGAGCCCGAGCAGACCCCGCCTCCGCGCGCCTTCGAGCGTGAGTCGACCAGTGGCTCGCGAAGCGCCGACAAGCGCGAGCGGTTCGGCAAGGACGCGCGCCCGGGCAAGGCCCGCGACACCGGCCCGCGCCGCTCCCGGGGCACGGTGCCGCTGACCGCGTACACGATCGCCGTCGGCAAGCGGCACAAGGTGGAGCCGCGGCAGATCGTCGGGGCGATCGCCAACGAGGGCGGGCTGCGCCGCGAGGATTTCGGCAACATCGACATCCGCGGTGACCACTCCATGGTCGAGCTGCCCGCCGACCTCTCGCCCGGGACGATCGAGGCCCTGAGCCGGACCCGCATCTCGGGCAAGCTGATCGAGCTTGCACCCGGTGGAGGCGCTCCCGGTGGGCGCAGCGCCGCCGGTGGCCCTCCCAGCGGGTCGGCCACGCCCCGGAAGAAGCCGCGCGCCAAGAAGCCCCGCGACTGAGCGCACATCCCCGATCCCACGCGCACGGGGCGGTGGCGACCGGGCAGTCGCGGAGGCGTGAAAGGTGCATGTCCAGCACGACGCGCTGGACCACCTCGCGCAGCGGGTGCTGAGCGTGGCCGCGAAGCTCTGCGGTGGAGCCGGGCTCAGGGTCGGGCGTGCAGCTCGACGAAGCGTCGCAGCAGGGCCGGTGGGTGCACGACCGGGCTGGTCCGCGCCATCTCGTGCAGGGCGGGCAGCTCTGAGGCTGCGAAGTACCCGTGGTGCTGGTACGTGTCGATCCGCAGGGCCAGGCCGCCGGCGTCCAGCTCGGGGTGGAACTGCGTGGCGTAGACGTGCTGCCCGATCCGGAAGGCCTGCACCGGGCAGCGGGGCGAGCCCGCGAGAAGCACCGCTGTGTCCGGCAGCCTGGAGACCGCCTCCTTGTGACCCACGAAGGCCTCGAAGCGGTCGGGCAGCACGCCGAACAGGGGATCGACGTGGGCCGCCGGGGTCAGCGTCAGCTCGACGCACGACACCGGCTCGGCGAAAGTCCGGTCGACGAGGCCGCCCTGGTGGGTGCCGAGGGTGCCGATGCCGTAGCAGGCGCCGAGGAAGGGGAAGTCAGCCTTCACCACGCGATCCAGCAGCGCGCTCAGCTCCGACTCCACCCGTCGCTGCTCGGGGGCCTTGTCCTCCTCGGGGTCACTGCTGGTGAACGGGCTCCCGCCCAACAAGACGCCCGACCAGTCGGCGAGGTCGATCTCCGGTAGAGGGTCGCGCTCGAGCCGGTGCCGACGCAGACCGGTCTCCCCGAGGCCGGCGAGCTCGGCGAACGCGGCGTACTCGTCCTCGGCTACGGCATCGTCCCCGCGGGTGGCGAGCAGCAGGAACGGCTTCACGCAGGCAGCCTACGGGCGCCCTGGGGGCTCAGACGTCCAGCCGGGGCACCCAGGACACGGCCGCGTCGCCGGGCACCGGCGGCGGAAGCACCGTGGCCTCCCCGACCACGTGCACCGTCGCCTGCTCGTCGGGTGCGTCCTTCTCCTCCGGGGGCAAGGCACCGTGGTCGACCACGTGCTTGGCCACGTCGCGCAGCTTGACGTTGCGGTGGCTGGAGTAGCGGCGCAGCACCTCGAAGGAGCTCTCCAGGCCCATGTCGTAGCTCGTCATCAAGATGCCCTGCGCGACGCCGATGAGGTGGCGGCTCTGCAGCGCCGTTTGGAGCCCGCTGACCAGCTGCGTCGCGCTCATCGCGGTGGCCGCGTGCGAGGCGAACACCAGTGCAAGATCCACGTGGTCGTCGGTGAAGGCGTCCACCTCCTCGGCGTACATGTTCAGCGCCCCCAGAGTCTGGGTGTCGTCGGCCATCCGCACGCTGAGGATGCTGCCCACCCCGTACTTCGCGACCCGGGGGCCCCAGCGGGGCCACCGCTCGTCGCTGCCGACGTCGCGGAGCAGGTAGGCCTCGTCCTCGGCGATGGCGCTCAAGCAGGGGCCCTCGTTCAGCTCGTACTGCAGCTCGTCACAGCGGTCGGCGAGCACCGAGGTGCTGGCGATGGTCTCGGGACGCCGCCGCTTGCTGCGCAGGGTGATACCGACGAAGGCGCAAGGAGGAACGACCTCGACCGCCCGGTCCGCGATCCGCTGGAACGTGAGCTCCTCGGACCCGGAGAGCAAGTCACGGCTGATCTTCGCGAAGTACGCCGCGTCGCGGGCAGTGCTCACTGGTCCCACCTCGTCTGGTGTTCGTCGTGCCGGGAGCGGCACGCGTCCTGACTGGTCGTACCCGATGATATCGGGTCGGCCGCTACGGGGTCGGGGTGGCCGGTCCCACGCTGGCGCGCAGCTCGGCGAGGATCTTGGTCAGCAGCCGTGAGACGTGCATCTGGGTGACGCCGATGTCCCGGGCGATCTCCTCCTGCGTCCACCCGCTGAAGAAGCGCAGGTCCAGGATGCGACGGTCCCGCTCGCTGAGCCGGCGTACGGCGGGGGCCAGGATGACCCGGGCGTCCACGGCGGTGTGCTCGTCGGCCTCGCTGGGCAGGAGGTCACCGAGGGACGCGCTGTCCTCGCCGCCGACCGGACGGTCCAGCGAGCTGGGGGTGAAGCACCCGTCCGCGGCCAGCGCCTCCTCGACGTCGTGCACGTCGACCTCGAGGTGCCGCGCCAGCTCGGAGGGTCGCGGCGATCGGCCCAGGCTCTGGGTGAGCTCGGCCGAGGCGCCCATGATCTTCGACTGGAGCTCCTGCACGCGGCGCGGGGGCCGCACGGTCCAGCCGTGGTCACGGAAGTGCTTGCGCACCTCGCCCCGAATGGTCGGGACGGCGTAGGCGAGGAAGTCGTTCTGCCGCTCGGTGTCGAAGCGTCGGGCGGCCTTGACCAGGCCGAGCCGCGCCACCTGGTCAAGGTCGTCGAGGGCGATCCCGCGGTTGCGGTAGCGCATCGCGATGCTGCGGGCGACCTTGAGGTTCGCCATCACCACCTCGTCGAGCAGCCGGCGCTTCTCCTCCTCGTCGTCGCTGGCCCGGGCCTGGGCCAGCAGGTTGGCCGTGTGTGGGTCAGACGAGGACGACCAGGCCTCGGGTCCGTCGTGGGGCTGGGGCTCGGACTGGGGCCGGGGCCGGGGCTCGGCGATGGTCGCCGACGCGGAACCGGGGGAGGGGCTTGTGGCCGACAGGGGGCGGGTCCCGTCGGTAGCCGGACGAAGATCGTGCATGGGGGCTGACACACCGTTCACCAAGGCTCTCGCGACATGGTGGCGCCGGGGGATGCGCCACACCATGAGAGGCCCCGCCGGTCTGTTTCAGCAAGGTCGGCCCAGCTCCGAGGCAGGGCGTGGGGCCAGACTACCCACCGTGTCCAGCCTCAACCGTGGTGCGCGTCGGGGTTTCTGCGGTTGATTTCCGATGCCGATCTTCTCCGACTCGATGCCGACCCCGACGGCGGTGCACACGCCCCGACGGGCTAGCGCAGGAAGAACACTCCGACCAGGGGTGGCAGCAGGCCGACCAAGAGTCAGGGGCTCAGCGGACCCCGTCGGTGGATCAGCAGCGCGGCGCTCATCGCGATCAGGCCGAAGGCAGCGGCGATGATCAGCAGGCCCACCTGGGCCGAGCGTCGCTCGGAGAAGACCGCGGCCACCGTGAGGCCGGCGGAGAGGTGCATGATCGTGGTGGCCACCAAGGTGGAGAGCACCCAGCGCTGCACCCGGCCCAGACTGACCGGATCGCTGTTGTTGGTCCGGGGGGCCCCGGGCGTCATCAGGTGCTTGCGCGGGGGTGTCTCCCGGTCGTGCAGCCTCCCGCTCACGACGACCCGGAGGAGATCTTCTCGATGAGCGCCGTGGTGGAGATGGCGGGGGTGCGGGTCAGGTAGTGCACCTCGCAGATGTCCTCGAACTCGTCGAACTTCCCGGCCCAGTCGTCCCCCATCACCAGCACGTCCGCCCGGTGCTCGAGGATGTAGGAGCGCTTGAGCTCGAGGGACTCCTCCACGAAGACGGCGTCCACCGGCTTGAGCGCGGCCACGATCTCGAGACGTTCGCCCTGGGAGAAGACCGGTGCCCGCCCCTTCTTCCGCTCGTTGAGCGCGTCGGCCGAGACCCCGACGACGAGGCGGTCTCCGAGGGCGGCGGCGCGCTCGATAACACGCAGGTGTCCGACGTGAAAGACGTCGAAGGTCCCGAAGGTGATGACGGTGCGCTTGCCGGTGCCGGTGTCGGTGCGGGTGTCGCCAGGCATGGGTCTCATCGTGTCACGTCCGGCCGCGGGTGGTGCGCGGCCCGGTAGGTTCGTCGCGATGTCCGCGCCGCTGATCACCGCCAACCCCGAGCTCGACGAGGAGCGTCGCCGGGGGCTGCGCCGGATGCGTGCGGTCGCGGTCACCCTGCTGCTCCTCGCCGCAGCCGTCTTCCTGGCCACCCTCGACCGGGACGGGTTCCTCGGCTTCGTCAACGCCGGCGCCGAGGCGTCGATGGTGGGGGCGATCGCCGACTGGTTCGCGGTGACCGCACTGTTCCGGCATCCGCTGGGACTGCCCATCCCGCACACCGCGCTGATCCCCCGCCGCAAGGAGATGCTCGGGCGCAGCCTCCAGGAGTTCGTCGGGGAGAACTTCCTGGCCGAGCAGGTGGTCCGCGACCGGATGGAGAGCGCGCAGCTCGTCGGGAGGATCGCTCAGTGGGCCACCGTGCAGGCCAACGCACGGCGGGTGGTTGACGAGCTCGCGGTCGTGCTGCACCTGGGCCTGGAGCGGATCCGGGACGAGGACATGGCCGCCCTGGTCGAGGAGGTCCTGCTGCCCCGCTTCCTGGCCGAGCCGATCAGTCCCGTGGCGGGGAGCCTGCTGGAGGAGGTGGTGCGCGACGGCGCCCACCGCGGCCTGGTCGACCT
Source organism: Propionibacteriales bacterium (assembly GCA_038199935.1). Classification (GTDB taxonomy): domain Bacteria; phylum Actinomycetota; class Actinomycetes; order Propionibacteriales; family Nocardioidaceae; genus Nocardioides_B. Next base: position 5,743 of record JBBPYL010000013.1, on the reverse strand, counting down.
GGTGCTCGACGAGGCGCATCGCTGGCTCGACGAGAACGAGGACACCTTCACTGAGGTGGTCGGCGAGCGGGCGCCGTGGTGGTCACCGCCCAAGGTCAACGACCGGGTCACCCACCGGCTGCACACCGAGCTGATGGCCTGGATCGTCGACATCCGAGACGACCCCCAGCACCACGCTCGCCGTGCCCTCGACGACCTCCTGGCCCGGTTGGCCCACGACCTGCTGCACGACGAGGAGACCCAGGTACGGGCGGAGAACCTCAAGAACCGGGTCCTCGAGCACCCTCAGATCCTGGTCACGGCGACGTCCTTGTTGACGGCGTTCCGCACCGCGTTGCTCGGCGCGCTCGACGATCCGACCGGCCCGCTGCGCGCCCGAGGGGTCCGTGAGCTGCGCGACTTCGGGACCCGGCTGCTCTCCGACCACCCACTGCGCGGACGGCTGGAGACGCGCGTGGCCGACCTGGTGGTGTTCGCGCTCGACCGCTACGGCGAGGAGCTGACCACGGTGATCACCCAGACCGTGGACCGCTGGGACGGCAAGGAGGCGGCCGACCGCATCGAGCTTCACGTCGGTCGGGACCTGCAGTTCATCCGGATCAACGGCACCGTGGTGGGCGGGCTGGTCGGAGTGGTGATCCACGCCGTGACCCTGCTGCTGTAGACCGACCCTCTGGCACGATGGAGCCATGAGTCATGCGCGGGAGGTCGCCATCACCGGAGAGGTGATCCGGCTGGGCCAGTTCCTCAAGCTCGCCGACCTCGTCGACAACGGGTCCGACGCCAAGCCGCTGCTGACGCGCGGCGAGGTCAGCGTCAACGGGGAGACCGAGACGCGCCGCGGTCGTCAGCTCGTCCGGGGCGACGTGGTCTCCGTGCCCGGCGCCGACGTCCGGGTGGCCTGAGACCTCAGCGGACGGCGACCAGGTCCACGACGAAGATCAGCGTCTCGCCGGGCTTGATCACGCCGCCGGCGCCCCGGTCGCCGTACGCCAGATGCGGCGGGATGGTCAGCCGGCGACGACCGCCGACCTTCATGCCCTGGACGCCCTCGTCCCAGCCGGCGATGACCTGACCGGTGCCGAGCCGGAAGGACAGCGGGTCGCCGCGGTCGTAGGAGGCGTCGAACTGCTCGCCGGTGGAGTGCGCGACGCCGACGTAATGGACCTGCACCGTCTGTCCAGAGGTGGCCTCGTCGCCCTCGCCCTCGCTGAGGTCGGTGACCTCGAGCTCGGTGGGGGCGGGGCCCTCGGGGAAGTCGATCTCGGGCTTCTGGGGAGTCATGGCACCGCACCCTACGCGGTGCCGTCGGGGTGCCCACGCGCGCCGTGGGCTCCTAGACTGGCGGTGTGGCCGACGTGATCGCCCCCGAGGACCCGCAGGCGGCGGACGTGGTCGACCTGCTCGCCCGGCACCTGGAGTTCGCCCGGTCCCAGGGCCCGCCGGAGGACGCGCACGCCCTCGAGGTGGACGGTCTGGCCGCGGCCGACGTCGACTTCTTCGCGCTGCGCCGCGACCGTGGGCTGCTGGCCGTCGGTGCGCTCACGCGGCTGGAGCCCTGGCACGGCGAGATCAAGTCGATGCACACCGCGACCGGTCATCGGGGTGAGGGGCTCGGCGCGTCGATGCTCGCGCACCTGCTCGAGCACGCACGGCAGTCCCAGATGACGCGGGTCAGCCTCGAGACCGGGTCGATGGCGATCTTCGCCCCGGCCCGTGCCCTGTACTCCCGGGCCGGCTTCGTGGCCTGCGAGCCGTACGCGGACTACCGCCCCAGCGCCTACAGCAGCTTCTTCACCCGCACCCTCTGAGCGGTGGAAGTTCCCGCTCAGGTGGACTGGCCCTGGACGTAGGAGTCGAGCTGGTCGCGCTCGAACTGCAGCTCGCTCATCCGGTGCTTGACGACGTCGCCGATGCTGATGATCCCGACCAGCCGGTCGGCGTCGACCACGGGGATGTGCCGGAAGCGTCCGTCGGTCATCACATGCATCATCGCGTTCACCGAGTCGTTGCGTCCGCAGGTGGCGACGTTGCTGGTCATGATCTCGGAGACGGGAGAGTCGAGCACGGCCTCGTGGCTGCTCAGGCGGCGTACGACGTCGCGCTCGGAGACGATGCCCCCGACGGTCGCGCCGTCGGTGCTCACGACCAGGGCGCCGACGTTGTGCTCGGCCAGGGCAGCGACGAGCTCGCGGACCGTCGCGTCGGGGCGGATGGTGACGACCTCGTGCTGGGCCTTGCCGGCCAGCACCTCGTTGATGCGCATCGTTGCCTCTCCTCACGTCGGGGCTGCTTGAGGGCAGGCTAGCCACTAATCGACCCGGGCGACAGGACCCCCTGGCCTGTCCTGGGACACTGGGTCGGTGGATCGTCTCAGCCGGGCGCCGGGCGCCGGGGCCAGCCTGGCGATGATGGGCTGGCTCTCGGTCACGCTCTGGCTGGACCGGTCTGGGGGCGGCGGCGACCTCGCGCTCCAGCGGTGGCTGGGACTACTCACCTGGCTGTTCTTGGCGGCGTCCCTCCTGCGCTTCAGCCCGCTCGTACGGGTCCAGACCGGAGTCGTGATCGCCTTCGCCACCCTGGTGGAGTACGTCTTCAGCCCGGGGCTGCACATCTACGTCTACCGCTTCGACAACGTGCCGGCCTACGTGCCGCCGGGGCACGGACTCGTCTACCTCTCCGCCTTCGCGCTGGGACACACCGCGTTCGTGCAGCGGCGGATGCCCCTCGCGCAGGCGCTGGTGCTCATCCTCGGCGGGCTGTGGGCGGCGTACGGGCTGCTGGGTCCGGGACGCACCGACGCCCTGGGCGCGTTCTGGTTCTTCTGTCTGGCCGTGTTCGTCCTCGTCGGACCGTCGACGGCGGTCTACGTCGGCGCCTTCGTCGTGGTGAGCTGGCTCGAGCTGGTCGGGACGCGGCTGGGCACCTGGGAGTGGAGCGCGGTGGACGCCACCGGGTGGGTGCCGATGGGCAACCCGCCCTCGGGTGCCGCCGGGGGCTACGGCTGGTTCGACCTGGCCGCGCTGCTGCTCGCCCCACGACTGCTGGCGGTGCTCAGGGCCCCGGGGGCTCGTCGGACCCCGACGAGGGCTCCGAGGGAGCGGGACGCCGACGCTCGTTGAGGTCGTGCAGCGACCCGCCCGGGTGCACCGGGGCGTCGGGGTCGATGCCGTCGCCGACCGAGCCCAGGAAGTCGAGCGCCTGCTCGTGGAGACGGCCGTTCGTGGCCAGGGCGTTGCCGCCCAGCGGCCCGGGGGTGCCGTCCAGGGAGGTGAACGCCCCACCGGCCTCGCGGACGATGATGTCCAGCGCGGCCATGTCGTAGAGCTCCAGCTCGGGCTCGGCGGCCACGTCGACAGCTCCCTCGGCCACCAGGACGTAGGACCAGAAGTCGCCGTAGGCACGGGTACGCCAGCAGCGGCGGGCCAGGGACATGAAGTCCTCGAGCCGTCCCTGCTCCTCCCAGGCTCCCAGCGAGGCGTAGGACAGCGACGCGTCGTCGAGCCGGGCCACGTCGGAGACCCGGCACGGTTGGGCGTTGAGCAACGAGCGGCCCGTCCACGCGCCGCCGTCCTTCGAGGCCCACCAACGACGGTTCAGCATCGGGGCGGAGACGCAACCGACGACGACCTGGTCGTCGACCATCAGCGCGATCAGGCTGGCCCAGACCGGCACACCGCGCACGAAGCTCTTGGTCCCGTCGATCGGGTCCACCACCCAGCGGCGTTGGCTGTGACCCACCGAGCCCTGCTCCTCGCCGAGCACCGCGTCCCGGGGCCGCGCGTGGGAGAGCGTGCGACGGATGCCCTCCTCGACCGACTTGTCCGCGTCGGTCACCGGGGTCAGGTCGGGCTTGGTCATCACGTGCAGGTCCTGGGCCTTGAACCGGCTCGTGGTCAGCGAGTCCGCGTCGTCGGCCAGCACGTGGGCCAGACGGAGGTCGTCGGTGAAGAGGGTGGACATGGGGTCAGGTTAGGCCACCGCCGTCACGGGTCACGCCCACGGCGCGACGCGGAGGTCAGTCGTCCTCGGCACGCTCGCGTGCATGGAGGAGGCGGCGGAAGGACTCCACCCGCTCGGGTTCGGTCCGCTGGGCGGCTACGGCCTCGTCGAGGCCGCACTCGGGCTCCTCGAAGCCGTGGGTGCACCCTCGGGGACAGGTCCCGGTCAGCTCCTCGAGGTCCGGGAAGGCCGCGATGAGGTCGGCCGAGTCGACGTGGGCGAGACCGAAGGACCGGATGCCCGGGGTGTCGATGATCCAGCCCAGGGGCGGATGCGCGTCGTTCCCGGACGGCTCGGCCCTCTCGGTGTCGGCCCTCTCGGTGTCGGCCCTCGCGGTGCCGGCCCTCGCGGTGCCGGCCCTCTCGGTGCCGGCCGTCTCGGGGTCGGCCGGAGGCAGAGCCAGCATCACCGCCGAGGTCGAAGTGTGCCGGCCGCGACCGGTGACCGCGTTGACGTGCCCGATGGCCCGGTCGGAGCCGGGAACCAGGGCGTTGACGAGGGTGGACTTGCCCACCCCGCTGTGGCCGATCAGCACGCTGATCCGGCCGGCCAGGGCGGCGCGCACGTCGCCGAGGTCCCCGCCCTGACGGGTCACGACGGCCCGGACGCCGAGCGGGCGGTAGGCGTCCAGCAGGGTCCCGGGGTCGGCCAGGTCCGACTTGGTCAGGCAGAGCAGAGGCTCGAGGCCCGAGACGAACGCGGCGACCAGGGCGCGGTCGATGAGCCGACGACGCGGCTCGGGGTCGGCCAGCGCGCAGACCACGACGAGCTGGTCGGCGTTGGCCACGATGACGCGCTCGACCGGGTCGTCGTCGTCGGCGGTACGACGCAGCACCGTGCGTCGCTCGTCCACGGTCACGATACGGGCGAGGCTGCCCGCCGCGCCGGTGACATCGCCCACGATGCGCACCCGGTCGCCGACGACCACACCCTGGCGGCCCAGGGGGCGCGACTTCATGGCGGTGACCTGGCGGTCCTGGACCAGGCAGGTGTAGCGGCCCCGGTCGACGGTCAGGACCGTGCCGAGGACGGCGTCGTCGTGGCTCGGCCGGTTCTTGGTCCGCGGGCGGGTATGGCGCCGGGGTCGCTCGAACTGCTCGGGACTGTAGTCGGCGTACTCGTCGTAACGAGCCACTAGAACAGGTCCGACCAGGCGGCGGCGAAGCCGGGGAACGTCTTGGCCGTGGTCGCGATGTCCTCCACCTCGACGTCAGGCACGGCGAGGCCGAGGATCACGCCGGCGTGCGCCATCCGGTGGTCGCCGTAGGTACCGAAGGTTCCGCCGTGGAGGGTGGCGGGGCCGATCCGCAGCCCGTCGTCGGTCTCGGTGACGTCGGCGCCGAGGGCGCCCAGCTCGGTGGTGAGCGCGGCGAGCCGGTCGGTCTCGTGACCGCGGATGTGGGCGACCCCGCGTAGGTGGGAGGGGGAGTCGGCCAGGGCGCACAGCGCGGAGACGGCCGGGGTCAGCTCGCCGACGTCGTGCAGGTCGACGTCGAGACCGCGCAGCGTCCCGCTGCCGGTGACCCGCAGTCCGGCGCTGGTGAGCTGCACGTCGGCGCCCATCTCGGTGAGGATCCCGCGCAGGGCGTCACCGGCCTGGGTGGTCTGCTGCGGCCAGTCGTGAACCAGGACCTCACCGCCGGTGACCACCGCCGCGGCCAGGAAGGGCGCGGCGTTGGACAGGTCGGGCTCGACGGCGGTCTCGACGCCGCGGATCGGCCCCGGAAGCACCCGCCACCGG
>JBBPYL010000012.1:0-8017 GCA_038199935.1 Propionibacteriales bacterium | reverse complement strand
CTGATACATCACTGGGGCCTCCCACAACTGTCGGATAGGCCGGGCAGGCAGCCCCTGTCCGGTAACCCACGAACATGTGTGAGTGAGGCCCCAGCCCGCAACCCCTCAATCCGAGGCGGTCACGCCATACCGTCTAGGGCAGGAGGGCGGCCAGTGGTCCGGCCAGGTCTCCGCGGAGCAACACCCGGACCCGGTCCAGACTCAGCCAGGCCGCCAGCGCGATCAGCTCTTCGGCCAGTTGCTCGGCGGTCTCGGCTGGCGCCTCCTGCTCGGCGAAGGCGCCCTGGACGAGCAGGACGCCTCCGGTCCGGTCGGCCTTGAGGTCGACCCGGGCCACGATCCGGTCCCCGAGCAGGAACGGCAGCACGTAGTAGCCGTGCACCCGCTTCGCCGCCGGGACGTAGATCTCGATCCGGTAGCGGAAGTCGAAGATCCGCTCGCTGCGGGTGCGCTCCCAGACCACCGGGTCGAAGGGGCTGAGCAGCGTGCGGGCCTGCACCCGGCGGGGCCGGGCGGCGTCGCGGTGCAGGTACGCCGGCGCGTCCCAGCCCTCGACGCTGGCCGGCAGGAGCTCGCCGTCCTCGACGAGCTCGGCCAGTGCGGGGTTCACCAGGTCCTGGTGCATCCGGTAGTAGTCACGCAGGCAGCGCGCCGTGGACACCCCGTGCGAGGCGGCGGCCCGACGGATCAGCTCCCTGGCGGCCTGGGCGATGGTCGGCTCCGGCATCTCCAACACGTTGCGCGGCAGCACCCGCTCGGGAAGGTCGTAGAGCCGCTCGAAGTGCTGGTTGCGGCCGGCGACGGCCAGCTCGCCGCTGAGGAAGAGGTGCTCGAGCGCTCGCTTGGTCTCCGACCAGTTCCAACCCCAGTGCTCGCGGGACCGCGGCAACCCGTCGTCGAGGTCCCGTGAGGTCGAGGCACCGACCTCACGCACCTCGGCCAGGAGGGAGGCGACCAGCTCTGGCCGGTGCTGCAGTCCCGACCACTCGTGACCCTCCTCGCTCCAGCGCCGCATCCGGTGCTGCATGCTCGGCCACAGGTCGACGGGCATGAAGGCGGCGACGTGCGCCCAGTACTCGACGAGGCGTCGCGGGTGCTCGGCGGAGGCCCGGCGCAGCAGGTCGGTGTCGTAGGCGCCCATCCGCGAGTAGAGCGGCATGTAGTGCGCCCGCGCTAGCACGTTGACCGAGTCGATCTGCAGCACGCCGGTGCGCCGGATGGTGCGGGTCAGCGTGCGCATGGTCGGCACGGCCGGCCGCGGGTCGCAGAAGCCCTGGGCCGCCAGGGCCACCCGGCGGGCCTGGGGCCGAGAGAGGCTCGTGGCGCCCCCCGGGGTCACGGGATGTCGAGCAGCTTCTCGCGCACGGCGTACATCACGGCTTCCATCCGCGAGTGCAGCTGGAGCTTCTCCAAGATGTTGCGGACGTGGTTCTTCACCGTGTTCTCGCTGATGAACAGCCGTTTGGCGATCTCCCGGTTGTTCAGGCCCTGGGCCACGAGCTTGAGCACCTCGAGCTCGCGCTCGGTCAGTCGCGGAGGGGGGACCTGCTGCCGGTCCGAGCGGGACATCTGCTTGAACTCGTCAAGGAGCTTGACGGCCATCGAGGGGCTGATCAGGGACTGGCCGTCGGCCACCACCCGGATCGCCTGCGCGACCTCGTCGATGGAGGAGTCCTTGAGCAGGTAGCCCGAGGCGCCGTTCTTCACCGCCTCGTAGAGGTCGGCCTCCTCGTCGCTGACCGTGAGCATGATGATCCGCGCCGTCGGCGCGATCTCCTTGATCGCCACGCACGCCTCGATGCCCGAGCGCTTCGGCATCCGCACGTCCATCAGGATCACGTCGGGCACGGAGCGGCTGATCAGCTCGGTGGCCTCCACTCCGTCACCGGCCTCGCCGACCACCTCGATGTCGTCCTCGACGCCCAGGAGCATCGTCAGTCCGCGACGGAACAGCTCCTGGTCGTCAACGACGACGACCCGGATGGGTTCGTCACTACGCGAGGAGTTCTCGGGGCCGGCCACGTGCCGATCCTTGCACGGTGAATCCCCCTCCCGGGGTCAAACGAGCATTCTCCGGCTAGGACACCTCGAGCGAGATCACGCCGTAGTCGTAGCCGCGCCGCCGGTACACCACCGAGGGCTTCTCGGACTCCTTGTCGACGAAGAGGAAGAAGTCGTGACCGACCAGCTCCATTTCGTAGAGCGCCTGGTCCAGGGTCATCGGCTCGGCGGCGTGGCTCTTCTCGCGCACGACCAACGGCCCGTCCCCCAGCACCGAGATGGGTCCGACCCGGCGCTCGAGCTCCTCGTCCTCGGCCTGCTCCGCGACCCCACTGTCGCCCTGGTCGAGGTCCGCCAGCGCCCGCGCCACCGAGACGGGGGTGTGTCGACCGTGGTGCACCCGGCGTCGGTCCGCGGCGCGGCGCATCTGGGTCGCCATCTTGTCGACGGCGAGGTCCAGGGCGGCCATCTTGTCCTCGGCCGCAGCCTCGGCCCGGATCACCGGGCCCTTGGAGAACGCGGTGAGCTGGACCCGGATGGCCCGCTCGGCCAGTCGCGGGTTGCGCTCCTTGTCGACCTCGACCTCGACCCGGATCACCCGGTGGTCGTGCTTCTCGAGGCGGGAGATCTTCTCCTCGACGTGGGAGTGGAACCGCTCGCTCAGCTCCACGTGGCGACCTGTCAACACAATGTCCATCGCGACCTCCTGCTCATTCTGCGGGATTGTCCTCGTGGTACGTCCGGGTACACGCCTGCGGCACCCGGCCTCGGAGCGGAGCCCGTCCGGCCGACCTGGTCTTCGACCCCACAACCGCCTGCTGAGGCTTTCGCGGCTTGGTGCCACTAGCGGCCTTCTCCCCGGGGAGCGTCGTGTCTGACGACGCGCCGGGGGCAGGACTTACCTCTAAGCCGCACCGTGATCGGCGGCCCGGTCGCCCGGGGCGCGCCTTACGTGGACCGTTTCGCCTGCGACTGGCATCGGCTAGCCGACAGGGGGCCCGGCACAGCCGGGACCCGTCGACGCAACCACGGACCCGGACGGACTCCATGACCAGACGCTAGTGGTCAGGGGGACAAAACGGTAGGGCAGGGCCTCGCAGCCGGGTCGCGGCGACCACGGCGACCGCACCGACCCGCCACCCCGCCGCCTCCAGGGCCCGCTGGGCCTCCCGCCCGGTCGAGCCGGTGGTGAGCACGTCGTCGGTGACCACCACCCGCGGGGCCACGCGCCCGGGGCGCTGCACCGCCCGGAGCGCACCGGCCAGGTTCTCCGCCCGCTCCGTGGCCCCCCGGCCGGCCTGGTCCACCGTGCTGCGCGCCGGACGCAGGAGTCGGGCCACCGCGACGTCGAGCCCGCCGGTGCGCAGCGACTGCGCCGCGTGTCGGGTCATCCGCAGGATCGGGTCGTGACCACGCCGACGCACCACCGCGGGACGGGAGGGGACCGGGACCAACAGCAGCGAGGGCCACGCGGCCTGCTCCGCGGCGGTGGCCACGACCGCGCCGAGTACCCGGCCCAGGGGCCGGGCCAGCGCGAACACCCGCTGCTCCTTGTGGGCCCCCACCAGCGCCCGGAGCAGCCCGTCGTAGTCCCCGGCGGCGACCGGGTGCGCGAGTCCCGCGGGACAGGGCGTGGGCCAGGCCGAGCGGCCGGTGCGGGGCAGGGCCTGGGCACACCCCCGGCACAGCGACCGTCCTGCCTCTCCGCAGCCCGCGCAGGTCGAGCCGAGCGCCAGGTCCACCGCCACGTCCCACACGCGACCGAGCCTGCCCCGCGTCGTCCGGGTGCACCGGACGGACCGCGGACCGGTGGACCAGGCCCGGACCTCGTCGGCTGGGGATGGGACCGGGTCAGCCGACGAAGGTCGGCCCGCGCAGACCCTCCCGGATCCCGGCGCTCACCCAGCGCCCGCTGGCGGCCAGGGAGAAGAGCTGCTGGGTGTTCGTCGTCAGGTAGAGCGGGGCGTCGGTCTGCGGCGAGGCCACCACGGTGCGCGCGTCCCCGCGGAAGATCTCCGCTCCCCCGCTCGCCTCGGTGGACGTCGAGGAGCCGTCCACCTTGGCCACCAGCACCTGGGAGGCCCCCGAGTAGGGAGCGACCAGCACGGCCAGAGTCCCCGGCGAGCGCCAAGCCACGTCCCGGACGGTTCCGACCTCGGCGCCGCCCAGGGCGACCTCCCAGGCGCGCTGGACCCGTCGGACCCGTCCATCGGGGTTGCGCAGGACCCGGGCCAGCACGACGCGCTGCCCGTCGGCGACCGAGACGACGGCCGCGAGCCGGGTCCCGTCCCGGGAGAGCGTGAGGGCGCGGACGTCGCGTCCGGTGAGGCCGGGCACGGCGAGCGTCCGAGCGCCGCTGGGGCCGATCACCGTCAGCTCCGCGCCGTCCTCGGTCCGGTCCAGCACCCACAGCCGACGTGAGAGGTCCCAAACCGGTGCCAGCAGGTCGGTGCCGCCCTGGTAGACCGCCTCCACGTCCTCGGGCGCCGGCTCGGTGCCGCTCTCGCTGTTGACCGAGCCGACCAGGACACGGCCCTGCGGCGTGGTGGCCGCAACCTCCTCCCCGGCGAGGTCGACCCCGATCCGCTGCGGCTCCAGGTCCAGCACCCCGAACGGCCCCGAGACCCGTCTCTCCTGGCTGCCGGTCCGGACCGTCACCCGTCCTTGGCGGACCCCGAACAGGGCCTCCGAGGCCCAGGACAGGGCCGGGTCGAACTCGGACCAGTCGGTGACGGCCAGGTCCGATCCGGCCCCGGGCAGGTCCAGGGGGGAGCCGTCCACGGTGATCCGCAGCCGGTCGACCCCCGGGACCTGGCGCAGGGTCCAGGCCAGCTGCGCGTAGATCAGTGACAGCTGGCTCTGGTCCACGTCGAGGACCTCGTCGGAGAGAGGCACCTCGACGGTGCCGTCACGACCCACCGGTACCGAGATGTCGTCGAGTCTGGTCCGGGCCGGGATGAAGGTGCGCTCCACGCCGAGCAGCCGCTGCTCGGGGCCGCGCAGAAGCCCGGCCACCAGGAACGTGGAGGCCTGGGCGCCGGTGGGGACGTAGACGGGCTCGGGCACCAGCACCTGGGCGCTCTTGTCGAAGAAGTACAGGTAGCGCTGGGCGAATCGGGTCTCGAAGTGCGAGGTCGGGATGATCAACCGGTTCGGTGGGTCGCTGATCCGCCACTCCCCCTTCTCGAGCGCCATGTCCACGGTGAAGGTGCGGCTCCCGCCGCCGCCCAACCACGCGCCCCGGCCGTCAAGCCGCACGACGTCGCTGAGGTCCAGCCGGACGTCCGTGCCGCGCATCCGGCGCAGCTCGTCGTCGTAGACCAGCGTGCCGCGCTCGGGCACCCAGCTGTCGCTGCTCTCGCTGGTCAGGAACCGTCGGGCCACCGAGGTGCTGATCGGGGTGGCCTGCATCGCCACCAGGAAGCCGCGGACGATCTCGACCGGCGCGGCCCCCGGCTGGGGTCCGCCCGGCGTGAAGTCGACGGGCGCCTCGTCCTCGACCTGCTCCTGGATCGGCTCGGTCTGCACCGGCCCCTGTGAAGGCAGCCCCACGCAGCCGGCGGTCAGGGCCAGGGCGGCCAGGCCCAGAGCCGCCCGCGCGAGCAGCCGGCGCACCCGACGGCGGCTCATCGGACCCGCTCCCCGGCAGGCTGGGACCCGGCGTCGGTGGGAACCAGCGGCAGCGGGCTGTGATCCAGGGCGTCCCCGGCCCGGCGGGGCAGCGTCAGACGGAACTGGGACCCCACGCCGGGCCGGCCCCAGGCCTGGAGCCAGCCGCCGTGCAGGTGGGCGTCCTCCAAGGAGATGGACAGGCCGAGACCGGTGCCACCGGTGGTGCGGGCCCGGGCGGGGTCCGCACGCCAAAAGCGGTTGAAGACCAGGATCGCCTCCCCCTTGGCCAGACCCACCCCGTGGTCGCGGACGGCCAGCGCGGCCGAGTGCGGATCGGCGGCGACGAAGAGCGTGACGTCGGCGCCCTCGGCGTGGTCGATGGCGTTGGTGACCAGGTTGCGCACCACCCGCTCGACGCGCCGGACGTCGAACTCCGCCACGCACGGCTGGCTCCGCGCCACCACGCGGACCTCGATCCCCTTGTGCCGGGCGAGGGCGGCGGTGGCGTCCACTACCCGGTGGGCCACGTCCACGAGGTCGACGTCCTCGAGGTCGAGCACCGCCGCCCCGGCGTCGAAGCGGCTGATCTCCAGCAGGTCGGTGAGCAGGGTCTCGAAGCGGTCGAGCTCCTTTTGGAGCAGCTCGGCGGACCGCTTGGTCGCCGGGTCGAACTGGGCGCGGGCGTCGTGCAGCACGTCGCCGGCCATCCGGACGGTGGTCAACGGCGTCCGCAGCTCGTGCGACACGTCCGAGACGAACCGCCGCTGCACCCGCGAGAGCTCCTCGAGCTGGCGGATCTGGGTCTGCAGACTGGCCGCCATCTGGTTGAAGGAGGTCCCCAGCCGGGCGATGTCGTCGTCACCACGGACGTGCATCCGCTCCTCCAGACGGCCCGAGGCGAGCCGCTCGGCCACGCGACGAGCCAGCCGGACCGGGGTGACGACTTGCCGGGTCACCAGCCAGGTCAGGCCCGCCACCAGCACCAGCAGGAGGACGCCACCGGTGATCAGGGAGCGGCGGACCAGCGAGAGCGTGCGCTCCTGCTCGGACATCGGGAAGATGTAGTACAGCGTGTAGGTCCCGCCGTCGGCGGGCAGGAGGAGCTGGGAGCCGGTGACCACTCCGGCCACGGCGGGCTTGCCTGAGGCGGGGTCGTAGCCGACCTCCGTGTAGGTCCAGGCCACCGAGCTGAAGCCGGGCTGCTCCACGGAGCTGCGCAGGCTTTGCGGGATGCTCTCGCTGCGGACGCCCTGGGAGTTGCGCGTCCCGCTGCCCGCGGCAATCCCCTCGCTGGACCCGGCGACCGGACCGGTCAGCACCACGTCGTAGCCCTGGACCTGGCCCCGCTGGACGATGCTGGCCACGAGCTGGGTGAGCTGGGCGCTGGAGTTGAGCTCGGTCCCGCTGGCGCCGGAGAGGCGTCGCTGGGCGTCGACCGTGCCCCGGGTGGCCTCGGCGACCGAGGAGCGGGTCTTTCCGGCCAGCAGACCGTCACTGACCTGCTGAAGCAGCACCCAGCCGACCACCGCGGCGACCGCAGCCGAGAGCAACACCGTGCTGACCACGACACGGGCCTGGATGGACCGCCGCCAGAAGGTCGGGAGGAACCAGACACTGCGCGAGAGCCCCCCGCGGGAGGAGGCCATGGCTAGGCCGTGCCGGCCTTGTAGCCCACGCCGCGCACGGTGAGCACGATCTCGGGCTTCTCCGGGTCGTGCTCGACCTTCGAGCGCAGTCGCTGCACGTGCACGTTGACCAGTCGGGTGTCGGCCGCGTGGCGGTAGCCCCAGACCTGCTCGAGCAGCACCTCGCGCGTGTAGACCTGCCACGGCTTGCGGGCCAGGCAGACCAGGAGGTCGAACTCGAGAGGGGTGAGCATGATCGGCTCGACGCCCCGGCTCACCTGATGGCCGGCTACGTCGATGGCCAGGTCCCCGATCGTGAGCGCCTCGGGGGCCGGGTCGTCGAAGCGGCGTACCCGGGCCCGAATCCGGGCCACGAGCTCCTTGGGCTTGAACGGCTTGACGACGTAGTCGTCGGCCCCCGACTCGAGCCCGACCACGATGTCGATCGTGTCGTTCTTCGCGGTGAGCATCACGATCGGCACCCCGGACTCGGCCCGGATCTCCCGGCAGACGTCGATCCCGTCCTTGCCCGGCAGCATCAGGTCGAGCAGCACCACGTCGGGACGGTAGTCGCGGAACTCGGCCAGCGCGCGGTCCCCGGTGGAGACCACACGCGAGTCGAAGCCCTCGTTGCGCAGGACGATGCCCAGCATCTCCGAGAGCGCGGCGTCGTCGTCGACGACGAGCACCTTGCCCCGGTTGCCCGGCTCACCGTTCGACAACATAGTCCCTTCCGCGCCCGTCCCGACCTCAGGACCGGTAGCTGTCGGCCTTGTACG
>JBBPYL010000011.1:0-4343 GCA_038199935.1 Propionibacteriales bacterium | reverse complement strand
TGCACTTCTCAGCAGTCGGGGCAGGTGCCGAAGATCTCCAGGGTGTGGCTGACCTGCCCGAAGCCGTGCTGGGCGGCCACGGAGTCCGCCCAGCGCTCGACCGCAGGGCCCTCGACCTCCACGGTTCGGCCGCACGCGCGGCAGACGAGGTGGTGGTGGTGCCGCTCGGAGCAGCGTCGGTAGAGCGCCTCACCGTCCTCCGAGCGCAGCACGTCGACCTCCCCGCCGTCGGCGAGGGACTGCAAGGTCCGGTAGACCGTCGAGAGCCCGACGGTGTCCCCGCCGTGCCGGAGCAGGTCGTGGATGTCCTGGGCGCTGCGGAAGTCCTCGAAGGACTGCATCACCGCGGCCACGGCGCGACGCTGACGGGTGGGGCGGATGCCCGCAGGCAGCCGAGGGTCGGGCTCAGTGCTCGTCATAGTGGCTCCCGTGGGGCGCGTGTCGGTGGCCGTCGTGGACGTAGTCGACGTGGTCGCCGTGCCGGACCGCCGGGTGCCCGCAGTCCGGCCCGTGCTGGTGCCCGTGGTCCTCGTCGGCGGTGGTGTGGTCGACGTCGTGGTCGCGTTCGAGGGCCCAGGCCTCGGCCGGGTCCTCGAAGGGCCGTCTGATCCGTGCGTGTCGCCGCAGCAGCACCCCGACGGGGTAGGCGACCAGGTAGCCGCCGAGGGCGAGCAGCACGATGGTCGCCCCGGGGGCGACGCGCACGAAGACCGACACGCTCACGCCGCCGAGGGCGGCCAGGGTGCCGATGGCCATCGCGGCCAGCAGGGTGGCGCGGAAGCTGCGGGTCACCTGCTGGGCGGTGGCCACCGGGATGACCATCAGCGCGCTGACCAGGAGCAGCCCCACGGTCCGCATCGCCACCGTCACCGTGACCGCGGCCAGGACCGAGACCAGGAGGTTGTAGGCCCCCACCCGCAAGCCGGCCACCCGGGCGAACTCCTCGTCCTGGGCCACCCCGAAGAGCTGGGGGGCCAGCCCGACCGCGACCAGCAGGACCCCGGCCGCGAGGAGCACGGTCATCGCCACCTCGCCGGTGCTGATGCTGCTGATCGAGCCGAACAGGTAGCGGTTGAGCACGGCCGCGCTCTGGCCGGCCAGCCCAGTCAGCAGCACCCCGCCGGCGATGCCTCCGTAGAAGAGCAGGGCGAGGGCCACGTCCCCGCTGGTGCGCCCGCGGGCCCGGATCAGCTCGATGGCGCCCGCCCCGAGGACGGCGACCACGACGGCGGTGAGCAGCGGCGCCGTACCGGTGAGGAGGCCGAGAGCCACTCCGGTGACCGCGACGTGGCCGATGCCGTCGCCCATCAGGGCCAGGCGGCGCTGCACCAGGTACGTCCCCACGGCGGGCGCGGCCAGACCGGTGAAGAGGGCGGCGAGCAGGGCCCGGACGACGAAGTCGTAGGCGAGGACGCTCATGGCCTGCTCCGCGTCGTCGGGTCCAGCGGCGAGGCCACCGTCGGGGTGTGGTCGAGATGGGGGTGCTCGTTCCGCTCGTGGTGGTGGGCCGCGGCGTCGGTGAAGAGGTCGATCGCCGGGCCGTCATAGGCCGTCCGTCCGTCGCGCATCACCACCGTCCGTGCGACCAGGCCGGCCAGGGGGCCGAGTTCGTGGGCGACGAGCAGGACCGTCACACCCCGGCCGACCAGGTGGGCCAGGGCGTCGGCGAGCACCTGCTGGGAGACCAGGTCGACGCCGGCGGTCGGCTCGTCGAGGACGAGCAGGTCGGGCTCGCCGGCCAGCGCGCGAGCAATCAGCACGCGTTGCTGCTGGCCGCCGGAGAGGGTGGAGACCCCGTCCCGGGCCCGGTGGCTGAGGTCCACAACCTCGAGCGCGGTGGCGATCGCGTCGCGGTCGGCGCGTCGCAGCGGGACGAACGGCCTACGCCGCGAGAGGCGGCCGGCGGCCACGACCTCGGCCACCGTGGCCGGGACGCCGGAGGTGGCGCTGGCTCGCTGGGGCACGAAACCGACCCGCTGCCAGTCACCGAAGTCCTCGACGTGCTCGCCGAAGAGGCTCGCGGTGCCGCGCACCCTCGGGACCAGCCCCAGCAGGGTGCGGACCAGCGTGGACTTGCCCGAGCCGTTGGCCCCGAGCAGGGCCAGGACCTCGCCCCAGCCCACGTCGAGGTCGATCCCGCGGAGCACCGGGCGGCCACCGAGCTCGACGGCCACGTCGCGCATCTCGACCAGACTCATCGGCAGCCGTTCGCGATCCGGAGCGCGGCGAGGTTCTCCGCCATCAGCGAGAGGTAGTCCTCGTCGGCGGTCTGGTCGGAGAGGCCCTCGATGGGGTCGAGCACCGCGGTGGACAGGCCCAGCTCGCCGGCCAGGGTGTCGGCGAGCTCGGGGGAGGCCAGCGTCTCGGAGAACACCGTGGTGATCCCGCGGGCGTCGATCAGCGCCGCCAGCTCGCGCAGGTGCGCCGGTGAGGGCTCGCTGTCGGGGGAGAGGCCGTTGATCGACACCAGGTCAAGGCCGTAGCGGGCCCCGTAGTAGCCGAAGGCGTCATGGCTGACCACGACGGTGTCCCGGTCGCAGTCGGCCAGCCCGCGCCGCGTCGTCGTGTCGAGACGCTTGAGGTCGGACCGGAGCACGGCCAAGCGGTCGGCGTAGGTCGAGGACCGGCCGGGGTCCACGGTGCTGAGCTGATCGGCGACCCGGCCGGCCACGGCGGCGAGCCGGGTCGGGTCCAGCCAGAAGTGCGGGTCGCCGTCCCGGTCGGCCACGTCGGAGGCGTCGACGAGGTGGGCTGGGTCGGCCTGGGCCACGGCGTCGTCGACGGCGGGCTGCAGGCCGGTGTCGACCACCACCACGTCCGCCTCGGTCAGGTCGACGGTCTGGGCGAAGGTCAGCTCGAGGTCGTGCGGCTCGGCGCCGGGGCGGGTCAGCAGCTCGACGTCGGCGTCGTCCCCGGCGATCCGGGAGGCGACGTACTCCAGCGGGTAGAAGGCGGCGACGACCTGAGGTCGGCCATCGTCGCCGGGGGAGCCGGCGCCGCACCCGGAGAGCAGGCTCGTCCCAGCGAGCGCCGCCACGACCAGGGCGGCCGTCTTCTTCCACATGACAATCATTGTTAATCGTAGTGACATTCATTGTCAAACTGCCGAGCGGGCGGGACGGGACGGACTAGGGTTTGCACATGATCGTGGTGAACCGGTTCCGGGTGCCGGCGCAGGACTCCGAGGGCCGTCCCCTCGATGAGGAGGCCTTCGCCGCCGAGGTGGCCGCGGCCCGGGACGCGCTCGCGGCCCGCCCGGGCTACGTCGAGGGCGTGATCGCCCGCAACGTCGACGAGCCGGACCTGTGGCTGCTGACCACTCGCTGGGCCGACGTCGGCAGCTACCGCCGGGCGCTGTCGGCCTACGACGTGAAGGTCAGCGCTGTGCCGCTCCTCTCCCGGGCCGTCGACGAGCCCTCGGCGTACGAGGAGGTCGGCGCGGCCGGGGTCGCGGGGCTCAACGACGCCGCTCCGCGGAGCCTGGGGAGCCGCTGAAGCCGGTTGTCCGCTGCCGATAAGGTGAGCACTTCGCCGTCAGCCAGTCGGCGCATCGACCCCTGGAGTCCCATCCCGTGTCCGGCAAGCCCGCGTCCGCGATCGACCACGTCGTCTCCCTCTGCAAGCGCCGGGGGTTCGTCTACCCCTGCGGCGAGATCTACGGCGGCACCAAGTCCGCCTGGGACTACGGCCCGCTCGGCGTGGAGCTGAAGGAGAACATCAAGCGGCAGTGGTGGCGCTCGACGGTGCAGTCCCGCGAGGACGTCGTCGGCCTCGACTCCTCGGTCATCCTGCCCACCCGGACCTGGGAGGCCTCGGGGCACCTCGCCGCCTTCGTCGACCCCCTGATCGAGTGCCAGTCCTGCCACCGGCGCTTCCGGCAGGACCACCTCCAGGAGGCGTACGCGGAAAAGGCCTCGAAGCCGGGTGCCGACCCGGTCGACCCGGACTCGGTCGACATGAGCCTGATCGCCTGCCCGCATTGCGGCACGAAGAACGCCTGGACCGAGCCGCGGATGTTCAACGGCCTGCTCAAGACCTACCTCGGTCCGGTGGAGTCCGAGGAGGGGCTGCACTACCTGAGGCCCGAGACCGCCCAGGGCATCTTCGTCAACTTCGCCAACGTACTGAACTCCTCGCGCCGCAAGCCCCCGTTCGGGATCGGTCAGATCGGCAAGTCGTTCCGGAACGAGATCACCCCGGGAAACTTCATCTTCCGCACCCGCGAGTTCGAGCAGATGGAGATGGAGTTCTTCGTTCGCCCGGGCGAGGACGAGGAGTGGCTCCAGTACTGGCTCGAGGAGCGCACCCGCTGGTACACCGACCTCGGCATCGCTCCCGAGAAT
>JBBPYL010000010.1:0-7035 GCA_038199935.1 Propionibacteriales bacterium | reverse complement strand
TCGCTGCCGTCGCCGAAGCGCTGGTGCTTCCAGATCGGCACCGTCGCCTTCAGGTCGTCGATCAGGGCCCGGGAGGCGTCGAAGGCCTCGCCGCGGTGCACGGCGGCCGCGGCGACGATCACGGCGGCCTCGCCGAGCCCCAGCGGGCCGACCCGGTGCACCGCGGCGATCCCCTGCACGTCGTACCGCTGGGCCACCGCGTCGCAGACCTCCCGCAGCCGGTCCAGCGCGGTGGGGTGGGCGGAGTAGTCCAGTCCGAGAACGCCCTTGCCGCCGTCGACGTCGCGGACGTTGCCGACGAAGAGCGTCACCCCGCCTGCGGAGACGTCGGTCAGGCAGGCCAGCACCTCGGCGGCGTCCAGCGGGGTGTCCCGGATGTCCACGAGGCGTACGACGGTGGGCTGACTCACGGTGCGCAGCCTACGGGCCCCGTTGCGGGCACGAGTAGTTTGGACCTATGACGAAGGACCCGGGCGAGAGCCCCGACAACGCCGACAACCCGTTCAAGGGGACGCCCTTCGAGCAGATGTTCGCTGCGTTCGGAGGACAGCTGCCTTCGGGTGCCGCGATGCCCGACCTGTCGGTGCTGATGGGCCAGATGCAGGCGATGATGACCCCGCAGGAAGGGTCCGTGAACTGGACGCTGGCCAAGGACACCGCCCGCGCCACCGTGACCCAGGAGCAGGACCCGACGCCGAGCGCCGCCCAGCGCACCGAGGTCGCCGACGCGCTCCGGCTCGCCGACCACTGGCTGGACCAAGCCACCGAGCTGCCCTCGGGTGTGAGCACGACTGCCGCCTGGAGCCGCGCGGAGTGGGTCGAGCACACCGTGCCGGTGTGGAAGGGCCTGGTCGAGCCGGTGGCCGAGCACGTGGTCGGCGCCATGGGCAGCGCCCTGCCCGAGGAGGCCAAGGCGATGGCCGGCCCCCTGATGGGCATCCTGAACCAGGCCGGCAGCGCCATGTTCGGCAGTCAGGTCGGCCAGGCCCTCGGCGGGCTGGCCGGCGAGGTGCTCAGCGCCTCGGACATCGGCCTCCCCCTGGGCCCCGCCGGCCAGGCCGCGCTCGTCCCGGTGAACGTCGCCGCCTTCGCCGACGGCCTCGACGTCTCCTCCGACGACGTCCTGCTCTACCTGGCCCTGCGCGAGGCCGCCCACCAGCGTCTGTTCAGCCACGTCCCGTGGCTGCGTGCCCGGTTGATGGCCACCGTCGAGGAGTACGGCCGCGGCACCACCATCGACGTGTCGAAGATCGAGGAGTCGATGCGCGACCTCGACCCCACCAACCCGGCCGCGATCACCGAGGCGCTCGAGGGCGGGCTGTTCGAGCCGCAGAAGACCCCCGCCCAGGAAGCCGCTTTAACCCGTCTGGAGACGCTGCTCGCGCTGGTCGAGGGCTGGGTCGACGAGGTCGTCTCCCAGGCCACTGAGGGCCGGATGCCCGACGCGTCCCGCCTCCAGGAGGCCTTCCGTCGTCGGCGGGCCGCCGGTGGACCGGCGGAGGACACCTTCGCCGCCCTGGTCGGGCTCGACCTGCGGCCCCGCCGGCTGCGCGACGCCTCCACCCTGTGGGGCTCGCTGCGCAGCCGTCAGGACGCCGCGGCGCGAGACGCCGTGTGGGCCCACCCCGACCTGCTCCCGACCGCCGCCGACCTCGACGACCCGCTGGGCTTCCGGGACGGCGTCACCTCGCCCGAGGAGCTCTCCACGGAGCAGTTCGACGCCGAGCTGGCCAGCCTGCTCGACGGCCCGGCCAGCAGTGTGGGTGAGTCGGACTCCCCCACTCCCGAGACCCCTGAGGATCCCGAGGACGGCTCCTCCCCGGCGTGAGCGGCCTGCACCACGAGGCCCTGGCCGCGCTCCGCAGTTGGACCACGCCCGACCCCAGCCAGGAGCAGCTGCGCGCGTCGTACGTCGACCACCTCGAGCGGCACCCCGACGGCGTGGCCCGGGACTGCCGCCCGGACCACCTCACGGCGGGGGCCCTCGTCGTCTCGGCCGACCGGAGCCGGGTCCTGCTCACCCTGCACGCCAAGGCGCGGCGCTGGTTCCACCTCGGCGGGCACTGCGAGGACCAGGACGCCACCCTGGCCGGCGCCGCGCTTCGTGAGGCTCGCGAGGAGTCCGGTATCGAGGACCTCGTCCTCGACCCCGTCCCGCTCCATCTCGACCGGCACGAGGTGAGCTTCTGTGGCCCGGCCTCGACCGGTCCGGTCGGCCACCTCGACGTCCGCTACCTCGCCCTGGCCCCGCCCTCGGCCCGGCCGTTGGTCAGCGAGGAGTCGCTGGACGTGCGGTGGTGGCCGGTGGACGCGCTGCCCGAACCGGCCGGTGACCTGGGCCCGCTGGTCGCGCTGGCCCTGATCCGGCTTCAGAACAGCGTGGTGGAGCCGGGCTCCCCCGTGTCGACCGCATCGACCGTGTCGACCTCGACGACCTGACCGGCCGGCGCCCCGTCCGTTCCGTCCTCACCGTCCGGGTCCTCGGCCGTCGTGTCCAGGCCGAGCTGCCCGGCGGCGCTGAGTCCCTCGAGGAAGCCCTTGGCCCGCTCGGCGCGGGGGTAGCGGTCGACCAGGGCCCAGAAGTCGGGCGAGTGGCCGGCGACCCGCAAGTGCGCGAGCTCGTGGACCAGGACGTAGTCGATCACCCACGACGGCATGCCCTCCAGCCGGCGGGAGAGCCGGATGGTGCGGTCCTCAGGCGTGCATGACCCCCAGCGCGAGTTCTGGTTGTCGACCCAGCGCACCGAGAGCGCCTCGGCCCAGCCGTCGAGATGGGCGGCGTCCAGGCGTCTCGCCCGGGTCATCAGCTCCTCGTCGCTGGGCCGACGGCGTCGCTCCGAGCGCTCCAGCTTGGCCAGCATGGTGGCCACCCACTGCCGCTCCTCGGCCCGGGACATCCGCGCCGGCAGCAGCACGACCACCTTGCCGTCCTCGCGGTACGCGGCCACGGTCCGGCGCCGGCGGCGCGAACGTCGCACCTCCACGACCGGCTCCCTGGCGGGTGACATTCCTCGAGGCTACCGCCCGGTCCACTCCAGGAGCCGGTTCAACGGCCAGGTGTTGACGATGCGCTCTGCCGGTACGCCGAGCTCGACGGCCCGCGCGGCGCCGTGGTCGAGGAAGTCCAACTGCCCCGGGGCGTGCGCGTCGCTGTCGATCGAGAACAAGCAGCCGGCCTCCAGCGCCACCGCGACCAGGTCCTCGGGAGGATCGCGACGCTCGGGCCGGGAGTTGATCTCGACCGCGACCTGACGCTCGGCGCAGGCCGCGAAGACCACCTCCGCGTCGAAGTCGCTCTGCGGGCGGGTACCGCGACCGCCCATGATCAAGCGGCCGGTGCAGTGTCCGAGCACGTCGGTGGCCCGGTGCTGCACGGCCCGGACCATCCTGCGGGTCATCGCCGCCCCGTCCATCCGGAGCTTGGAGTGCACCGAGGCCACCACGACGTCGAGCCTTCCGAGCATCTCCTCGGTCTGGTCGAGACCGCCGTCCTCGAGGATGTCGACCTCGATCCCGCGCAGCAGGCGGAAGGAGTCCCCGAGGTGGGCGTTCACCGCGTCGACCACCGCCAGCTGCTCGGTGAGCCGCTCGACGGAGAGGCCGTTGGCCACCCGCAGCCGCGGGGAGTGGTCGGTCAGGGCGGTGTACCCGTGGCCGACCTCGATCGCGGTGGCGACCATCTCCTGGATCGGCGAGCCGCCGTCGGACCAGTCCGAGTGGGTGTGCAGGTCGCCGCGCAGCAGGGCCCGGACGGACTCACCGCCTGGCGCCAGCGGACCGGCCTTCGTCTCCAGGTCGACCAGCGTCGCGGGCCGACGACCGGCCAGGCAGTCGGCCACCACGGCCGCCGTCTTCGCGCCGACTCCGGGCAGCTCGCGCAGGCTGCCGGCCCGGCCCCGCTCGGTCAGCTCGCCGGGGGGCAGCGCGGCCAGGGTCGCCGCGGCGGTCCGGTAGGCCTTGATCCGGTAGGTGTCGTCGAGTCGGCGCTCCCGCAGGAAGGCGATCCGACGCAGCGCCCACACCGGGTCCAGCGGTTCCCCGTCAACCCCTGACGCTGATTGGTCTCCTGCGGTCTGGTCCACCCTGCACTCCTTCCGGATCGCTTCCGCACCGATTGTCCTCCACAGCATCGGCGGCGGCGTCCACGCTGCTCAGGCAGGGTGTCCGTGGCCGTCCCGGGCGTGTTCC
Source organism: Propionibacteriales bacterium (assembly GCA_038199935.1). Taxonomy (GTDB): domain Bacteria; phylum Actinomycetota; class Actinomycetes; order Propionibacteriales; family Nocardioidaceae; genus Nocardioides_B. Next base: position 2,847 of record JBBPYL010000010.1, on the reverse strand, counting down.
CCACAGTTTCTGCACCGGCATCCCCAGGGTTTTCCACAGGCTGTGGGCATTGGTCCACACACTGTCCCCAGGCGCGTCCACAGGACGGCCAGGAGCCACGTTGACCTACCCCCGTGGCGCCCCTACGTTGAGCCGCGATGAGGCCCTGCGCCGAATCGACACCGGCCGTTCGCAAGGGGAAGGCAAGCGGGCGGCGTCGTGGAGGCGGAGGGCCTCGTCGCGTTTTCACGGGCCGCGCCGCTCCGGCGCCCAGGGCCGGATCCGCCGGGCTCAGCGGCCGGTGAAGTCCGGCGTACGCCGCTCGCGCGCGGCGGCGACACCCTCGTGGAGGTCCGCGGTGGCCAGGGTCACGGGCTGAGCCAGCGCCTCCCACTGCAGAGCCGACTCGAGGTCGCGGTGTCCGCCGTGTCGCAGGACCAGAGTGGTCAGCTTGCTGGCGATCGGCGCCGTGGCCGCGATGCCTCGGGCCCGCGCCAGGACGGTCTCCTCGAAGGCCCCGGAGTCCATCACCTCCGAGACCAGACCCAGTCGGAGCGCCTCGGGGCCCCGCACCAGGCGTCCGGTCAGCAGCAGGTCGCGGGCCGCGGCGTCGCCCACCGCATCGGGCAGCAGGTACGTGGTGGCCATGCCCGGGTGCATCCCGAGCCCGACGAAGGGGACGCCCATCCGGGCCGACTCGGTCGTGTAGCGAAGGTCGCAGGCCAGGGCCAGGGCCAGGCCCGCCCCGATCGCCGGCCCGTTGATCGCGGCCACGGTCGGTACCTCGAGCCTGCGGATCGAGAGCCAGGCGCGGTAGAACGGCATCATTCGGGTGCGGAGGTCGTCCACTGTGGCGTCGGGCTCGGACGAGATCCAGTCGGTGTTCCCCCCCGAGCAGAAGGCCGAGCCCGCGCCGGTCACCACGACGACCCGCACGGTGGCGTCCTTGGCCAGCGCGTCCACGGCCCGGACCCACGACGCGGTCATCTCCGGCGACATCGCGTTGCGCTGGTCGGGGTTGTCCAGCGTCAGGACCGCCACTCCGGGTGCGGGGCGGTCCAGGCGGAGGTGGGTCAGCGTGAGGTCTTCGGTCATGACAATGAACCTAGCGGCGCCGCCGGGACCCGGCGCCACTCCCCGGGCCACAAGGGTGGCTGTGCGCGATTGTGGCGCTCAGCCCGCGCCCGGCCGACACGGGCACGCTTCCGGCGCCCGTCTGACCCACCCAGACTCATAAAACCGACTAATACCCTTAAATCACTACTTGCTGCGCCTCAGGTACGGGGAAATGACGCCCTCCCCCGCACGCCGACATGCGCCGCGTCCCCGCCTGTCGTAGGGTCGGCGGCGTCGACCGGCACCGGCGGGGCCATTCGGGCCCCTCGCCGACCGCGACGTCAGACCACCACCAACGACAACTTGAGGAGACCGTCATGGCGGAGACCTGGAGCGGCGAGTTCTACTGCGTCAAGTGCAAGGAGAAGCGCGAGGCCTCGGGTGAGGTGAAGGTGAACGACAAGGGCACCCGGATGGCGAAGGCCGTCTGCCCCGTCTGCAGCACCAACCTGAACCGAATCCTCGGCAAGGCCTGAGCGCCTCACCAGACCACGGCACGAGGCGGGACCCGACCGGGTCCCGCCTCGTGTCATGTCCGGAGCACGGATCACCGGCCGTGAGGCCTACCGTGGGGCCATGGACACCGCGACCGAGCTGTTCCTGCTGCTGACCACCGACGAGGGCGGCAAGGCGAGCTGGGGCCTCCAGACCGGTTGGGCCCTCAGCGCCGCGGCGATCGCCGACCTGCTGCTCGAGGGACGCGTCGAACTCGGGCCGGAGAAGGACCCCCGGGTCCGGGTCGTCGACGCTACCCGGACGGGCCGACCCGTGCTCGACAAAGTGCTCGCGCGGGCACGACAGAAAGACGGCGCCCGGCTCTCCAGCCTCGTCCAGGACCGCAAGGCCAATCCCCAGGCCGAAGTCGTGGAGGGGCTCGTCCAGCACGGTGTCCTCGCGGTGGAGCCGGCCCGGATGTTCGGGCTCGTCGCCGAGAAGCGGCCGACCCTGGACCCGGCGCCCGAGGGCGAGATCCGCGCCCGCCTGCGCCTGGTGCTCGCCGGCGGTCCCCCGACGCCGACCGATGCGACCCTGCTGGCCATCGTGCAGAGCCTCGGGGCGGCCAAGAAAGTGCTGGCTCAGGAGGCCGGCACGATGTCGACCAAGGAGCTCGGTCGTCGTATCGAGGAGGCCTGCGGGGACATCGCCGTCGGGGCCGCCCTCAAGCGGGCCCTCGACGCCCTCAACGCGGCCATCCTCACCGCAGTCATCGTCCCCGCGATGGTCTCGGGGAGCTGAGCCGCAACTCCAGCGGCCCCAGTGGCTCCAGCGGCCCCATTGGACGGAGCCTGTGGACCGCCGCGCGCACCATCGTCGCGACTGCGGCAGGGTCGACCCATGCGCCCGTTGCTGCGTCCCGGAGTCCACATACTGCGTCGTGCCGACGGCCAGCTCCAGCTCGGCCTCGACCCCGCCTCGGCGGTGGTCCTCGACGGCTCACCGGAGACCCGTCGCCTCCTCGAGGGTCTCGACGGCTCCCCGCAACCCGACGACGAGCCGGTGCTCGCACTGCTGGCCGAGCAGGACCTGACCCTGGGCGAGGAGGCGGTGCTCCCGCTGCTCGGCGACCGGGCGGGGACCGCGGGTCGGGCCACCGTCGCCGCCCTCGCCCGCCATCGTGGGGACGCCGCCCCCACCTCCCAGCGCCGTCGCCGGCAGGCCCGGGTCGAGCTGGTCGGCTTCGGCCCCGACTACGGCGCATTCGGCGTCGACCTGCTCGGGGCGGTCCGCTCGGTGGCGGTGGCGATGGGCCTC
>JBBPYL010000009.1:0-32633 GCA_038199935.1 Propionibacteriales bacterium | reverse complement strand
TACGCTGATACATCACTGGGGCCTCCCACAACTGTCGGATAGGCCGGGCAGGCAGCCCCTGTCCGGTAACCCACGAACATGTGTGAGTGAGGCCCCAGCCCGCAACCCCTCAATCCGAGGCGGTCACGCCATACCGTCTAGCCACCTCCGCCACACCGCGTCCGACTCGCCGGCCGAGCGCGGCGAGTCGGCGGGCGTACGTGGATCGTGACGGAGCCGTGGCACCGGCCAGGCTACGCTGGCGGACTGCCGGTGCGCGCTCTGCGCGACCGCGTCCCCGCAGGACCGGTCAGCCGCCGGGAGCCCCGATCATCCGCACGCCCCAGGAACGGTGAGAGCTTGTCCCTCGACCACGTTGCGCCCTCGTCGGACCCGGTCACCTCCCCTGAGGTCGGCGTTGAGGAGGTCGCTCGCGAGCAGGAGTTCGTCGACGTCGTCTACCGGCAGCTCGAGCGGTCCACCCGCAACGCCGAGGCGTTGGCCGTGGAGGGCTACGGGCGGGGAAGACTGGGCCACGAGGGTGGTCTGGTCGAGCGGGACGCGATGGTCTTTCAGGCCGCCAAGCGGATCGCCACTCTCAACGCCGCCCATGAGGGCCTGGTGTTCGGCCGGCTCGACCTGGCCGTCCAGAGCGCGGACCCGCGCTACATCGGACGGATCGGGCTGCGCGACGAAGACCGGGACTCTCTGCTCGTCGACTGGCGCGCACCGGCGGCCGCGGTGTTCTACCAGGCGACGGCCGCCGACCCCCAGGGTGTCGTACGACGTCGCGTCCTGCGCTGCGCCGGGGACCGGGTCACCGCCGTCGAGGACGACCTGCTCGACCCCGACGACCCGAAGGCCGACAGCCTGCCGATCATCGGCGAGGGCGCGCTCATCGCGCAGCTCTCCCGGGCCCGGGACAGCACCATGCACTCGATCGTGGCCACGATCCAGGCCGAGCAGGACCGGGCGATCCGGGCCCCCTCCCGCGGGGTGGTCACGATCTCCGGGGGACCGGGGACGGGCAAGACCGTGGTCGCGCTGCACCGTGCGGCGTACCTCCTGTACGCCGAGCGTCGCCGCTACGAAACCGGCGGCGTGCTCGTCGTCGGGCCCTCGGGCGTCTTCATGCGCTACATCGAGCGGGTGCTCCCCTCGCTGGGCGAGACCGCCGTGGCGCTCCGTTCGCTGGGCGAGGTGGTCGACGGCGTCGGGTCGGACCGGCACGACGTCGGCCGGGCCACCGACGTGAAGGGGGCAGCGCGGATGGCCGAGCTGTTGCGCCGGCTGGCCCGCCAGGCCGTACCGGGCGCACCGGAGGAGTTCCGCGTCTTCTACCGTGACGACCGCGTCCACCTGACCGGCCGCGAGCTGGCCCGGATCCGCCGCCACCTGCTCTCGCAGGGCAAGCGCAACCGCCAGGTCCCGCGGGTGGTCACCGCGCTGGTCGAGGCCATGTGGCGTCAGGTCGGCGGCGACCGGGGCCTCGAGCGCGGCAAGGAGGCGTTCACCGACGAGATGCTGGGCGATGCCGCCTTCGTCGACTTCGCGCGCGGCTGGTGGCCGGTGCTCGACGCCGCGCAGGTGCTCGGCTGGCTCCGCGATCCCGAGCTGCTGGGCCGGGTCGGTGAGGGCGTGCTGAGCCGCGACGAGCTCGCGGTGCTGACCGCGTCCTGGCGGGGGGTGGAGCCTGGGGACTGGTCGGTGGAGGACATCGCCCTGCTCGACGAGCTGCGCTACTCCCTCGGTGACGCCCCCGAGCGCCGGCCCGATGCCGAGGACGACCCGCTGGCGCACCTGGTCGACGAGAACCGTCCTGAGCTGACCACCGTCACCGACCGCGAGTTCACCCGCGGCCCGGCGATGCTGCGCACCGAGGACGACGGTTTCGCCCACGTGCTCGTCGACGAGGCGCAGGACCTGACGCCGATGCAGTGGCGGATGGTGGGTCGACGGGGCCGGGCGGCCTCCTGGACCATTGTCGGCGATCCGGCCCAGTCGTCGTGGCCGGATCCCGAGGAGTCCCGCGAGGCGCGTGAGCAGGCGTTGGGCGACAAGGCCCGACACGAGTTCCACCTCTCCACCAACTACCGCAACAGCGCGGAGATCTACGATTTCGCGGCCCGATACGCCGAGCGGGTCGGGCTGGCCGCCGACCTCCCCCACGCGGTGCGCTCCACCGGGCAGGAGCCCGAGGAGCGCGTCGTCGAGGACCTCGCCGACGGCGTCCGCGAGGCTGTACGCGAGCTGTCCGCAGCGGTGGACGGCACGCTCGGCGTGGTCGTCCCGATCGCCCGCCGGGCCGAGGTGTCCGCCTGGCTCGGGTCCGGCGGTCCGTCCGAGGACAGCGCCGGGTCTGGTGACGGGACCGGTGACAGGGCCGGGGCTGGGGCCGGTGCCTGGGCCGGGGTCGACCGTGACCGCGTCTCGGTGCTCACCGGCTGGGACACCAAGGGGCTGGAGTTCGACGGGATCGTCGTCGTCGCCCCCCAGGAGATCGAGGCGGAGTCGGTCACCGGGCGGGCCACGCTCTACGTGGTCCTGACCCGGGCCACCCAGCGGATGATCACGCTGACCTCCTGACCGACCGCGAGGTGCGCTGCGGTGAAACCCGGGGGCGTCGGTGTCCGGGGCGGCCGTAGAGTTCGGCGCATGCCCGAGCCCACGTCTGCTGCCCTGACCGCGCTGGAGGCGATCCAGGGTCACGAGGCGTGGGGCGTGATTCGGCTCCGCGACTCGGCGACCGTCACGCTGGTCGGCGGCTCGGCCCAGGCGGTCGAGCGTCTCGCCGACGTGCCGCTGGAGGAGGGCGTCCCCGAGCCGGGCCGACGCTTCGACCGCCTGGTGGCCATCCCGTTCCGTCAGGCCGCCGAGCGCGGCTTCGAGGTGCGCGACGACGGGACCCCGTTGACGGTGGTGAGGATCGAGACCGAGGCCGAGATCGCCGTCGAGGACCTGCTCACCGCGCTGCCGGACCGGGTCGTGGCGTTCGAGGACCGCGGCGGCTTCGAGACCCCCGACGGGGAGTACGGCGCCATGGTCAAGCAGATCATCGCCGACGAGATCGGCCACGGCGAGGGTGCGAACCTCGTGGTCGGCCGGAAGTACCGCGCCCAGCTCAGCGACTGGGACTCCGACGCGGCGCTGACCGTCCTGCGCCGGCTGCTCGAGCGGGAGCGCGGGGCCTACTGGACCTACGCCATCTTCACCGGGGAGAGGTTCCTGGTCGGCGCCAGCCCGGAGCGGCACGTCTCGGTCCACGGGGGCGACGTGCGGATGAACCCGATCAGCGGCACCTTCCGGATGCCTCGCGGCGAGAGCCCCCCGTCCCCGGCCGAGCTGAAGGCCTCCCTGCTGGACTTCCTCGCCGACGAGAAGGAGATCTACGAGCTCTTCATGGTCGTGGACGAGGAGCTGAAGATGATGTGCGACGTCTGCGGGGCGGGCGGCCAGGTCCTCGGGCCCTTCCTCAAGCCGATGACCCACCTCGTGCACACCGAGTACCTCCTGGCCGGCCGCACCGACCGGGACCTCCGCGACGTCCTGCGCGACACCATGTTCGCCGCCACGGTGACGGGCTCGCCGGTGGAGAACGCGTGCCGGCTGATCACGAAGTACGAGCGTGCCGGCCGCGGTTACTACGCCGGAGCGCTGGCGCTGATCGGACGCGACGAGCAAGGCCGCCCCACGGCCGACTCGCCGATCGTGATCCGCACCGCCGACGTCTCCCCCGACGGGGCCCTGATCGTGACGGCGGGGGCCACCCTGGTCCGGGACTCCGACGCGGAGTCGGAGGTGGCGGAGACCCACGCCAAGGCCGGCGGAATCCTCACTGCCTTCGGCCTGGTCCCCGCCCCGACGTCCTCGGGCAGCCCGATCAGCGACCTGACCCAGGACGAGGACGTGCTCATCGCCCTGGCCGCGCGCAACCAGCGACTCTCCCGCTTCTGGTTGACCGACCAGGCCGCCTCGCCGCCGGCGCCCGAGCTGCGGGGCCGGTCGGTGGTCATCCTCGACGGCGAAGACGACTTCGTGAACATGCTGCGGCACGTCCTGTCCGTGATGGGGATGCGCTCGAGCGTCGTACGGCACGAGGACTACACCGACGGGGTGCTCGAGGGGCACGACCTGGTCATCGTCGGGCCCGGCCCGGGGGACCCCCGCGACCTGGATCACCCGAAGATCGCCGTCTTCGCGGCGGCGCTGGACTCCCTGCTCGAGAGCGGCCAGCCCTTCCTGGCCATCTGCCTGGGGCACCAGGTGCTGTGCGGCCGGTTGGGCATCGAGCTCGGCTTCAAGGACATCGTCTTCCAGGGCACGCAGTCGCGGGTCGCCCTCGAGGGTCGCGAGGAGGTGGTCGGCTTCTACAACACGTTCGTCGGCCGCAGCGGCACCGCGGCGTACCCGGACCTGCCCGAGGACGTCCGGGTCTTCACCGACCCGGAGACCGACGACATCCACCTGGTCGCCGGACCGCACTACCGGGGGATCCAGTTCCACGCCGAGTCGATCCTCACCGAGCACGGCTACGACCTCGTCCACGACCTCGTCCGCGAGCTCCTGGCGTGATCTAGCAGTGGCCTCGGTGAGCGGCGTGGTGGTCGTGGACCACCACGATTCCTACACCCACAACCTCGTACACCTGGTCGCCTCGGTGACCGGAGCGCTGCCGGTCGTGGTCCAGCACGACGAGGTCGCGCTAACCAGCCTGGTCGGCTTCGCGCACATCGTCCTCTCGCCGGGACCGGGTCATCCCTGCGAACCCGGAGACTTTGCGCTCGGCCGGCAGGTGTTCGCGCTCGGCGTCCCGGTGCTCGGGGTCTGCCTGGGCATGCAGGCGCTGGTCGCGGCGTTCGGCGGCACGGTCGAGGCGGACGAGCCCGCGCACGGGGAGGTGGCCGCGATCCGCCACGACGCTCGCGGGGTCTTCGCCGGGCTGCCCCAGGACTTCGCGGCCGTCCGCTACCACTCGCTACACGCGAGGGACCTGCCCGAGGAGCTGGAGGCGTCCGCGTGGTGCTCGGGGCCTGGGAGCCGACCGACCCTGATGGGGGTACGGCACCGCTCCCTGCCGCTGGAGGGCGTGCAGTTCCACCCCGAGTCGATCCTCACCGAGCACGGGGCAGCGATGGTCGCCTCCTTCCTGGCCTCGCGATGAGCGACGCCGAGGCGGTCCGGCTGGCCGTGGAGCGAGCCCCGGACTGCGACCGGATGTTCTGGCTGGACGGCGGCGGGGCGCGGCGCTGGTCGGGGCGACGCTCGATCCTGGGCTTCCTCGACGAGGACGATGTCTCGCTCACCTTCGACGCCTCCCGTGGTGAGGTCGTGCGGCACCGGTCCGGGAGCGCGCGGGTGATCGGCTCGGACGTGTTCGCCAGCCTCGAGGACGAGATTGGCGCGGACGCCGGCGACCGGACGGTCAGCTGGGTGGGCTACTTCGGCTACGCCTGCCGGTCCGACCTCGCCGCGCGGCCGGATCCGGACGTGCCCGACGCGGTGTGGATGCGAGTTCGTGACCCGGTCGTCGTCGACCATCCGGAGGTCAGCGACGCGGCCCGCGAGCGAGACGGGCGACCCGAGGGGCCGGTGCGTCCCGTGCCGCCCAGGCTGTCCGCGCCGTCGGGCGACCTCGATCCGCCGGCGGTCCCCGCGGATTATGCCGCCGACTTCGCGGCCGTGCAGGCCGAGCTGCGCCGGGGCAACAGCTACGAGGTCAACCTCACCTACCGCGAGGCGGTGGAGTCCGACGTCGACCCGCTGGCGGCGTACCTGCGCCTCAGGGCGCTCAGCCCGGCGCCGTACGCCGGCTTCCTGCGGCACCGGGGCGTTGCGCTGCTCAGCTCGAGCCCGGAGCGCTTCGCGACTCTCGACGGGACCGGAGGGGTGGAGACCAAGCCGATCAAGGGGACGACGCTGCGCGGCACCACCCCCGAGCAGGACGAGCATGAACGGATCCGGCTCTCCCACGACCCGCGCTACCGCGCCGAGAACCTGATGATCGTCGACCTGTTGCGCAACGACCTGGCCACCGTCTGTGCGCCGGGAACCGTCGAGGTGCCCGACCTGATGCAGGTGGAGTCCTACCCCGGCCTGCACCAGCTGGTCTCCACGGTCCGCGGTCGGCTGCGCGAGGAGGTGTCGACACCGGCTGCGTTGCGGGCGCTGTTTCCGGCCGGGTCGATGACCGGCGCCCCTAAGCGCCGGACGATGGAGATCATCGACCGCGTCGAGACGACCCCGCGCGGGGTCTACGCCGGCGCCTTCGGCTGGATCGGCGCCGACGGGCGGGCGGACCTCGGGGTGGTCATCCGCAGCCTGGTGGCCCGGTCGGCCGGAGGGGGGTGGACCTACACCCTAGGGACGGGCGGCGGCATCACCGTGCGCTCGGACGTCGAGTCGGAGTACGCCGAGACGCGCTGGAAGGCCCTGCGGCTGCACGCCGCCCTCGACCTGCCGGGCACGAGCCCGCACAGTGGACAGTTCTGAGGGGAGGGAACGCCTGTCCATCGTGCAGCGAGACCGTCCCGACGGGCCCGGGGGTGGCCCGCCGAGACGGCGGTCAGGAGGCTGAGCTGCCCTCGTCGCTGTCGAGGGTTGCGGTGACCGAGGTCGCCGCACCGGAGCCACCGGGAACGACGGTCAGCTTCACCGTGTCGTTGGGCCGGTGCCCCCGGATCGTCGCCACCAGCGACTGCGCGTCGCCGATCGGGGTGTCGTCGACCCGGGTGATCACGTCGTCGGTGGCCAGCCCGGCCTTCTGGGCGGCCGAGTCCGGCTCCACCCGGCCCACGACGGCACCGGAGATCATGCCGTCGTTGTTCTGCAGGTCGCCGACGCCGATCCCGAGCCGGGCGTGGGTGGGCGTCTCGCCGTTGCGGAGCTGGTCCACCACGGGAAGGACGTTGTCGATGGGGATGGCGAACCCGAGGCCGATCGACCCGCTCTCGCCGGCGGAGGAGGCCGCGCTGCGGATGGAGGAGTTGATGCCGACGACCTCGCCCCGCATGTTCACCAGCGGTCCGCCGGAGTTCCCGGGGTTGATCGCCGCGTCGGTCTGGACCGCGGGGTAGGTGGTCTCGGTGCTCTGGGAGTCACCGACCGAGACGGGGCGAGCCAGGGCACTGACGATGCCGCTGGTCACGGTCGACTCCAGGCCGAACGGTGACCCGATGGCGACCACGTTCTCCCCGACGTCGAGGAGCCCGGACTGGCCGATCACGGCCGGGGTCAGCCCGGAGACGCCGTCGGCCTTGATCACCGCGAGGTCGGTCAGCGGGTCGGTGCCCAGGACGCGCGCCTTGGCCGAGCTGCCGTCGGCGAAGTTCACCACCACGCTGCCACCGCCCGAGGCGAGATCGACGACGTGGTTGTTGGTCAGGATCTCGCCGTCGGCGCTGAGCACGACGCCCGAGCCGGATCCGGAGCCCTGGGAACCCTGGACGACGATCTTGACCACGGAGGGCAGGACCGAGGCGGCGACCTGCTCCACCGAGCCGGCGGCCGCGGGCGGGTCCTGGGACGCCGAGACCGCGGTGGCCCGGGGCGTGGTCGTCGCACTGCTGGCCGACGGAGCGGTGACGTTCCCGACCAGTCCGCCGTACGCCGCGGCGCCGCCGAACCCGCCGACCAGGCCGAGGACCAGGGCGCCGGCGACGACGCGACGAGATCCTCCTCGCCTGCCGGTGCCGGTTCCGGCGGCAGGACGGCCGGGGCCGTAGGTGTCCTCCGCCGAGGGCGGGGGCGCAAAGCCGCCCGCGTCGAAGCGGTGGGTGCGCTCGGTCGGCTGGTCCCATCCGGCGCTCTCGGCGTCGTGCTGGGCCGCGTCGTCCCCGGCCCGACTGCCGCCGGTGTACTCGCTTTCGCTGGCCTCGCTCTGGCCGTGCTGGTCCTCGGGACGGTCGATCGGCTGGTCGGACTCGTGGTTCTCGCTCATGACTCCACTGTGACGGCCGACCCTGAACCCGCCCTGAGAGGGCCCTGGGGATCGGCGATGAGTCTGCGCTCAGGCACGGGCAGGCGTGTCGCGTGCGTCACGGACCCGGTCCGTGTCCGGGTCGGCAGCCCCCGGCAGGCTCAGACGGAACGAGGCGCCCCCGCTCTCGGACCGGCCGGCCGCGACGGTGCCGCCGTGCCGCTGCGCGACCTGGCTCACGATGGAGAGCCCCAGGCCGGAGCCCGGCATCGTGCGGGACTCCGGTGAGCGGTAGAAGCGCTCGAAGACGTGCGGGAGGTCGGCGTCGCTGATGCCGTGACCCTCGTCCTCCACCGTGAGCGTCCCGCCGTCGAGGCGCACCCGGACGCGCCCCAGCGGCGGGCTCCACTTGGCGGCATTGTCGAGCAGGTTGGTCACGGCCCGCTCCAGGGCGGCCGGGTCCCCGGTGAGCAGCCAGGGGTCGACCTCGACCTCGAAGTGCAGCCCTGGGGCGCGGCGTCGTACCCGCTCCACCGCCCGGTCCACCACCTCGGCCAGCTCGACCTCCTCCAGGGCGACCGGCGGTGGCTCCTCGCGGGCGAGCAGGGTCAGGTCGCCGATCAGGGAGGTGAGCTCGTCGATCTGGAAGGCGACGTCACTCATCAGCTCGGCTCGCGACTGCGCGGACAGGCCGCCGCGCTGGTCGGCCTGGGTGAGCAGCTCGAGGTTGGTGCGCAGCGAGGTCAATGGCGTACGCAGCTCGTGGCCGGCGTCGGCGACGAGCTGGCGCTGTCGGTCGCGGGAGGCCGAGAGCGCGGCCAGCATGGCGTTGAAGGCCCGCGAGAGGCGCGCGACCTCGTCGTTGCCCTCCACGTCGATCGGGTCGAGCTGCTCGGTCCGGGCGATCTCCTCGGCCGCGCGGGTCAGTCGACGAACCGGTCGGAGCCCGTTGCGCGCCACGCCCCAGCCCGCCACGCCGGCCGCGACCACGCCGAGGAGACCGAAGAGCAGCAGCACGAAGCCGAGCTTGTCCAGGGTGTAGTCGTCGCTGTCCAGGGACTGGGCCAGCACCAGGGCCGTCCCGCGCTCGCGGGTCGGCACGGCGGCCACCCGGAAGTCCGAGCCGCCGGCGGTCTCGACCGTGCGCAGCGAGGACGAGCGCTGACCGCGGGCCACCGCCAGCTCCGCCTTGCCGAGCGCGACCCGCTCGCTGCTCGGTCCCTGGTCGGTGGTCTCCACCCGGCCGTCGGCGAAGACGAAGCCGATCTTGACGTCGGCGGCCCCCACCATCCAGGACGGGATCTCGTTGGTGGTCAGGTCCTTGAGCGTACGGGTGCTCGCTGCGGCCTCGGCACGGGTCGACAGCGACCGATCGAGGGTGTCCATCAGCTGGTGACGGACCGTGAAGTAGGCCGCGGCCGCGACCACGGCCACCGAGAGGCCGACCGCGATCGTGGCCAGCAGGGTGACCCGGCTGGCCAGGGAGTAGCGGTAGCGCCAGCGCCTCGGGTGGGCCTGCATCAGGCCTCCTTCAGCACGTACCCCACGCCGCGGACGGTGTGGATCAGCCGAGGCTCCCCGTCCGCCTCGGTCTTGCGGCGGAGATAGCCGACGTAGACCTCGAGGGAGTTGGCGGTGGTGGGGAAGTCGTAGCCCCAGACCTCCTGAAGGATGAACGCCCGCTCCAGGACCCGCCGTGGACGGCGCAGGAACATCTCCAGCAGGGTGAACTCGGTGCGGGTCAGCTCCATCGCGCGGTCGCCGCGTCGTACCTCGCGGGTCCCCAGGGCCAGGGAGAGATCGGAGAAGGAGAGGACCTCCTCGACGTCCTCGTCGTCCTGGGGCTGGGTGCGGCGGAGCAGGGCCCGGACGCGGGCCAGCAGCTCCTCGAGCGCGAAGGGCTTGGTCAGGTAGTCGTCCGCACCGGCGTCGAGGCCCTCGACCCGGTCGCCGACGGAATCCCGGGCGGTGAGCACCAGGATCGGCAGGTCGCTGCCGCTGGCCCGCAGGGCACGGGTGGTCTCGATGCCGCCGAGCCGGGGCATCATCACGTCCATGATCACGGCGTCCGGCGTACGACGGGCGATGGTCGCCAGGGCCTCGGCACCGTCACCGGCCAGGGCGACGTCGTAGCCGTTGAACTCCAGCGAGCGCCGCAGCGAGTCACGGACGGCCCGGTCGTCGTCGACCACCAGGACGTGGGGCAGCGCGCCGGCGGCTGCGGAGGGACCACTCACGCCACCCACTGTGCCACCTCCGACTGAGCCGCGGCTGAGAGGCGACGCGGCCCGTACAGAGATCAGCGGCGTACTCCCCATCTCCTGCATACCCTGGGAAACTTCCCGGCGGGTGGGGTCAGGCGTCGCGGCCCAGGCGCCAGCCTCCGGGGACCAGGTCCAGGGCGGCCTGCGGTCCCCAGGAGCCGGGGGCGTAGGACTCCAGGGCCGGCGGCGCGTCGAGCACGGGCTGGCACACCTGCCAGAGCCGGTCCACCTCGTCGGCCCGGGTGAACAGCGTCTGGTCGCCGCGGAGGACCTCCAGGAGCAGCCGCTCGTAGGCCTCGAGAGGGTGCGCGTCGGGGATCTCCTCGGCCACGTCGAGGTGGAGGGTCGCCGCGTCGAGCTCCATCTCGGGGCCCGGCCGCTTGGTCCGGACGTCCACACTCACCCGCGGCTCGTCGGTCAGCTCCAGGACCAGCTCGTTGGGTCCGGGGTCGGCGGAGAAGATGGGGCTCGCGGGCGAGTGGAACCGGAGCGTGATCGTGCGCCGACCCTCGGCGAGGGCCTTGCCGGTGCGCAGGAAGAACGGCACCCCGCGCCACCGGTCGTTGTCGATGTGCGCCTCGATGGCCACGAAGGTCTCCACCTCCGAGTCGTCGTCGACGTCCTCCTCGTCGCGGTAGCCCTCGAACTGGCCGCGGACCACCCGCGCGGGGTCGAACGGCTGGAGGGCCTCGAACACCGCGGCCTTGGCGTCCCGGACGGTCTCGGGGGTGAAGGCGCCGGGGTCCTCCAGGGCTACGAAGCCCATCAGCTGGCACAGGTGGGTGGAGATCATGTCGCGCAGGCACCCGGTCGACTCGTAGAAGCTGCCCCGTCCCTCCAGGCCGAGGTCCTCGGGGACGTCGATCTGGACCGACTCGATGTGGGTGCTGTTCCAGGCCGGCTCGAAGAGCCCGTTGGCGAAGCGCAGGGCCAGGATGTTCTGCACCGCCTCCTTGCCGAGGAAGTGGTCGATGCGGAACATCTGCTCCTCCTCGACGACGCCCTTGAGCGAGCGGTCGAGGCTGCGGGCGGACTCGAGGTCGAGCCCGAAGGGCTTCTCGATGACCAGCCGGGCCCGCTCCGTGATCTTCGCCCGCCCGAGCATCGCGATCATGTCCTCCATCGCCGCCGGTGGGACGGAGAGGTAGACCAGCCGGCGCACGCGGTCGAGGTCGCCACCGGCCACTCGCCCCTCGGCCTCGTCGATGGCCGTGGCGAGTTCGGAGCCGTCCTCGGCGCTCGAGGTGCAGAAGGAGACCCGACCCACCAGGTCGTCGGCGACCTCGTCGTCGAGGTCGTCGACGGACTCGCGGAGCCCCTCGCGTACCTGCTCGCGGAACTCCTCGTCGCTGCCGGGGGAGTGTCGCCCGCTTCCGATCAGCAGGTAGTCCTCGGGCAGCCGGCCGGCGGCGGCGAGCCGGTAGAGACCCGGGAAGAGCTTGCGGGCGGCGAGGTCGCCGGTGGCGCCGAAGAGCACCAGGACATGGGGAGGCAGGGACTCCTGCGAGGAGGTCGTCGTCACGACCTCCAGCCTGCCAGGGCGGTCGTAGCCCGCGCCCGGCCTAGAGCAGGGTGCGCGCGACCTCGCCGGCGCGGGGCCCGTAGCTCCCGTCGAAGAGCGCGGCGTGCACCAGCAGCGGGTGCAACTGGTGCAGCGCGACGCGGTCCTGCCAGCCCTGCGCCAGAGGCGTCGTGTCGTGGTAGGCCTCCAGCACCCGCGGCGCCCCACAGCACGTTGCCCGACCACAGGTCGCCGTGCAGCCGGGCCGGCGGCTCGGCCGGCCCGGCCAGCGTGACGACGCGCTGCACGACGGCCTCGACGGAGCTGGCATCCCGGGTCTCGATGGCGCCGCGGTCAGCGGCGAGCTTGAGGTAGGGAAGTAGCCGCCGTACGGCGAAGAACTCCGGCCACGTCGCGGTGGGGCGGTGCGGCAGCGGCAGCGTGCCGATGAACCCCTCGCGGCCGTCCGCCCGGCCGAACACCTCCGCGCCCGCGGCGTGGGTGCGGGCCAGGGCCCTCCCGAAGTCGCTCGCGGACTCCGCCCCGGGGCGTCCCTGCTCGACCCAGGCGAGGATCAGGCAGTCCTCCTCGACGGCGAGGACGTCGGGCACGGAGACTCCGTCGACCTGCGCCAGCCAGTGCAGCCCCTCGGCCTCGGAGGCGAAGAAGCCGGCGGGAGCCTGGGGGCGGGTCTTGACCAGCGCAGAGCGTCCGTCGGTCAGCCGCAGCCGGGTCGCGACGCAGATGTCGCCTCCCGCCACCGGCGTGGTGGCCACCACCGGGCTACCCAGCAGATCCTCGGCGCGCTGGGCGACCGTGGGCATCCGCGTCATGGCTAGCGAGCCACCTCCCGGGCCAGGAGCTGACGGCTGATCTCGTCGCTGGTCCGCTCGATGATCTCCAGGACGGTCTCGAAACCGTCGTCCCCGCCGTAGTAGGGGTCCTCGACGTCCCGGTCGTCCTCGGCGCGCGGGTCGAAGTCGCGGAAGAGGCGGATCCTCGCGGGGGCGCTCCCGGCCGGGCCCCCGCCGTCGGCGGCCCAGGCACGCGGGGCGAGGGAGGCGATCGAGGCCAGGTTGTCGGAGTCCATGGCCAGCACGAGGTCGCTCGCGGCGACCCAGCCGGCCTCGAGCTGACGGGCGCGATGAGCTGCGCCGTCGTAGCCGTGGGCGGCCAGCGTGGCGGCGGCCCGGGCGTCCATCGGGTCACCGACGTGCCAGCCCCCGGTGCCGGAGGTGACCACCTCGACGTCCAGCCCGGCCTCAGCGAGACGCTCGGCGAGCACGACCCCGGCCATCGCGGAGCGGCAGATGTTGCCCAGACAGACCAGGTCGACGCGGTACGTCGTTCCGGCCCGGAGCGGTGGAGGTGTCTGCGCGCTCACCGGTCCCGCCCGTCGCCGAGCACGAGCTCCAGTCCCCAGGTCGCGATCATCACCACGAGGGCGCCGAGCAGGGCGCTGGAGAAGTCGGCCACCGAGAAGCCCAGGTCGAACTGCTGGGAGATCCACTCGGTGAGCAGCAGCATCGCCGCGTTGATCACGAAGATCAGCAGCCCGAGGGTGAGGATGATGAAGGGGAGGGCCAGCAGCTTCACCACCGGTCGGACCACGGCGTTGACCAGGCCGAACACCAGGGCTACGAGCAGCAGGGTGACCACGCGGTCGACGTCGTCCGCGCCGGTGACGGTGATGCCGTCGATCAGCGCGGCGGCGGCGGCCAGGGCGAGGGCGTTGACCACGACCCACAGCAGGAACCGCACGACGGATCCTCCTCGATTCGACTACAGGTGGCGACGACCCCTCGATCCTGCCAGGTCTTCCTGAAAGTCCGGCAGGCCCGCAGGATCGGCCCCGGGACCGACCGGGGTGACCTCCAGCGCGTCGAGCATCGACTCCTCGGCGTCCGCGAGGTGGTCGACCAGGTCGGCGGCGGCCCCCTCGACGTCGCCGGCCTCGAGCCGGTCCACGATGCGCTGGTGGGAGTGCACCTGCTCCTCGGCGTTGCGGCGGATCCGGTCGACCCGGGCCAGGCCCAGCCGGACCTCGGCCGAGAGGGACTCCGCGAGGGCCGAGAGCCGGGCCGACCCGGCGAGTCCAACGAAGGCCTGGTGGATGACCAGGTGGGCCGCGGTGAGCTCGGCCGAGGTCCCGGCGTCCTGGGCGACGGAGGCGAAGGCGGCCACGCTCCGGCGGACCTCCTCTCGGGCCCCCTCATCGGCCTCCGCCCACCTGCGCACGCCGGCGGCCTCCACCACGGCGCGGGCCCGGACGACGTCGCGCACCGCGGCGACGTCGAGGGAGGCGACCTGGACTCCGCGGTGCGGCTCACGCGTGGCGAGCCCCTCCGCGACCAGGGTGCCCAGGGCCTCGCGCACAGTCGAGCGGGCGACCCCCATCGCCTCGGCCAGGGCCACCTCGCGCAGGGCGGTGCCGGGGTCGAGCTCACCTTCGAAGAGCGCCCGCCGCAGCTCCTCGGCCACCTTGTCCACGGTGGAGGAGTGCTCCAGCGAGAGCGACCCGAACGGACCCTCGTCAGCGTCGGCAGGGGGAGGCGGCATGGCAGCGATTCTCGCCGAAGCCCGGCTTTCCCGGTACGTCGCATCTCACCGCGGAGCGACTGCTATCCTTCGGTTGTCGGATTGTCCGACAACCAGACGAAACATCAGCGACATCGTCCCGCCGTTCCCGCGACACACCCGGCCGCCACCCTGGATCCCCGGGGGCGAGGGGCACCGCACCGGCGAGGACCGATCAGGGCCGAGGAGGCGAACGTCATGACCGACCGCGCAACCGAGCTGAGCTGGGGTCACCACTACCTGCTGGTGGATCCCGAGCACTTCCGCGTGGACTACGCGATCAACCCGTACATGGACCCGCGCCACCAGCCCGACCCCGGTCGGACGCGTGCGCAGTGGAGCGCGCTGGTCGGCGCCCTGGAGGCGGCCGGCGCGACCGTCGACGTGCTGGACCAGCGGCCGGACTCTCCGGACATGGTCTACGCGATGAACCTCGGCCTGGTCCTCAATCGCCCCGAGTCCCGCCGGGTGGTGATGTCGCACATGCGCTACCCGCAGCGTCGGGCGGAGACCGGCTCGGCGCAGGGTTGGTTCGCCGAGCACGGCTTCGGCACGTCCTACGTCGGACGCGACGGGGTGGGCGCCCACCTCGAGGCAGGGGACGTCTTCGCCTTCGGTGACGCGCTGGTGGCCGGCTTCGGCCCCCGGACCGAGGAGCTGGCGCTCAAGCATCTGGCCCTCGACCTCAACGTCCGCGTCCGCGGCCTGCGGATCACCCACCCGGGGATGTACCACCTCGACCTGGCCTTCTGTCCGCTCGACTCCCGGCGGGCGATCGTGTGCCCCGCAGCGTTCGACGAGGCCTCGTCGCGCGCCGTCCTCGACCTGGTGCCCGACCCGCTGGTCATCACCGAGGAGGAGGCCCTGACCTTCTGCGCCAACTCCGTGGTCGTCGGCCGCACCGTCTTGATGCCGGCCTGCCCCGAGCGGGTCCGGAGCCGGCTGGAGGACTGGGGATTCGAGGTGGTGCTCCTCGACCTGAGCGAGTTTCACCTTGGTGGGGGCTCGATTCGCTGCCTGACCAACCCCCTGGACCTCACCGTCGGCCGGGACCTGCCTGAGGTCCTCGGCGGTCGCGTCGTCCTGCCCGCCTAGCCGGTCCCGGCCCGACGGGCAGGCCCGTGAGGGTCGTACACGGCGCCGTCGTCGGCCAGCTCGCGTGCTTCCTGGGACGGGGTCGGACTGCGGCACGGCGGTGCTCATCGCAGGAAGTCCAGCAGCGAGGGCGAGATGACCCGAGCGGTGGCACCGAGCGCGACCTGGTAGGCGACCTCCTGGAGCTGGAGGTCGATCGCCGCCTTGGCGGTGTCGACATTCTCGAGCGAGGACAAGGCCGCGGTATTGTCCAAGGTGGTGTTCGCCAGCGTCGTCATCGCCTTCTCGATCCGGGCGTAGCGGGAACCGACGTCGGCGAGCGACCTCCTCATCTTTCCCGCCACGGCGTCGAGCCGGCTCATCGAGGTGTCCAGGTCGTTCGGCGAGCTGGTCAACCTGGTGACGACGTCGGAGGTGATCGTGAACAGGTTCTCCCCGTTCGCGCTGAACGCCTCCGGTCCGGTCAGGTTCACCCGGACGGACTTGCCGGTGCCCACCCGGCGCTGGACCGCGTTGGTGTCGCCGAGGAAGGACCCGTCCGGGGCGTAGGCCGCAGCGGCGCCGCTGGTGCCGGCGAAGATGGACCGGTCGAGGTAGCGCGTGTTGGCCAGCCCGAGCAGCGACTGGCGGAGCTGGGACACCTCCGAGGCGAGCGCGGCTCGGGCCTCGGGTCCGGCGGTCCCGGTGGAGGCCCCCTGCAGCATCAGCTCGCGCACCTTGCGCACCTGGTCGAGCATGCTCGTCATCGTCGAGTGGGTCTGGCCCAGGTAGGCCAGGCCGTCGGTGGCGTTGCGGCTGTGTTGGGTGTCCGCAGCGAGCTGTTGGCGCAACTGCGTGGCGATGTTGGTGTCGGTGATGGAGTCCGAGGGTCGGTTGACCAACTGTCCCGAGTTGCACTGCTCCTGGCTTCGGGTCACCGTGGTCATCGCGAGGTTGAGTGAGGTCAGCGAGCGTTCGATCAGAAGTCTGTGGGGGATGCGCGCGGCGGTCATCAGCGTCATCCCGTCCGGTTGATGAGGTTGTCGAGCACCGAGTCGAGGGTGCTCAGTACACGGCCGGACACGGTTCACAGGCTCCGGTCGAGCAGCGCGGCGTGGCGGTTGTCCACGCCGGTCCCGTCGGCGCCGTACGTGCCGGTGTCGTCGGAGAGGGACGACAAGGTGGCCTGGGTGGCGTGCTGGTCGGTGATGAGCAGCTCGCGGGTGGACTCCGCCAGCTCGGAGATCGCGGTGGCCGAGGCGGTGAGGGCCACGCGGTGGTCGAGCCAGATCGTGGCCCAGGTCTCGTCACAGGCCTCGGCGAGCCGGTGGAGGCTGGGGTTGTCGCCCAGTCCGAGTTCCTCGGCGAGGGCATCGAGCTCGACCGCTCGGAGGACCTCGATCTCGCGGATCCGGTCGAGGACGACCTCCACCTCACCCGCCGCGGCACCGAGCCACTGGGTGCGACCGCCCGTGAGGAGGAGTTGCTGCACCTCGAGCTTGAACAGCAGGGTGTCGAGGAGCCCGCGCTCTCGCCACAGCACCGAGGAGAGGTCCTGTTTCGTCATCGTCAGTGTCCCTGGATTCGAAGTGAGGTAGTTGCTCGAACACCCCTCACATCGGCAGGACTGTGATACCGCTGAGAACTTCTCCGCGGCATCTGGGGAAAGCTCTGCTCCGGCGGGACTGACTTGATAGTCAGTTGGGGCCACTCGCCGATGGCTATCGGGTCACCACCTATGCCCGGTTTAGTGATTTCGCGGCCTTAGCGTCAAGTGTCGCGGATGCGACTCCGACCTTCTGGACGTGACCCTCACGACGCTCTGCCCCGCGCCCCAGCCCGCCGCCCCCGGCGGCCCCTCGGCGAGGGACCTGACGGCGCTGGTGGAGGCCTCGCTCCCGCTGGTCGGGCACATCGTGCGGGACATGGCCAGCCGGCTCCCGGCCCACGTCGCCCGCGACGACCTGACCTCCGCTGGCTTGTTCGCCCTGGCCCAAGCGGCGCGGGCCTTCGACCCCGACCGCGGGGTCAAGTTCACCAGCTATGCCTCGACCCGGATCCGCGGCGCCATCATGGACGAGCTGCGCAGCCTCGACTGGGCGAGCCGGTCGGTACGCCGCCGGGCCCGCCAGGTCTCCGAGGCCCGCAGCATCCTGGCCATGACGCTGGGCCGCGTACCCACCGACGGCGAGATCGCTTCCAGCCTGGGCATCGGCACTAGCGAGCTCTCCGCACACCAGGAGGACCTCTCCCGCGCCGCGGTCGTCTCGCTGGACTCCTTCGACGCCGGTGTCGCCGACGACCTGATCCCCTCCTCCGCCCCGACCCCGCTTGACGTGCTCGAGGACCGTGAGCGCCTGGCCTTCCTCGCCGACGCCGTGGAGGAGCTGCCCGATCGGCTCCGCGCGGTCGTGCGAGGCTACTTCTTCGCCGAGCGCCCGATGGCCGATATCGCCGCCGAGCTCGGTGTCACGGAGTCTCGGATCTCGCAGCTGCGCGCCGAGGCCGTCACCCTGCTCCGCGGCGCCCTCGGCGCGCACCTCGAGCCTGTTCTCGCCGAACGCACGAGCGAGGACCTCGCGCGGCCGGGGTGTGCCACTCGGCGCAAGGAGGCGTACTACGCCAGCGTCGCCGCCCACCGTAGCTACTCCGCCCGGCTGACGCCGGTCGGCCTGGAGGCCCGCTCCGCCTGAGGGATTGCCGGCCGGGGACTGCGGTGAGTCCGTTCTCCGTCCAGGTCCTGGCCAGCGTTCTGCTCTGCTGGCTCGGTGAGAGCCCATGACGTGGACAGACGGGCCCGGCGTCTCGAGAACGCCCTGGCCCGCCTGTCGCCCACCCGATGTGACCCCCAAGGTGGCGGCGCTGGCCAATGCCCCCACCTGCCAGCGATGCCTCATGGTGGCGTATGCCGACGGTTGAAAGCCGACAAAACAGACAGCAATCTGAGAAATGATCCCTCCGGGCGAGGCCATCTGACCCGTTCGGGAGCGGTGCCTGCCTGTTCGTCGTGGCCGTCCAGCCAATCGGCTGACCGCTGCAGGCATGATGGCACCGTGACTTCCGATCCGCGCCCCGAACCCGACGCCCGCGACGAGGTTGGCTCGCCTTCAACCGCTCCTCAGACGCCCGATTCGGCGCTGCTCGTTGCGGACGCCTGGGGGATCCACCGCCGATGGCTCAACGCGCTCGACGAGGTGGTGGAGGTGCCTCCCGCCAGCGTCGAGGCCCTGCGGGCCGCGATGGGGGTGCCGGAGGCCGACCTCGAGGAACGTGCGCCGATCGTCGCCCGACGCGGGGCGGACCTCGGTCTCGGACTGGTCGAGGTGTCGTGCGAGGACGGCGAGCGCCGCCAGGTCGACGGGCCACTCGCCGACGACTTCCCCTACGGGTACCACGAGCTGCGCTCTCCGACCGGTCCGCGACGGCTGATCGTCTCGCCTGGCCGATGCTGGCTCCCCGAGGACTGGCGGGCCTGGGGCCTGACCGTGCAGGTGTACTCCGCCCGCTCGGGCGACAGTGCCGGGATCGGCGACCTCGCCGACCTCCGGACTATCCGTGAGCTCAGTCAGGGCCGGGGAGCCGGGTTCGTGCTCATCAACCCGCTGCACGCGGTAGCCCCGACCTTCCCGCAGCAGGCGAGCCCGTACCTTCCGGCCACCCGTCGCTTCCGCAACCCTCTCTACCTCCGGGTCAGCGGGATGGAGGAGGAGGCAGCGCGCCTGAGCACCTCGACCACGCTGGACCGGGACGCCGTGTGGCGGGCGAAGCGCGCGGCGCTGGAGGCGCAGTTCGTGGCCCGGGAGCAGAACCCCGACTTCGACTCCTGGCGCGAGGACCAGGAGGGGTCGGTGGACCTCTTCGCCCTGTGGTGCGTGCTCGCCGAGGACCATGGCCCGGACTGGCGGCTCTGGCCCGAGGCGCTGCGGGACCCCGACGGCGACGCCGCGACGACGATCGCCGGCCAGAAGGCGGAGGCGGTGACCTTCCACGTCTGGCTCCAGTGGCTGCTCGAGGGTCAGTTCGTCGAGGCGGCGGGAGACTGCACGGTGATCCAAGACCTGCCCATCGGCGTCGACGGCGGTGGAGCGGACTCGTGGGTCTGGCAGGACACGCTGGTCAACGCCGCCACCGTGGGGGCTCCGCCCGACGTGTTCAACGCCCAGGGTCAGAGCTGGGGCTCTCCACCGCTGGCCCCTTGGCGGCTGCGCGCCGCGGGCTACCAGCCCTTCATCGAGTCGATTCGCGCCACCATGGCCGGGGGCGGGGGCATTCGAATCGACCACGTGATGGGGCTGTTCCGGTTGTGGTGGATCCCCGAGGGACAGAGCCCGGCCGAGGGGGCCTACGTGCGCTACCCCTCGGCCGACCTGCTCGACATCGTCGCCCTGGAGAGCCACCGCGCCCAGTCGATCGTGGTGGGGGAGGACCTCGGCACCGTCGAGCCCGGCGTCCGCGAGGAACTCGCCGACCGAGCGGTGCTGTCCTACCGGCTGCTCTGGTTCGAGGAGGACGAGCCGGCCGACTGGCCATCGGCAGCGATGGCCGCGGTGACCACCCACGACCTGCCCACGATCGCCGGTCTGTGGAACGGGGAGGACCTGGAGGACCAGATGGCCCACGTGCCCACGCCACGCACCCAGCTCGAGGAGAACCGGAGCGACCTGCTCGCGCGGCTCGCCGGCACGCCAACCGGCGCGGCCACGGGTCGCGCCGAGCCGTCGACCGAGGAGGTGGTCCTCGCCGCCCATCGTCGGTTGGCCGAGAGTCCGTGCGTCCTGCTCTCGGCCACCCTGGAGGATGTGGTCGGTCAGCGGCTCAGGCCGAACATGCCGGGGACCACGACCCGGGAGAACTGGTCGATCCCCCTGCCCGTGCCGGTCCAGGACCTCGGAGAGCTGCCACTCCTCGAGGCGGTCTGCGCCTGCCTGGACGCGGCCGTGCACCGCGCTGCTCCGGCGCGGTCGGGAGCTTGTGATGTCGGCTGACGGGGGAGGCGCCGGTCCGCGACCCCGTGCGGCCATCGCCGCGCTGCCGGTCTATGTCCCGGGTCGCCCGCCGCGGGCCACCCCCGGGGCCACCACGTACAAGCTGTCCTCGAACGAGAACCCCTTTCCGCCACCTCCCGAGGTCGTGGCCGCGGTGAGGGCCTCGGCCGAGCGGATGAACCGTTATCCCGACATGGGCTGTACCGCGCTCTACGGCGCCTTGAGCATGCGGCTCGACGTGCCCACCGAGCGGTTGGTGGCCGGCACCGGATCCGTCGCCGTGCTCTACCACCTCCTCCAGGCCTTCTGCACCGAGGGCGACGAGGTCATCTACGCCTGGAGGTCCTTCGAGGCCTACCCGATCGCGGTGGCGGTGACCGGTGCCCGCGCGGTCCCCGTGCGCCTGTCTGCGGACGGACGCCACGACCTCGACGCCATGGCGGCCGCCATCACCGAGCGCACCCGCGCGGTCCTGGTGTGCAGCCCGAACAACCCGACTGGACCGGCGCTGACCCACACCGAGGTCGACTCCTTCCTCGACCGGGTGCCGCCGCACGTCCTGGTCGTCCTGGACGAGGCTTACCGCGAGTTCGTCCGCGCGGCCGATCCGCTCGACGGCGTCGCGCTGACCCGTCCACGCCCGAACGTGGTGGCGATGCGTACCTTCGCCAAGGCCTACGGACTGGCCGGCCTGCGGGTCGGCTACGCCGTCGCGCCCGAGCCGGTCGCCGCAGCGGCACGCGCCTGCGCCCTTCCCTTCGGCGTCTCCGCGCCGGCCCAGGCCGCCGCTCTTGCCGCCCTCGAGCACGAAGCCGTGCTGATGGACCGGGTCGACACGATCGTGCGGGAGCGCGTGCGTCTTCGCGAGCGCCTTGCGGGCCAGGGCTGGGCGGTCCCCGAGGCCGAGGGCAACTTCGTCTGGCTGGAGGCGGGCGAGCGCACCGGCGAGCTCGCGGCGGCGGCGGAGGAGGCCGGGGTGATGGTCCGCCCGTTCGGCGGGGACGGGGTGCGAGTCAGCGTCGGGGAGCCCACGGGCAACGACCTCGTCGTGTCGGTCGCGGAGGGATTCGCACCCGAGGCTCAGGGCTGAGCTCTCGAGCGGCCGGGGCCCCCAGCCGGGGGGCCGACGGCTAGTCGGTCAGGTCGATCTGGGCCGTCACGACGTCGTCGGTCTGCGCGTCGGTGAGCTCGACCTGCCAGCCCTTGCCGCGGGGAGCACCGCACGAGCGCGGGTTTGGGGCCCCCGACGGGGTGATGGTGGTGCAGCCCATCGCCAGTACATCGCCGCCGACCACCCGCACCGTGCGCGGACCGGTGGAGAAGGAGTTGCGCACGTCCAATGCCGTGACCCGGACGAAGGCCCGGTCCGGGTTCTCGGGACTGATCTGCACGGCATTGTGCAACCGGTACGTCAGATGGACCAGGGTGGAGGGCGCGAAGTAGAACGACCGCGGCGACAGCCCAGTGATCCGCGCGTTGACGTTCTCTGGGGCGTCGCCGTCGGGGACGACCCGCAGCTCGGTAGCGAAGACACTGGTGCCGGCAGGATCGTCTCCTGTGCCCGCAGGCAGGCGCAGCCGCACCGAGGTGAACGGTCGCTCGGCCTGAAGCCACTGGGAGACCCGCACGGTCCCGTCGGCCCGGACCCGGGCCTGGGTGAAGGAGCCGACGCCGCGCAGAGCCGGCGTCGGGGTCAGCGCTGTAGGGGACGCTCCGGCGGCAGGGGCGTCGGCGGGCTCGCCAGAGCGCCAGAGCCCCACGAAGACGGCCAGGCCCACCAGCAGCAAGGTCACCAGCGCGGCAAGCGGGACCGCCCACCGTCGACGTCGCTCGCGGCGGACAGCGGTCGAGGTCTCACTCGAGCTCAGCCAGTCCATCAGGGCTATACCCCCCTCGGGGGCGGGATCGGCGTCGCTCTCGGGCCCGTCCTCGCCGGAGCCCGGCTCCGCGTCGTGCTCATGACTGGCTGGCTCCTCCGTCCGGGAGTGGGGGCCCTCAGCACGAGGCGTGGCCCGATGCTGCCGGACCGACCGCGGCGTCAGCACCGGGGAACCCACCGTAGCGGCGGGCGCGGTGGCCGACCCCGTGGAGTCCGTCGGTTCGGCGAGCGCCGGGCGAGGGCGCTGTCGGACCCGCCGGGAGATCGACCAGCCGAGGAAGGGGAGGACCGTCGAGAGAGCGACCGGGACGCCGCTGCCGGGGACGGTGGCGTGGGCGACGCGGTGGGTGGTGGCCCAGGTGACGGGGGGCGCCAGGGTGGCCAGGGTGGCTAGGGCTGGCGGGGTGGCGTGGGCGACGCGGTGGGTGGTGGCCCAGGTGACGGGGGGCGGCTCCTCGAGGTCGGGAGAGCCAGGTCGGTGGTCGTCGGCGGTGAGGGCGGCGAGCTGAGCCAGGTCGTCCATGCTCATCATCGCGGCGAGGGTGGTCAGGTCGTCGTCGGCATGCTGATCCTGCCGGTCGGGCTCGCGCTGCTCCGAGTGCTCACGTGGCGCCGGCAGCCGGGCCTCACCCGAGGTGGCCGAGCCCCGCGCGTCGGTGGCGTCGGTATCGGCGTCCTCGGTGCCGGCGTTCTCGGGGCTGCCGTCACGCTGTGCGCCGATCCACGGGGCCAGGAACGACGCGGTCAGGCGGTTGCTCGGCGCCTCCTCGCCCGGCGCTCCCCGACGGAGTCGCCACCTCGGGCGGTTCACGACACGGCCTGTCGTCGCGGCGCGCCGTCCGGCTCGGCGGTGACGACGGCCAGCTGCTGGTAGCCGCCGCGGCTAGCGTCGTAGGGCGGAGCGCAGGTGACCAGGGTCAGGCGCCGCGTGCCGCCTGCGCCGAAGAGCCAGTCCTGGCCGTCGAGCGGACCCTGGGGGATCAGGGTGAGCCGGGTGATGACGAAGTCCTGGACCAGCGAGGCCGTCCGGACGCGGACCCGGTCACCCGGCGAGACCTCGAGGAGCTGGGAGTAGGGCCCCAGGCCCTGCGTCGTGGAGTCGACGTGGGCGGCGATCAACGTCGAACCGAAGGGGTCGCCGATGCGTGACCCGCCGCGCCACCAGCCGGCGGTACGGATGTCGTCAGGGACGTCGAGCAGACCGTCGGGCCTGGTCCCCACGGCGCGAACGGGCAACGTCGTCCCACTCGGGAGTCGCGTCGAGGTCGGCGCCTCGGCGCGCAGGACGGACCGAGCCCGCCGGGCTGGCTCGGCTGCGGTGACCTCGTCGGTCGGGCTCGACGCCGAGGGTGTCGGCGCGTCTGCGTCGGACCCTGCGTCGGATCCTGGGGCGCCCGTCGACGGCTCCGAGCGGTCGACGGAAGACCCTCCGCCCGACCGGAGGACCAGCCAGGAGCCCCCGGCGACCACCAGGGCCACCACGACGGAGGTCGCGAGCACGCTGGACGCGCGCTGGGAGCGACGTACGGGTGGGCGGGACATCAGGGCGTCTCGTCAGCGACGAGATTCGTCACGACGTCGCTCGTCGACCCGCACGGGGACGGCACGGCGACGGCGCGCGGTCTGACGACCGACCATGAGCATCAGTGCGGCGACAAGGCCGAGCGGCACGCTCCACGCCCACATCGGGGTGGCGCTACTCGGCCCGAACGGCGTCACCGCCATCTGTCCGGCGAGTCCGGCCGAGCCCGTGTCGATGCGCCGGGGGCTGGTCATCCCCGAGGTCTTCAGCTGACGGGTGCTGCTGATCAGGTCCATCGAGTCGTTGCCGGGGTTGCCGATCGCGTAGACCATCGTCACGCTCTGTGCCTTCAACGTGACGTCGATCGGCCCGAGCAGCGGGCCCGTCGTCTGGCCGGTGGGCAGGAGAGCCACGCGGTGGCTGCCCGCGGGTACCTCAGCCACGGCGAACTCCCCGTTGGCGATGTTGGTGAAGACGGTCTGTCCATCGACCCGGACGTCCGCAGGAGGCACGGTCGCCGTGTGCGCCACCACGACGCGAGCCTTGCCGGGGTCGATCGTGGCGGTCGGCGTCGAGTAAACGTTAACGACAGGGTCACCCCCGACGGCGGCCGGACGGTGCAGCACGATGTCCTTGCTCTTGCCCGCCACGACGTCGAGGCGGGACGCCAGGATGACCTCACCCGCAGAGGACAGGAACCGGACCACGTGCTCTCCGGCGCCGAGGTCGAAGGGTCCGAGAACCTCGCCCGAGGCCGAGCTCTCGCTCACCGATTTGCCATCCACGCTCACGCCCACAGCGAGGTCGGGCACGGCCTGCACGACGACGAGCTGTCCCTGTCGCGGCGCCGCCTGGGCGGGCGCGCCGATCATCGTGGCAGGCAGCATCACCATCATGGCGGCGCACAGCATCTTCACAGTCGACATCGGCCCCCCCGGCCTCGCAGGTCAACACATACACCCTCATCAGAGCAGACCGATCCAAATCGCACCACCCTCCGTACGGCAAAACCCAGGCGCCACGACCTCCCCGGCGGGCGGACGAAGGCAGCTTAATGACTTGGGACGCGCCCCCGCGCGGCGTAATGTGCGCTCTACAACCTTCCCCGCGGGTCGCCGGATGATTTCGTGCGCCCGCACACCCACCGAAGGGCTGCTACCCGCAGATGTCCTCAGCACCACCGGTCACCGGGCCGGACCCGCACGTCACTCCCGCCGCCGGGGTGGGGTCGCTGTGGCGCCTGCGCGGCTACCTTCGGCCGCACCTGGGCTCCCTGGCCGTGATGTTGGGCACGGCTCTGGTCGGGGTAGGGCTCTCCATCGCGATCCCACTGGTGACAAAGGCGATGATCGACGGCCCGATCACCGACCAGGAGGTCGGGCTAGTGCTGCCTCTGGGGCTGCTCGCCCTGGGGCTCGGTATCGTGGAGGCCGGCCTGATCTTCTGGCGACGGTGGGTCCAGTCGACCACGGTGCTCTCGGTCGAGACCCGGATGCGTCACGACCTCTACGAGCGGCTCCAGCAGCTGCCGATGGCCTTCCATGGGCAGTGGCAGTCGGGTCAGCTCCTCTCGCGCGTGACCACGGACCTGAGCAGCATCCGGCGGTTCTTCGGCTTCGGCATGCTGTTCCTGGTCATCAACGTCGTCCAGCTGGTTGTGGTCACCCTCGTCCTGCTCAACATGTACTGGCCCCTGGGTCTGGTGGTGGCCGCGACCGCCGCACCGATCATCGCGTTGTCCAACCGCTTCGAGCGGCGCTACGTGGTGATCTCCCGGCGGGTGCAGGACGAGCAGGGAGACCTGGCCACCCTGGCCGAGGAGGACGCCGTCGGCATCCGGGTGATCAAGTCCTTCGGGCGGAGCGCGCACGTCACCGCGTCCTACGAGCGGGCAGCACGCACGCTCTACGACTCCTCGATGGACAAGGTGCGCCTGTCGGCGAAGTTCTGGACCTTCCTGGAGGTCATCCCCAACCTCGCGGTCGTCCTCGTGCTGCTCGTCGGCGCCCTCGGCGTGGGGCGCGGGGACATCACCGCCGGCACTCTCGTCGCGTTCATCACGCTGATGCTCTCGCTGGTCTGGCCGATCGCCGCTCTGGGCTACATCCTCGCCATGGCGCAGGAGGCCATGACCGCGGCCGCTCGGATCCTGGAGATCTTCGACACC
Source organism: Propionibacteriales bacterium (assembly GCA_038199935.1). Lineage (GTDB taxonomy): Bacteria > Actinomycetota > Actinomycetes > Propionibacteriales > Nocardioidaceae > Nocardioides_B. Next base: position 6,770 of record JBBPYL010000009.1, on the reverse strand, counting down.
GAGCCGACCATCGTCTCGGGCGGGCGTCGCCTGGAGGCCCCCCGAGGACGCTTGCGGTTCGAGCGGGTCTCCTTCGCCTTCCCCGACGAGCCGGACCGCCCCGTGCTGCGCGACGTCGACCTCGTCGTCGAACCCGGGGAGACGGTCGCCATCGTCGGGGCGACGGGCTCGGGCAAGACCACCCTCACCGCCCTGGTGCCCCGGCTCTACGACGTGACCGGAGGCCGCGTCAGCATCGACGACGTCGACGTCCGCGACCTCGAGCTGAGGAACCTGCGCAGCGTGGTGGCCACCGCCTTCGAGGACCCGACCTTGTTCTCCATGAGTGCCCGGGAGAACCTGACCCTCGGACGTGCCGACGCCAGCGACGAGGACGTCCTCGCCGCCGTCGAGGTGGCCCAGGCCGGGTTCGTCCACGACCTGCCCTGGGGGCTCGACACCCGGATCGGTGAGCAGGGCATGACCCTGTCCGGGGGGCAGCGCCAGCGCCTGGCCCTGGCCCGCGCGGTGCTGGCCCAGCCGAAAGTCCTGGTTCTCGACGACACGCTCTCCGCCCTCGACGTGCACACCGAGAAGCTGGTGGAGGCTGCCCTGCGCCGGGTGCTAGCCGACACCACCGCCATCGTGGTCGCGCACCGGGCCTCGACGGTGCTGCTGGCCGACAAGGTAGCCCTCCTCCAGGACGGCACGATCACCCACGTCGGGCGGCACTCCGAGCTGCTGGCCACCGTGCCGGCCTACCGTGAGCTCCTGGCCGCCGACGCGGAGAACCTCGAGGGGGCGTCGGCATGAGCACACCCAGCACGACGACCCCGCCCCCGGACGACAGCGGTCCCGAGGCGGACGCCCTGGGCGTCGCGGTCGGCGTCGACGCCGAGAACGACTGGCGCGGGGTGGCCGCCGACGGCCAGGAGGTCTCCGCGGAGGTCTCCGGGCTCCTGGTCACGCGCTCCCGAGGTCTTCTCGGCGACCTACTGCGCCCGCACCGCAGGTGGATGTGGATCGCTCTCGGTGTGGTGGTCGTGGAGAACGCGTCGCGCCTCTCGATCCCGTACCTGGTCAAGGAGGGGATCGACAAGGGGATCCCGCCGATCCGGTCCGAGAACGACGCCTCGGTGCTCTACCTCATCGTCGGCATCGCGCTGGTCGCCTCGCTGGTTCAGGCGGTGACCCGGCGGACCTTCCTCGTGCTCTCCGGCCGCATCGGTCAGGACATGCTCTTCGAGATCCGGCGCCGGGTGTTCCGCCACTTCCAACGCCTCAGCCCGGCCTTCCACGACGAGTACACCTCGGGTCGGGTGATCTCGCGACAGACCTCCGACATGGACGCGCTGTACGAGATGCTGGAGACCGGGTTCGACGGACTGGTCACCGCCGTGCTGACGCTGGCCGGCACGACGGTGCTGCTGTTGTTCCTCGACGTCAAGCTGGCGCTGGTCGCGCTGGTCTGCTTCCCGTTCCTGCTGGGGCTGACCAACTGGTTCCGCAAGTCCTCCGCCGCAACGTACCGGATCACCCGGGAGAAGGTCGCCCTGGTCATCGTCCAGTTCGTCGAGTCCATGCAAGGCATCCGCGCCGTGCAGGCCTTCCGTCGCGAGCCGCGCAACACCGAGCTGTTCGACGACGTGAACGACCAGTACCGGGCGGCCAACCTGCGGGCCTTCCGGCTGGTCGCGGTGTTCATGCCCGGGATCAAGCTGATCGGCAACATCACCATCGCCGTCGTGCTGCTCTACGGTTCCTACCTGGCCTTCGACGGTGAGGTCACCGTCGGGGTGCTCGCGGCGTTCCTGCTCTACCTGCGGCAGTTCTTCGAGCCCATGCAGGAGATCTCCCAGTTCTACAACACCTTCCAGTCCGCGAGCGCGGCGCTGGAGAAGCTCTCCGGCGTGCTTGAGGAGGAGCCCGGGGTCCCCGAGCCCACCCGGCCGACACCGCTGGACGACGTACGCGGTGAGGTCGTCTTCCACGGGGTGCAGTTCTCCTACACCTCCGACGTACCGGTGATTCCCGGCCTGGACCTCACCCTTCCCGCGGGCCAGACGGTGGCCCTGGTGGGCACCACGGGGGCTGGCAAGACGACGATCGCCAAGCTCCTCTCGCGCTTCTACGACCCGACAGGCGGGATGGTCTCCCTCGACGGGGTGGACCTGCGCGAGCTGGACGAGCCCACGCTGCGTCACTCGGTGGTGATGGTGACCCAGGAGAACTACATGTTCAACGGGTCGGTGGCCGACAACATCCGCTTCGGCCGACCGGAGGCCGGCCTCGAGGAGGTCGAGAACGCGGCGCGGGCGATTGGCGCCCACGACTTCATCGCGCGGCTCCCACAGGGTTACGAGACCGACGTGGCGAACAAGGGCGGGCGGCTCTCGGCCGGGCAGCGCCAGCTCGTCGCGTTCGCCCGGGCGTTCCTGGCCGACCCCGACGTGCTCATCCTCGACGAGGCGACCTCGTCCCTCGACGTGCCCTCCGAGCGGTTGGTCCAGCACGCGCTGCGCACGATCCTCTCGGAGCGGACGGCCGTCATCATCGCGCACCGGCTGTCCACGGTGGAGATCGCCGACCGGGTGCTGGTGCTCGAGCACGGGCGCATCGTCGAGGACGGGTCGCCCGACGATCTCATCGCCGGCGGACGTGCCGGCGAGGGAGGCCGCTTCTCCGCCCTGCACGAGGCCTGGGTCGACTCGCTGGCCTGACTGGCCCTGCCGGCTGAACGGTTGTTCGGCTGACGGGCTGGTCCCACCAGGCGGCCGCGGTGCACACTGGGCGCATGGCTGAGCCGGTGCGCGTGGTGCGGTGCGAGGACCTGACCGAGGCCGACCCGACCGCGGGGATGACGCGGCGGCTCGCCTTCGAGGCGTCCGTGCTGTGGTCCGGCCAGGTGGAGACAGACCCAGGCGCCGTGTCCGGCTGGCACCACCACGACGCGAACGAGACCAGCCTCTACGTCGTCTCCGGCACCCTGCGGCTGGAGTTCGAGGGCCACCCGGGCCACCTCGACGCTGGCCCGGGGGACTTCGTGCACGTCCCGGCCTTCACCGTGCACCGGGAGAGCAACCCGACCGACGCCCCCTCGGTGGCCGTGATCGCCCGGGCCGGCGGAGCGGTCGCCACGGTCAACGTCGACGGCCCCTCCTGAGCCCGCTCGCGACGTGTCGGCGAGGCCGGCGCGGCGCCGTAGGAGATTCTGCGCAGCAACGTACGAGGTTCCGCGCGCCGACGTACGAGGTTCCGCGCAGCGACGTACTCCCCACGGAGAACTGCCTCTCCCCATGGAGAATTCACCATGGGGAGAGGCAGTTCTCCTGCATACCCTGGGAAACTTCCACACGACGGGGTCAGCGGGGGCGGAGCCAGCGCACCTGGTACGGGGCGAGGGGGACGCGCTGCTCGTGAGGCTCCTCGGCCACCAGGTCGGTGACCGCCCACCAGCCCTCGGGTAGGCCGAGGGTCGTCGGGTGGGGCGAGACGTTGGCCAACACCAGCACCCGTCCGCGCGCGCTGTGCCGCAGGAGCACGAAGACGCGTGTGTTGTCGGTGGCCAGGGCCTCGCTGGCCGCCTGGGAGTGCAGCTCGGGCGTGGCCGCCCGGAGGGCTGCCAGTCGACGGACCCCCGCGAAGATCCGGCCCTCGACGCTCGTGGGATCGTCGCGACGCCCTGCCGCCTCCCAGTCCATCACCGGGCGGTGCAGCCACCGGTTGTCCTCGGCCCGCTCGGGGTCCTGGAGGTAGGACGGGTCGTTGAGCATCCCGAGCTCGTCGCCCATGTAGACCAGCGGCAGCCCGCCGAAGGCGAGCACGACGTGGTGCAGCAGCAGGATCCGGGCCAGCGCGACGTCCACCGTCTGCTGCCGTGAGTCGTCGCGCTCGACCTTCTGCGCCCGCTCGAGTCCGGCCAGGGAGGCCATCGACCCGCTGATGCGTCGGTCGAAGGTGCGTGGGTTCTCCCCGAACACCGCCCCCTGGGCGAAGCTGCCGGGGAAGGCACCGGAGTAGAAGTCGGAGAGGAACGCCCGGTGCGCGAACCCGTCCCGCCCGACGGCGGACGCGTTCTCGTCGGTGATCGCCCAGCCGATGTCGTCGTGCAGCCGGGCGTAGGTCAGCCAGGCGCTCGTCGGCGGCAGCGCAGGCATCGCCCGCATGGTGTGGGTCAGCAGCGTCGCGTCCTGCTCGGCCAGCGCGCTCCACAGGCTGACCATCAGCACGTTGTGGTACGCCAGCTCGCACTCCTTGCCCGTCCCCGCCCCCTGCCCCAGGTAGCCGACCAGGTCCTCGGGGGAGACGATCGCCTCGGCGAGCAGGATGGTGGCCGGGGCAGCGATCCGGAGCAGTGCCCGCCACGCCTGGAGCAGCAGGTGCACCTCGGGCTGGTTCTGGCAGTTGGTGCCCATCCGCTTCCACATGAACGCGACCGCGTCCAGGCGGAGCACCTCGACACCGAGGTTGGCCTGGTGACACATGATCTCGAACATCTCCACGAAGACCGCGGGGTTCGTGTAGTCCAGGTCCCACTGGAAGTCGTTGAAGGTCGTCCAGACCCACCGCTCGCAGTCGGTGTCCCAGGTGAAGCTGCCGGGCGCGAGGTCCGGGAAGACCTCGGGCAGCGTCCGCTCCCAGGCGTTCGGCTCGGTCCGGTCGGGGTAGGTCAGGTAGTAGTCGAGGTACTCCGGGTCGCCGGCTCGGGCCCGTTCGGCCCACGCGTGCTCGCGCGCGGTGTGGTTGCAGACCAGGTCCAGGACCAGGCTGATCCCCCCCTCGCGCAGCGTGTCGGCCAGCGTGCGCAGGTCCTCGTTGGTGCCTAGGCGAGGGTCGACACGGCGGTAGTCGCCCACCGCGTAGCCACCGTCGTCGGGTCCCGGGCGGGTGACCAGCAGCGGCATCAGATGGAGGTAGGTGACGCCCAGCTCGCGCAGGTAGCCCACCCGGGAGGGCAGCTCGGCCAGCGTGCCAGCGAACTTGTCGGTGTAGCAGACGTAGCCGAGCATGTCCGGGCGCTGGAACCAGTCCGGGGTGACCAGCCGCGCCTCGTCGAGCGCCCGCAGCGACGCGCCGCGGTCGCGCCGCGCGTGCCTGAGGATCTGGTGGAGGCCGTCGAGCACCGACGCGTAGTCCTCGCGGCCGCCGTACAGGGCTTGCAGGGGCCGCACGACGTCGGGCCACAGCGCTGCCGTCCGCGCGTCCAAGGCCGGGTCGGCGGGTGGCCCCGGGACGCCGGGGTCACGGGGGAGCCGGCTCATGGCGAGAGGGTATCGCCGGGGGCGGCCGGGCGGTCACTCGCTGCGGTCGACCTCGCTGCGCAGCTTGAGCACTTGGGCACCATCGTCCTGCTCGATGACCAGCGCCGGGTCGTCCTTGCTGCCGTTGCGGGTGACCTCACTGCCCGAGAGCGTGCGGGTGATCTTCTCGTGGTGGACGCTGACCACCGTCCCGGTTGCGGTGCCGTTGCCCCACGACCACGAGACGTCGGTGCCCTGACGCACGCTCATCGGTCATCGGTCTCCGGGGACCCCTGCTCGGGTGTCGACGCGTCCTGGTCGCGCTCGGCGGCCGCCTTGAGCCTGACCAGGGTCCCCGCGATGCCGGTGCGGTTGCGGCCCGGGACGCGCAGGGCCTCGATGACCGCGCGCCCGACCCTCGGGTAGCGGCTGTAGTCGAAGGTCTCCGTCACCCGGGTGCCCTCCCCGCTGGGCTCGAGCTCGTAGCGCCACCGGTGGCCACCGAAGTGGCGCCAGGCGATCAGCCGGTCCGGCTCGAACTCCACGACCCGGTTGGTGATCTTGTACGGAAGCCCGAACAGCTTCATCGAGACGTGGAACTCCGAGCCGCGCTCGAGACGGTCCGGTCCGTCGATCAGGCCCTGGAGCGACCCGGAGCCGTCGATGCGGGGGTGCTCGTGCGGATTGGACACGATCGCGAAGACCACCGACGGGTCAGCCTCGATCGTCGTGCTCGACGACACCTTCTGATCACTCATGCCCCGTGTCTACCCGGTCGGTGGTGGGGCCACACGCACGCCGCCGCCCGGGAGTCGGGCTGATTGGCGCGCCTCCCGGGCCGGGCGGTACCTTGGGCCTGAACCGGCGCTGTGTCGCCGGTCACAGCGACGGCTCGACCGGGCGGCGGCGCACCATCCCCGCGACCACCCTCCGACCCGGGTCGTCGGCTCCGGACAGACCGGCCACGGAGACCCCGTGAGTCGTCGAGGAAATGGAGTCCGCCCCGTGAGTCAGAGCGCCCCGTCGTCCCCCGCACGCACCGACTTCGGCCCCGACCTCGGCGAGGTCTTCGGCCCCCGCCAAGCCTACGGCGGCCCCGAGCTGGTCCAGCTCCTCACCCCGGAGGGGGAGCGGGTCGAGCACCCCGACTTCTCCTTCGACCCCGGCCCGGGCCGAGACGAGGCCGAGGTCATCCGCGGGTTCTACCGCGACATGGTCCTGACTCGGCGCATCGACACCGAGGCGACCGCGCTCCAGCGGCACGGCGAGCTCGGGATCTGGGCCCAGCTGCTGGGCCAGGAGGCGGCGCAGATCGGCTCCGGTCGTGCCCTGCGACCTCAGGACTTTGTCTTCCCGACGTACCGGGAGCACGGCGTGGCCTTCTGCCGCGACGTCGACCCGCTGCGGCTGCTCAGCCTCTTCCGCGGTGTCGACCAGGGAGGCTGGGACCCGGCCGAGTCGAACTTCGGCCTCTACACGATCGTGATCGGGGCCCAGACGCTGCACGCCACCGGCTCCGCGATGGGGGTGCAGCGCGACGGGGCGGTCGGG
>JBBPYL010000008.1:0-5842 GCA_038199935.1 Propionibacteriales bacterium | reverse complement strand
TTGTTGGCCACGTAGGTCCCCGTGGGCACCCCCAAGGGGATGCCCTCGCGGTACTCCTGGCGCGCGAGGACCGCCTCGACCGCCGCACAGGTGTCCGGAGAGGCGAGCCGCCGGTCGGCGACCCCGGCCAGGACGAGGCCCAGGTCGGCCGCGGTCACCAGGTTGTCCTGCCCGGCGTCGCGCGCGACCGCGTCTCCGATCCCGCGGGGCAGCGAGGTCGCCGGTGAGCAGCCGGCATCGGCCAGGACGCGCGCGACCGCGGCCGGTCCCACCTGCTCGAAAAGCAGGTTCGTGGCCAGGTTGCCCGAGGCCACGATGGACCGGTGGGCCAGCGTCCTCAGCGAGCAGCGTCCTCCGGTCCGGTCCCAGGTCTCGTCGTCCTGGTCGTCCTCACGCTGGAGGGAGAAAGCTGAACCGTCCGCGACGGAGACGAACCGGGGCCGCACCTCGACCTCCTGGTCCAGGTCCAGCAGACCTGCGTCGTGGAGCCGATACGCCGCGACCAGCAGCGGCAGCTTCATGGTGCTCGCCGCGTAGTGCCGGACGGTGTCGTCACGGCTCAGCAGGGGCAGCCCGTCGAGGTTCCCGAGCCAGACCGAGACGCATCCGGTCTCCGGCCCCGGCAGATCCGTGACCGTCCGGCGTCGTGCTCCCGAGCCGAGTACCGCGTGGGTCGCGTCGGCGAGCAGGCGGTCCAGCCGACCTCCCAGGCCGGCCGCCTCGATGACGGGCCCAGGCGGGGGAACAGAGGAGGGCCCGGAAGAAGGCATGGTGTCGTCCATGACCGCTCAGGCTAGCCGCCCGCGTCGGCCGCCGAGCCGGACGCCACCGGCGACCCCGCGCATCCTGTGGACCCCGGGCCGACGAGACCGGGGGAGGTGCGGCGTATCGCAGTCAGGGCGTCGCGGGTCGTGGACTTCACCGTCCCGAGGGCCACGCCCATCAGGGCCGCGGTCTCCCGCTCGGTGAGGTCTTCGTAGAAGCGCAGCACCAGGACGGTGCGTTGGCGTCGGGTGAGCCGAGTCAGCGCGTCGGCGAGGTCGAGCTGGTCGTCGACGGAGGCGTCGCTCACCGGACGGTCGAGCAGGGGGTCCTCCGTGCCGCCCACGAGGTGCTCTCGCCCCCGGTGGCGTCGCCAGCGGGAGATGTTCTCGTTGACCAGGATCCGGCGTACGTACGGCTCGGGGCTGTCCTCGATCCGCGACCAGACCCCCACGGCCTTGACCAGGGCCGTCTGGATGAGGTCCTCGCCGTCCTGCAGCGACCCGCTGAGCAGCGTCGCGGTCCTCAGCAGGGCCGGAAAACGGGCCTGCACGAAGGCCTCGAAGGTCTCGGGCTCACTCGAGCGCACGACGCCTCCTCCGGGCCAGGACGAGCGGGACGAGCAGGCCGAGCAGGACCAGCGCCCCCAGGGTCGGCCCGAGCACGACGAGCCGCGGATCTCGGATCTCGTCGGGCCCGGGGCGTGCCGCCGGTGCCTGCGACCACAGGGCCGTCGCGTACTGCGGCTCACCGGTCCAGCGTTGCCGGGTCTCGCGGACCAGGCGGGTCTGGCTGCCGTCCCCGAGGTCGAGGCTGAAGATGCCGAGCCCACGGGTCTCCGCGTCCGTCTCGGACGTCATCGGGCCCACGGCACCCTGGACCAGGACGTGCTGGTCGTCGAGCCAGCCGACGGTGCGCCAGACCTGGAGGTCCCCGGTGTCCACCGGCGCCAGCCTGAGTGGTGCGCCGGCCCCGTCAGGGACGGTGCCCGCGAGGAGCACGGGTTGGCGGTTGTCGGTGCGCGAGGCCTTCAGGCCCACCGCGCGGACTCCGGACGGGTCGATGCTCGTCGCCTGGACGTTGGGACCGGTGAGCCGATACGACCGGCGTCGTGCGCCGCTCTCGTCGAAGAAGGCGACTCTTCCGCCGACCTGCGCCGCGAAGCCGTCGGACTGCGGGGAGACGGCGCCGGGGATCGACGGGTCCCGGATGTTCGAGGAGGCGAGGTCCTCCAGCTCCTCCGAGCCCGCGCGCCACACCTGCACGGGCAGACCGTCGGCGCTGTAGCCGTCGGACCTGCGCTCGGTGAGCTCGGAGGCACCGACGAGGAGGGTGTCCGGACCGGCCCAGCCCAGGGACTCCGGGGCCAGACCCAGCTTGGTGGGGATCGGGTTCTCGTCGACGTCGCCGGTCTCGGTGTCGTAGACGGCGACCCCGTCCACCCAGTCGGGTTTGTCGCTCTGGGTCCAGTAGGCGACGCGGCGTCCGTCCGGGGAGAGCGCGGCGAGCGAGTCGGCGAAGTCCTGGTTCTGAGCCAGATCGGGCAGGTCGAGGAACCGGTAGGCGCCGGTCGTGGCCGAGACGCCGGCCACGGCGGTCTGGTAGTCGCCCCACCAGCCACCGTCCCCGAGCTGGAGGCGTCCGGCACCGGCGACCACGGCCAACGGCCCCGGTGAGGCGCCCTGCGTGTCGGCAGCCCAGGGGCTGATCGTGCCGACCACGTCCGGTACGGCGGCGACCGAGTCGGTCCCCACGGGCTGCTGGGAGCGGTCTAGGGGCGTCCCGGCCAGTCCGTCCGCGAGGACGATCCCGCCGAGCGCCAGCGCGGCGACCAGGCTGACGGTGCCGGCGGCGCGACGACGCCGGTGCCGGCGCACGCCGCGGCTCCACAGGTCCGGCGGCGGTGGCGGGCTCGGCGTCCGCTGGGCGAGGTCACTCAGCTCGCGGCGTAGGTCGGTGCTCATCAGGCTCCTTGGTCGTGGTCTCACTCTCTTCACGCAGCGGGGCCCCCTGGGGAGGGGTGCGACCCCGAGATCTTCGCCCCCGGCGCTGTCCGGGGAGCCGAGGTGGGGAACGGTGACGTGTGCGGGCAGACTAGGGCCGTCGTCACCGGCCCGACCCCGTTTCTCCCAGGAAGGACCTCCGTGCGGATCGCCCTGCTGTCCTACCGCAGCAAGCCGCACTGTGGTGGCCAGGGCGTCTACGTCCGTCACCTGAGTCGTGAGCTGGTCGCCCTCGGGCACCAGGTCGAGGTCTTCTCCGGGCAGCCGTACCCCGAGCTGGACCCCGGCGTCGCGCTGACCCGGGTGCCCAGCCTCGACCTCTACCGTGAGCCTGACCCGTTCCGCACCCCGCGACCTGGGGAGTACCGGGACCTGGTCGACGTCCTCGAGGTGGCGACCATGTGGACCGCCGGTTTCCCCGAGCCGCGCACCTTCAGTCTCCGGGTCGCCCGCCTGCTGGCCGCGAGGGCAGACGACTTCGACCTCGTGCACGACAACCAGACCCTCGGTCCGGGTCTGCTCCGACTGGACCGGCTGGGTCTGCCCTGGCTCGCCACCGTGCACCACCCGATCACGCTGGACCGCACGCTGGACCTGGCTGCGGCGCCAACACGGCGCCGCCGGTTGGCGCTACGACGGTGGTACGGCTTCGTCCGGGCCCAGGCGCGGGTCGCCCGCCGGGCCGTGCGGATCCTGACCGTCTCGCAGAGCTCGGCCCGCGACATCGTCCGCGACTTCGGGGTCGAGGCCGAGCGGATCGAGGTCGTGCCGCTCGGGGTCTCCGCCGACTTCGCCCCGGGCGAGCAGCCTCGCGTCCCCGGTCGCCTGGTGGCCATGGCCAGCGCCGACACGCCGCTCAAGGGCACCGCGACCCTGCTCGAGGCGGTGGCCAAGCTCCGTACCGAACGCGACGTCGAGCTGCTGCTGGTCTGCACGCCCAAGCCCGGGGGAGCCACCGAACGGCTGATCGAGAGGCTGGACCTCGGGGCTAGCGTGCTGTTCGTCCACGGACTCAGCGACCCCGAGCTCGCGGCGGTCGTCGCCTCGGCCGAGGTCGCCTGCGTGCCCTCGCTCTACGAGGGGTTCTCCCTGCCCGCGGTCGAGGCGATGGCCTGCGGCACGCCGTTGGTGGTCAGCCGCGCCGGAGCGCTGCCCGAGGTGGTCGGACCCGACGGCCGGTGCGCCGACCTAGTCGCCCCCGGCGACGTCGGCGAGCTCGTGTCCGCGCTGGCCGACCTGCTCGATGATCCCGAGCGTCGGGCCCGGATGGGGGCGGCCGGTCGAGAGCGGGCGCTGTCCCGGTACAGCTGGGAGGCCGTCGCCCGTCGTACCGCTGCCGTCTACGTGCAGGTGGTCGCCGAGCACGCCCGAGACCAAGGCTCCGACCGGGATGGCCACGGATGCTGACCGTCGACTTCGACCTCCTCGGGCTGGCTCCCGGTGACCGCGTGCTCGACATGGGCTGCGGAGCCGGCCGGCACGCCTTCGAGATGTACCGGCGCGGGGGCGACGTCGTCGCCTTCGACCAGGACGGGGACGAGCTCTCGGCCGTGGGAGACCTCTTCGCGGCGATGCGCGCGGCCGGCGAGGTTCCGGCCGGTGCGGAGGGCGGCACCACGCAGGGGGACGCCCTCTCCCTGCCCTTCGCGGACGGAGAGTTCGACCGCGTCGTCGCCGCGGAGGTCCTCGAGCACATCCCCCACGACGTCGCCGCGATCACCGAGCTCGTCCGCGTCCTGCGCCCGGGCGGGACGCTCGCGGTCAGCGTGCCGCGCTGGTTCCCCGAGAAGGTGTGCTGGGCCCTGTCCGACTCCTACCACGAGGTCGAGGGCGGACACGTCCGGATCTACCGGCGACGGCAGCTCCTGGGCCGGCTCGCCGCCGCGGGACTCGAGCCCGTGGCGCAGCACCACGCGCACGCCCTGCACGCGCCGTTCTGGTGGCTCAAGTGCGCGGTCGGGGTCGACCAGGAGGAGCACCGGCTGGTCCGCGCCTACCACCGGCTGCTGGTTTGGGACATCATCCGACGGCCGGCCCTGACCCGGTGGGCCGAGGCCGGTCTCAACCCGGTGCTGGGCAAGAGCCTCGTGCTCTACCTGCGCAAGCCCGATGCGGCCTGAGCCGCCCGCGCTGCCCGGCGTGCTGAGCGCCGCCGAGGTACGCCGCACCGCGGCCTCGATCGCCTCGGTCCAGCAGGCCGACGGCGCGCTGCCGTGGTCGGCTGGAGACCAGGTCGACGTCTGGAACCACGTCGAGGCGGCCATGGCGCTGCTCGTCGGCGGTGAGGTCCAGGCCGCCGACCGGGCCTACGACTGGTGCCTGGCCACCCAACGGCCCGACGGCTCGTGGCCGATGCGGCTGCACCAGGGCCAGGTGGTCGACCCGGCTTCGGAGTCCAACATGTCGGCCTACCTCGCGGTGGGGGTGTGGCACCACTGGCTGGTCGTCGGTGACAGCGCCTTCGTGCGCCGGGCCTGGCCCTCGGTGCGCGCCGCTCTGGACCACGTGGTCGGTCTGCAGCTCGAGTTCGGCGGGGTGGCGTGGGCCTGGGGAGCCGGGGGGATCGCGACCGACGCGCTGCTCGCCGGGAGCTCGAGCATCTACCAGGCGCTGAGGTCCGGCCTGGCCCTCGCCGACCTGGCCGCGGAGCCCCAGCCGGACTGGGAGCTGGCGGTGGGCCGGCTCGGTCATGCTCTGCGCCGTCACCGTGACGGGTTCGCGGACAAGGCCGCCTTCTCGATGGACTGGTACTACCCGGTGCTGGGCGGCGCCGTGCGTGGTGGGGCCGGGCGCCGGCTGATCGCCGCTCGGTGGGACGAGTTCGTGGTCCCCGGGCTCGGCGTCCGCTGCGTCAGCACCAACCCGTGGGTCACCGGAGCGGAGACCTGCGAGCTTGCTCTCGCCCTGCACGCGGTGGGTGACCGGGCCGCGGCCCACCGGCTGGTCGCCGACATGCAGCATCTCCGGGACCCCGGCGGGGCCTACTGGACCGGCTTCGTCTACCCGGACGACGCCGTGTGGCCCGAGGAGCACACCGCGTACACCGCGGGCGCGGTCATCCTGGCCGTCGACGCGCT
>JBBPYL010000007.1:0-23020 GCA_038199935.1 Propionibacteriales bacterium | reverse complement strand
TACGAGCGCGCCGGCCTGACGCCGTACCTGGACAAGCTCGGCTTCAACCTCGTGGGCTACGGCTGCACGACCTGCATCGGCAACTCCGGCCCGCTCATCTCCGAGGTCAGCGCGGCGGTGAACGAGAAGGACCTCTCCGTGGTCTCGGTGCTCTCGGGGAACCGCAACTTCGAGGGTCGGATCAACCCCGACGTGAAGATGAACTACCTCGCCTCGCCGCCGCTGGTGGTGGCCTACGCACTGGCCGGCTCAATGGACCTGGACCTGCTCACCGACCCGCTCGGGGTGGACCCGGACGGGGTCGAGGTGTTCATGCGCGACATCTGGCCCACGGCGGCCGAGATCGAGGAGGTCGTCGCCTCGGCGATCACCTCGGACATGTTCACCGAGGACTACGCCGACGTCTTCGCCGGTGACGAGAGGTGGCGGAGCCTGGAGACCCCCGACGGCGACACGTTCGCCTGGGACCCGGAGTCGACGTACGTCCGCAAGCCCCCGTACTTCGAGGGCATGCCTGCGCAGCCCGAGCCCGTGCAGGACATCACCGGCGCCCGCGTGCTGGCCAAGCTGGGCGACTCGGTAACCACCGACCACATCAGCCCGGCCGGCGCGATCAAGAAGGACTCCCCGGCGGGCACCTACCTCTCCGAGCACGGCGTGACCCAGCGCAACTTCAACTCCTACGGGTCCCGACGTGGCAACCACGAGGTGATGATCCGCGGGACCTTCGCCAACATCCGGCTGCGCAACCAGCTGGCCCCCGGGACCGAGGGCGGCTACACCGTCGACTTCACCGAGGACGGCGCCCCGGTGACCAGCATCTACGAGGCCTCGGAGAAGTACCTCGCCGCAGGCACGCCGCTGGTGATCCTCTCCGGCAAGGAGTACGGCTCGGGCTCGTCGCGTGACTGGGCGGCCAAGGGCACCGCGCTGCTGGGCGTCAAGGCGGTGATCGCGGAGTCGTACGAGCGGATCCACCGCTCGAACCTGATCGGCATGGGCGTGCTGCCCCTGCAGTACCCGGAAGGGGAGAGCGCCGAGTCGCTGGGGCTCAGCGGTACGGAGACCTTCTCGGTGACCGGGGTGACCGCGCTCAACGAGGGCAGCACTCCGCGCACCGTGGCGGTGGTGGCCACCGACGACTCGGGGTCGGAGACGTCCTTCGATGCCGTCGTGCGGATCGACACCCCGGGTGAGGCCGACTACTACCGGCACGGCGGGATCATGCAGTTCGTGCTGCGCAACCTGCTGACGAGCTGAGGGGCGCTGCGGATCTTCTCCCCCCTGGGTGACCTGGACCCGAGGGTGGTGGTGGCGCTCGCCGTCATCCTCGTCCTCGGGGCCCTGGTCCAGGGCCTGGTCGGTCTGGGGCTGGGACTGGTGGCCGCGCCCGTCACCATGCTGCTGGCACCCCAGATGATGCCGGACCTGCTGCTCTGGCTCGCCATGCTTCTGCCGTTGGTCACGCTGCTGCGCGAGCACGACGAGATCGACTGGCCGGGGCTGCGCTGGGCCCTGACCGCCCGGGTGCCGGGAACGGTGGCCGGGGTCGCTCTGGTCACTCTGGTCTCCACCCGGGACCTCGGCGTCGTGGTCGGGTCGATGGTGCTGCTCAGCGTCCTGCTGACCGCCCGGACCGTGGTCATCCCGGTGAACCGGAGGACGCTGCTCACCGCGGGCTTCCTCTCCGGGGTCTCCGGCACCGCGACCTCGATCGGCGGCCCGCCGATGGCGGTCCTGCTCCAGCACCGCCCTCCACGGCAGATCCGGACGACGCTGGCGGTGTACTTCTCGCTCGGGGCGGCCCTGTCGCTGCTCGGGCTGGCGCTGGCGGGGGACCTGGAGCACGCGCCGTTCGTGGTGGCCGTGGCGCTGGCGCCGTGCCTGGTCGTGGGCTTCGTCCTGGCCCGAATCGCGGGTCGCTACCTGCCGCGGAACCAGGTGCGGATCGCGGTGTTGGTCGTCTGCGGCAGCTCCGCGCTCGTCCTCCTGCTCCGCAGCCTCTCCTGACCGCCGCACCCCACCCCACCGGACCCCACCCCACCCCCCACGATCTGCCGACTCGGCGGGTGGGGCGGGCTGGTGGTGGTGCGGGGATGTGAGGATGGGGTCATGCGCAGCGAGACCAGGACTTACCGCACCGGCGACCATGAGAGTGTGCTCGACCTCACCGATGACTGCTCCGCGTTCGTGGCCGACGGCGGGGGCGACGGGCTCCTCCAGCTCTTCGTGCCGCACGCCACCGCGGGCATCGCCGTCCTCGAGACGGGTGCGGGTTCCGACGACGACCTGCTCGCCGCCCTGGCCGACCTGCTCCCCGCTGACGACCGGTGGCGGCACCGCCACGGCAGCCGGGGGCACGGCCGCTCGCACGTGATGCCGGCGCTGGTGCCGCCGTACGCCACCGTCCCCGTGCTGGCCGGCCGGCTCCAGCTCGGCACCTGGCAGAGCGTCTGCCTGATCGATCTCAACGTCGACAACGACGTACGCACGGTGCGCTACTCGTTCCTCGAGGGCTGAGGGCTCCGCCGACCGCTTCTGAGATGTATCGAACAGATGTTCGAACGCCGGGGTAGCCTGAGGCCATGAGCCGACTCGTCATACCGCCGGGATGGCCGCGCGCGGTGCGTCCGCCGGGCGCTCCGGACTGGGAGGTCACGGCCGTGGCCTGGCTGCTCGACATCTGCCCGCCCGAGTTCCGGCTCTACCCGGTCCTGCGTCGCCACGACGTGGTCCTGGCCCGCTTCGCGGTGCTGCACGTCGAGGCGTGTCAGGCCGCCGTGCGCCGTGGCCTGAGCGAGGCGCGCGGGATCCTGGCCGGCGTCGCGGACCACGACACCGTCGACCAGGCGGTCGAGACCTGGCAGGCCGAGGCCGCGCGGCTCCTCGGGGAGCGACGCGCGGTCGGGCTCGTCGAGGAGGCGCTGCGCGGCAAGCGCTTCGTCGCCCGGCTCTGACCGCGAGCCGGTGACGTCTCGGCGTTCGGCTCGCGGTCCTCGCAGGTCAGATCGCGCGGGTGTGCCTGGTCCACAGGTAGTTGAAGTGCGCGATGTAGGCGTTGTACGTGCCGCGCCGCGGGATCTTCAACGTGACCTCGTCGTTGTGGTAGGAGAGGTTCGCCCAGTTCTCCGAGCCCGTCCACACCACGCTCTGCGAGGAGCCGCTCCACGAGCCACTGAGCGCCATCCACTTCTCGTGGGTGAACTGGTCCCAGGCCGTGTCGCCGAAGCCTGTGCTGGTGTCACCGTCGAGATTCATGTCCGCGCTGCGGATCCCCACCCGGCCGTTGCGCAACGCCGTCTTCACGTCCTTGCTGGCGCCGCTGAGGATCGCCCGGACGTTGCAGCCCTGGCGACTCAGGTCGGCCACCCGGCGAGCGAGGTAGAGCCCGCGCTGCTTCCCCCAGGCGTACATCATGATCCGGATCACGGTCTTGCCGCTGCCCGAGGAGCACCGCACCTTCGAGAGCCGCTGGGCGATGGGGTCCCGGGCACCCCGGGACTTCTGCTTCGGACCGAACTCGGTGACCAGGTCCCCGCTGGTCAGCACCGAGTACGTCTTGGCCACCCGCCTGTCCTCGGCGAGCTGGCGGAAGACCTTGCTGTAGCCCTCGAACATGCCACCCCGGCCGGTCTGGGTGAACAGGTCGTTGAAGTGCACGCCCGCGGCATAACCGGCCAGGTTCGTCGAGCCGACCATGACCACGTTCTTCGCGGCACCGGCCTGAGAGAACAGGTAGAACTTCATGTGCTGGTTGCCCGCGCCCAGCCGGCAGGACTGGTAGCAGACCTTCACGAAGCTGGGATCCTGGTACGGCTGCTTCTCCGACCCCGGCTTGGCGGGCTTCTTGCGCTTGTTGCAGGCGTCGTCCCAGTGCGGGTTGATGTTGGTCCCGAGCAGTCGCTGGAGCCGGCGGGTCTGGTAGCTGGTCCAGTTGTCGTTGAGCACCACCTGCACCGAGACGTGACGCTGGCGACAGGCCGTGATCAGCGCGTCGGTGATGTCCTTGCGGTCATAGGAGTACGACGCGATCCGGATCACCCCGTTCTTGGGGACGCTCTGGATCGACTGGCGCACGTGGTTCATCGACCGGTTCTGAGCCGCGGCGTTGCCGCTCGGATCATTGAACCGTGGGCCGGTGCGGGGCGTGTAGGCGTGGGCAGCACTGATGCTTGCCGCGCTCAGCAGCAACGCAGCGAGCAGAGTCGCGACGACCTTCTTGACCATGAGCAGCTTCCTGACGTGACGTGTGGGACAAGGGACCAGGAGAACACATCTCCCATCCGCGCCGACGCGGTTCACCATCCCTGGTGGGTCGGTCCGGCCGACGGGCGCCCACCCGGCGTCACTGCGCCGTCCTTCGAGCTCACGCCCCCGACAGTTCCTGCGTCTGCGCGAGCCATCACATCACAGGAGTCGTGGGAGGGGGGTGTGATACCGGGGTTTCGGCGTGCCGGGAGGGCGGGAGGCCCGATCGACGCGGCCTATGCTGGGCACGTCCTGAGCCGATTCCACGACGTACGCCGTCCGACGTGGGCCGAGGACGACGCCGACGAGAAGGGGACACCACGATGGGGCTGCTGGACCGGATCTCCGGCCCGCACGACCTGGCCGACCTCGACGATCACCAGCTCGACCAGCTGGCCGTCGAGATCCGGGACGTCCTGGTGACCACGGTCTCGCGCACCGGGGGCCACCTGGGCCCGAATCTCGGTGTGGTGGAGCTCACCATCGCGCTGCACCGGGTCTTCGACTCCCCGAGGGACCCGATCGTCTTCGACACCGGGCACCAGGCCTACGTGCACAAGCTGCTCACCGGGCGGTTCGACCGCTTCGACACGCTCAAGCAGGAGGGTGGCCTCTCCGGCTACCCCAGCCGCGCGGAGTCCGAGCACGACGTCACCGAGAACTCGCACGCGAGCACCGCGCTCTCCTACGCCGACGGGCTGGCCAAGGCCTACGCGATCCGGGGCGAGGACCGCCACGTGGTCGCGGTCATCGGCGACGGCGCCCTCACCGGGGGGATGGCCTGGGAGGCCCTGAACAACATCGCCGAGAACGACGACCGCAAACTGGTCATGGTGGTCAACGACAACGGCCGGTCCTACACCCCGACGGTCGGCGGGATGACCCACCGCCTCACGGCGCTGCGCACCACCCCGCGCTACGAGCAGGTGATGGACCTGGTCAAGCGGCTCAACGGTGTCCGCGGCGTCGGACCCGCGGTCTACGACACGCTGCACGCGGTGAAGAAGGGCATGAAGGACGCGCTGGCCCCCCAGGGTCTCTTCGAGGACCTCGGCCTGAAGTACGTCGGTCCGATCGACGGGCACGACCGCGCGGCCGTGGAGGTAGCCCTGCTCCAGGCGAAGCGCTTCGAGGGGCCGGTCATCGTGCACGTGCTGACCCGGAAGGGCTTCGGGTACGACGCCGCCGAGCGCCACGAGGCCGACCAGTTCCACTCGCCCGGACCCTTCGACGTCGCGACCGGGCAGGAGAACCCCAAGGGCCGGATCTGGACCGACGTCTTCGCCGAGGAGATGGTCGCGCTCGGGGCCGAGCGGCCCGACCTGGTGGCGGTGACCGCGGCCATGCTGCACCCGGTGGGGCTGCACCTGTTCGCGGCCCGCTACCCCGAGCGGACCTTCGACGTGGGCATCGCCGAGCAGCACGCCACTACGTCGGCTGCCGGGATGGCGCTGGGTGGGCTGCACCCCGTCGTCGCCGTCTACGCCACCTTCCTCAACCGTGCCTTCGACCAGGTCCTGATGGACGTCGCGCTGCACCGCTGCGGGGTGACCTTCGTCCTGGACCGGGCCGGGGTCACCGGAGACGACGGCGCCAGCCACAACGGGATGTGGGACATGTCGATCCTCCAGGTCGTTCCTGGCCTCCGGCTCGCCGCCCCACGCGACGCCGCCCGACTGCGCGAGCTGCTCGGCGAGGCCGTCGGGGTGGACGATGCACCGACGGTCGTGCGCTTCCCCAAGGGCCCGCCGGCCCCGGACCTCGAGGCCGTCGACCGCGCGGGTGGGTGCGACGTGCTGGTGCGCTCGGGCGCGCAGGACGTCCTGCTGGTCGGGATCGGCTCGATGGCCGGGGTATGCGTCGACGTCGCCGACCGCCTGCGCGCCCAGGGGATCGGCGTCACCGTCGTCGACCCGCGCTGGGTGATGCCCGTCGACCCCGCTCTGCTCGAACTGGCCGGCCCCCACCGGCTCGGGGTCAGCGTCGAGGACAACGGCATCGTGGGAGGCTGCGGCTCGGTGCTCCTGCAGAGCCTCAACCAGGCGCGGGTCGACACTCCCGTCCGCCTCAAGGGCCTCCCCCAGCGCTTCCTCGACCACGCCAAGCGTGCCGCTGTCCTGGAGCAGTGCGGGTTGACCGCCCAGGCCCTGGCCCGCGACGTGGTGGAGGAGGTCAGCGCCCTGGACCGGGGCGGACACCTGGTGCCGGTCGAGCTCGACTGAGGTGACTCCCCCTCGGGCCGGGGTTAGGCCGTCGGGGCCTGGTGGCGGTGGACCTCTCCTCCTTGCGGAGGAGGAGTCCGGTACGACGGGTGAAGGCGCGACGAGACCGCCTCCGGCGAGTCTGGGGTCATGACGATTCCGCGCGAGCGAGGACCTCGCCTGCGTCACCCGTGGCGACGCAGGCGCACCCGGATCGGACCCTTGGCGGTGGAGGGGTCGACCACGTGGCCGCCCTGGGTGATCTCCACCCGGCCGGCGGCGACCAGGCGACGCGCTGCGGCGCGGGCCGGCTCCATCAGCGCCCGCCACGCCTCCTCCTCCGGGGCGTCCCCCGAGGCAGGGGTCGCCACCCGGCGGGCCGCCTCGCTCGGGCACACCGTGGCCCCGGCGGCGCGAGCGGAGAGCAGCGCGACCAGGGCCCCCTCCAACGCCTCGTCCACCTCGTGCACCCCGCGTCGACGACAGGCCGCGGAGCAGTACCTCACCTGCTCCCAGTCCTGCTCCCAGGCCTTGCGCCAGGTGATGGTCCGTCCACAGGAGGCGCAGGTCTTGGTCGGGACGTCTCCCGCGGTCGTCGACCGGCGGGACTCACGGGAGCGGTGGGCCATCGGTCACAGCGCCTCAGGCGTCGATCGAGGACATGTCGCCGTAGCGGTCGCCGGCCACGGCGTCCCGGGGGACCGCCCGGTCCAGCGCGGTCCGGTCCTCGGCGGAGAGCTCGACCCCGGCCGCGGCGACGTTCTCCTCCAGGTAGCGCACCCGCTTCGTCCCCGGGATGGGAGCGACGTCGTCGCCTTGGGCCAGCACCCAGGCCAGCGCGAGCTGACCGGGGGTGCACCCCTTCTGCTCGGCCAGGGCCGAGACCTCGCGGACCAGCGCTAGGTTCGCCTCGAGGGCGTCCCCGGTGAAGCGGGGGAAGAAGCCCGAGGTCCGTGAGTCGCCGTCCTCGAGGGAGTCCTTGCCGGTGATCGCGCCGGTCAGCAGGCCGCGGCCCAGGGGGGAGTAGGGGACCAGGCCGATGCCGAGCTCACGCAGCAGCGGGAGGATCTCGTCCTCGAGGTCCCGGGTGAACAGCGAGTACTCGGTCTGCAGCGCGGTGATCGGGTGGACGTCGTACGCGGTGCGAATGTTCGCCGGCGACGCTTCGGAGAGGCCGAGGAACCGGACCTTGCCGGCCTCCACGAGCTCCTTCATGGCCCCGACGGTCTCCGCGATGGGGACGGACTTGTCGACGCGGTGCTGGTAGTAGAGGTCGATGTGGTCGACCCCCAGCCGCTGGAGCGAGGCGTTGCAGGCCGACCTGACGTACTCCGGGCGACCGTTGATGCCCAGTCGACTGCCGTCCTCGCCGCGCTCGTTGCCGAACTTGGTGGCCAGCTGGACCTCGTCGCGACGACCGGCGATGGCCTTGCCGACCAGCTTTTCGTTCGTGAAGGGGCCGTACATGTCTGCGGTGTCGAGGAAGCTCACCCCGAGGTCGAGGGCGCGTTGGATGGTCTCGATGCCCTGCTTCTCGTCCCCCGTGCCGTAGAACTCCGACATGCCCATGCACCCCAGGCCGAGGGTCGAGACGGTCAGGGCGCTGTCGTCGGAGCCCAGCGTGCGGGTGCCCAGGTCGGCGGACCCACCGGAGGCGGCAGCGGAGGACGAGGTGGAGTGGGAGGAGTCAGTGGTCATGGGACCAGTCAACCCTCTGACGCAAGCCCCCTCAGTGGAAGGTCCGGCCGGTGACCCGCTCGGAGATCCCCTCCCGGTCCAGGAGCATGGTCAGGCCGCCGTTCCAGAAGGAGAAGCCGGCCCCGGTGATCATCGCCAGGTCGAGGTCCTCCGGCGCCGCGACCACTCCCTCGTCGAGCATCAGCCGGGCCTCGTCGGCCAGCGCGGAGAGGACACGCTCGCGCACCTGGCTGCCGCTCAGCACCACCGGGTCGGTCGGGGGTGCGAAGAAGGCCTCGACCTCCGGATCGATCGTGAGGTCGGGTCGGTAGACCGAGGTCTTGCCGGCGGCGACCATCTGCTGGAGCCGGGGAGAGACGTGGAACCGGTCGGGGAAGGCCCGGTGCAGGCTCTCGCTGTTGTGCAGGGCGATGGCCGGGCCGACCAGCGAGAGCAGGAAGAACGGCGGCATCGGAGCGACCCCGGAGAAGGCGGCGTCGGCCACGGCGAGCGGGGTTCCCTCGTCGACGATCTGGCCAACCTCGCCGTTGAAGCGACCGAGCAGTCGGTTGACGATGAACGACGGGCTGTCGTCGACCAGGATGGCGGTCTTCCTCAGCGTCTTCCCGGTGCCGAAGGCGGTGGCGAGGGTCGCGTCGTCGGTCTGCTCCCCCCGCACGATCTCCAGCAGGGGCATGACCGCGACGGGGTTGAAGAAGTGGAAGCCGACGACCCGCTCGGGGTGCCCCAGGTCGGTGGCCATCTCGGTGATGGAGAGCGAGGAGGTGTTGGTGGCCAGCACGCATGTGTCGGAGACGACGGCCTCCAGGTCGGCGAAGACCTGCTTCTTGACCGCCATCTCCTCGAAGACCGCCTCGATGACGAAGTCGGCGTCGCCGAAGCCACCGCTCCCGGCGCTGTCGATGGTCCCGCTGACCAGGGCGCGGAGCCGGTTCGCCTTGTCGGCGCCGATCCGGCCCTTGACGCGCAGCGACTCGATCTCGCCGTGCACGTAGGACACGCCCTTGTCCACCCGCGCCTGGTCGAGGTCGGTCAAGACCACCGGCACCTCGAGGCGACGTACGAAGAGCAGGGCCAGCTGGCCCGCCATCAGGCCCGCACCGACGATGCCGACCTTGGTCACCGGCCGGGCCAGGCCGCGGTCGGGGGCACCGGCAGGACGCTTCGCGCGCTTCTGCACCAGGTCGAAGGAGTACAGCCCGGCGCGCAGCTCGGGGCTCATGATCAGGTCGGCCAGGGTCTCGTCCTCGGCGGCGAAGCCCTCGTCGCGGGTGCAGGTCCGGGCCGCGGCCATCAGGTCCAGGGCGCGGCCCGGCGCGGGGGAGGCGCCCCCGGTCTTGGCGTCGGCCACCGAGCGCCCGTGGGTCAGCGCGGCGCCCCACGCCTCGCCGCGGTCGACCTCGGCACGGTCGACGACGACCTCTCCGGACAGGACCCCGGCCGCCCAGAGCAGCGACTGCTCGAGGAAGTCGGCACCGCCGAACTCGGCGTCGGCCAGTCCCGCGGCGAACGCCGCGTGGCCAGTCAGCGTCCGACCCTGGTTGAGCGGGTTCTCGATGACCAGCTTGACCGCGGTCGCGGCCCCGACCAGGTTCGGCAGCAGCCAGGCGCCACCCCAGCCCGGGACCAGCCCGAGCATGACCTCGGGCAGACCGAGCGCGGGTGCGCTGTCCTGCACGGTGCGATAGGTGCAGTGCAGCGCGACCTCGAGGCCGCCGCCGAGCGCGAGGCCGTTGACGAAGGCGAACGTCGGCTTCTCGCTCTCGCCGAGCTTGCGGAAGACGCCGTGGCCGAGCTGGGCGATCAGTACGGCGTCCTCGCGACCCCGCAGCCGGGTCATCCCCGACAGGTCGGCGCCGGCGGCCAGGATGAAGGGCTTGCCGGTCAGGCCGACCGCCACCACGTCGTCGCGGTCGAAGGCGTCGTCGAGCGCGGTGTTCAGGGAGGCGAGCGACCGCGGTCCGAAAGTGTTGGGGCGGGTGTGGTCCAAGCCGTTGTCGAGGGTGATCAGGACCATCGTCCCCGCGCCGTGCGGCAGCGCGACGTCGCGGGCCTTCGCCTCGGTGACGACCTCGTCGCTGGAGAGCGCGGCTCCCCGCTCGAGCAGGGCCAGGAACTCGGGTGTGCTGCTCATCAGGCGGCGCCCTTCTCGTCGTCGGCGGTGACGGACCCGTCCGCGGTCCACTGCGGGTTCTCCCAGATCACGGTGCCGCCCATGCCGATGCCGATGCACATGGTGGTCACGCCGTAGCGGACCTCGGGGTGCTCGGCGAAGGTGGCCGCGAGCTGGTTCATCAGCCGGACGCCGGAGGACGCCAGCGGGTGGCCCATGGCGATGGCGCCGCCGTAGGGGTTCACCCGTGCGTCGTCGTCGGCGATGCCGAAGTGCTCGAGGAAGGCCAGCACCTGCACGGCGAAGGCCTCGTTGACCTCGAAGGCCCCGATGTCGGCGATCTCGAGCCCGGCCTGGGCCAGCGCCTTCTCGGTAGCTGGGATCGGGCCGGCGCCCATCACCTCCGGCTCGACGCCGGCGAAGGAGAACGCGACCAGCCGCATCTTGACCGGGAGGCCCAGCTCGCGGGCGGTCTCCTCGTCGGCGAGCAGCGCTGCGCTGGCGCCGTCGTTGATACCGGCGGCGTTGCCCGCGGTGACCCGTCCGTGCGAGCGGAACGGCGTCTTCAGTGCCGCCAGCGACTCCATCGACGTTCCGGGTCGGACCGGCTCGTCGGTCGAGGCCAGCCCCCATCCCGCCTCGGCCGTGCGCACGGCGACGGGCACCAGGTCCGGCTGGATCTTGCCGTCGGCGTACGCCTGGACGGTCTTGGCCTGGGAGCGGACGGCGTAGGCGTCGGCCCGCTCCTTGGTGATGCTCGGGTAGCGGTCGTGCAGGTTCTCCGCGGTGCTGCCCATCGAGAGGGCCTCGGGGTCGATGATCTTCTCGGAGATGATCCGCGGGTTGGGGTCCACTCCCTCGCCCATCGGGTGGCGTCCCATGTGCTCGACCCCGCCGGCGATGACCACGTCGTAGGAGCCGAAGGCGATCCCAGCCGCCGTGGTGGTCACGGCGGTCATCGCCCCGGCGCACATCCGGTCGATGGCGTAGCCCGGCACGCTCTGGGGCAGGCCGGCCAGCAGCGCAGCGGTGCGGCCGATCGTGAGGCCCTGGTCGCCGATCTGGGTGGTCGCGGCCACGGCGACCTCGTCGACCCGCTCGGGCGGCAGGGACGGGTTGCGTCGCATCAGCTCGCGGATGCACTTGATGACCAGGTCGTCGGCGCGGGTCTCGGCGTACTGGCCCTTGGCCTTGCCGAAGGGGGTGCGTACGCCGTCGACGAAGACGACCTCTCGCAGCTGTCGGGGCACCGGGGCTCCTCGTGTCGTGGTCAGCGGAACGCCTAGATGCTACTGGTTGGTAACAACGTCGCGACAGTCCGCCCCGTGTGGTGGTCCTCACGCCGCGTGTCCGGACCGGTGCCACGTCGGTCCTCCTCGGTGCCTCGTCGGTGCCGGAGCGGTCTGTCCGGCATAGTGGTCCCTCGGGGAGCGGACCGAGGAGGACCCATGTCGCAGACGCCAGGCACGCCCGGGACACCCGGGCCGTCGCGCTACGTGCACATCGTGGACGACGTCCCCGAGCTCGACGGGCAGACCCCCGTCCTGATCAACTCGCTCGACGGCTTCCTCGACGCGGGCAACGCCGGCACGCTGGCCACCGACCACCTCCTGGGCACCGAGAGCGGACGGGTGGTGGCGGTGCTCGACGTGGACTCGTTCTACGACTACCGGGCTCGGCGGCCTCCGCTGACGTTCGTGGAGAACCGCTACGAGGGCTACGTCGCCCCCCGGCTCGTCGTGCGGCTGCTGCGCGACCGCCTCGGTACGCCGTACCTCCTGCTGCACGGCCCCGAGCCCGACGTGCTCTGGGAGGCCTTCGCGCGGGCGGTGCGCACCGTGGTCGAGCACTTCGCGGTGCGGCTGACCGTCTCGCTGGGCTCGGTGCCGATGGCCGTGCCACACACCCGTCCGGTGATGCTGACGAACCACGCCACCGACCCGACCCTGCTGGTCCAGGACAACGTCTGGCGGGGTCAGATCCGCGTCCCGGCCAGCGCGCAGGCGCTGCTCGAGGTCCGGCTCGGTGAGTGGGAGCACAGCGCGCTGGGCTTCGTGGCGCACATCCCGCACTATCTGGCCCAGTTCGACTACCCCGCGGCGGCGGGGTCGCTGCTGGAGTCCGTGGAACTGGTCAGCGGCCTCGAGTGGGACCTCGACCCGCTGGAGGCGGCCGCCGTAGCGCGGCAGGCCGAGATCGCGGGTCAGATCGACGAGTCGGCCGAGGTACGCGACGTGGTCGCCGGGCTGGAGCAGCAGTACGACTCCTTCCACCGCCCCGACGAGGGCGAGGCGCTCCCGCTGGCCGAGGAGCGTGACCTTCCGACGGGGGAGGAGCTGGGGGCCGAGTTCGAACGCTTCCTGGCCGGGCTGGACCGGCCCGACGACTGAGCCGGTCCAGACCGGCCCTCGCGTCACCCGACTGACCTCTGATCGACCCGACCCGACCCGACCGACCCGGAGTATCTGCCGTGCCACGAACCGCTGACGAGCTGCTTGAGCTCCTCGACCTCGAGACGATCGACACCGACCTCTTCCGCGGCATCCAGCCCGCGACGACCCTGCAGCGGGTCTTCGGCGGCCAGGTCGCCGCGCAGGCGCTGGTCGCCGGTATCCGCACGCTCGACGAAGGACGGGTGGTGCACTCGCTGCACAGCTACTTCCTGCGGCCGGGCGACACCGCGATCCCGATCGTCTACGACGTGGAGCGGATCCGGGACGGACGTTCCTTCTCCACGCGACGGGTGGTGGCGCGTCAGCATGGCCGAGCCATCTATCTCATGACCCTCTCGGCGCAGATCCCCGAAGGCGGGCTCGAGCACCAGGACGCGATGCCGGAGGTGGCCGGTCCCGACGACGGCGTACCGATGGTCGAGCTGTTCTCCGAGCGGGACGACGACCGACGTGCGGCCTGGGCCGAGGAGTGGTCGGCGCTGGAGATCCGCTTCGTCGGCGACTCCCGTCCCGGGGGCTCGCTCTCCGCCGACGAACGACCCTCCCAGTCCCGGCTCTGGATGCGGGTCGGCGGACATCTCGGGGACGACGCGGCCACCCACCAGGCCGCGTTCACCTACGCCAGTGACATGACGCTGCTCGGCTCCACCCTGGTTCCGCACGGCTCGATGGTCTCCGATCCGCGGATGCAGTCGGCGTCGTTGGACCACACGGTCTGGTTCCACCACCCGTTCCGGGCCGACGAGTGGCTGCTTTACGACCAGGTCTCGCCGTCGGCGTCCGGAGCGCGGGGCCTGGCCATCGGTCGCGTGTTCGCCCAGAGCGGCAAGCTCGTGGCTACCGTCGCCCAGGAGGGCCTCATCCGGGTCCGCGGCTGAGGGCACCGTCACCACCGCGCACCTAGGGTCCCGCGAGGGCGCGGACCGTCTCCAGGGTGTCAGCCTCAGCGGCCGATTTGTCGTCGCGATACCGCAGCACGCGGGCGAAACGTAGCGCCATTCCGCCCGGGTACCGGGTGGAGCGCTGGAGACCGTCGAAGGCGATCTCGACCACCTGCTCCGGCCTGACGTGCACGATGTGACCGTCCCGGTGGGTCTCGAGGCCCAGGAAACGCTCGGTCTGCCAGGTCAGCATCTCGTCGGGCATCCCCTTGAAGGTCTTGCCGAGCATGACGAACTCGTCCCCCTCTCGCGCGCCGAGATGGATGTTCGAGAGCCACCCCTGCCGACGTCCGCTGCCCCACTCGACGGCCAGGACCACGAGATCCAGCGTGTGTCGGGGCTTGACCTTCACCCACGCCGCACCGCGCCGACCGGCGTCGTACGGGGCCGAGAGCGACTTGACCACCACGCCCTCGTGACCCGCGGCGAGCACGTCGGTGAAGACGGCCCGGACCTCCTCCACCTCGCCAGTGACCGTGCGCGGGACGAGCGCCGCGGCCGGAGCGAGCGCAGCCAGCCGGGCGAACCGTTGCTGCGCGGGCAGGTCGAGCAGGTCCTCCCCGTCGAGGTGGAGAAGGTCGAACAGGTACGTCGTCAGGGGGACGGCCTCCCGCAGTGATGCCACGTCCGCCCGGCTCGCCGTCCTCGCCCCGGTCTCCTGGAAGGGTCGCGGGCGGCCGGTCGCGTCGAGCGCGATCGCCTCCCCGTCGAGCACGAGCCGTGTGGCCGGAAGCGCCAGCACGGTCTCGACCACCTCGGGGACGCGCGCGGTGATGTCGTCCAGGCTGCGGGTGAAGACCCGGACCACCTCACCGTCACGGTGGATCTGGACCCGGATGCCGTCCAGTTTCCAGTCGACGGCGACGGGCTCGTCCCCGAACCCGGCCATCGCCTCGTCGAGGTCGGCGGCGCTGGAGGCCAGCATCGGCCGGACGGGGCGACCCACCTCGAGCCCGAAGCTTTCCAGCCCGTCCACCCCCGCGGACAGCGCCGCCATCGCCACGGGAGGGGTGGCCCCGGCCAGCATCGCGGCACGCCGTACGGCAGCGAGTGGCACCTCGGCCGCGGCGGCGACGGCCTCGACGACCAGGGCGTCCAGTGCACCCTGCCGCAGCTCCCCGGTAACCAGGCCGCGCAGGTAGGTCTGCTCGTCGGCGGTCGCGCGCCCGAAGAGGTCCGCGACGAGGGCCGCACGGCGAGCCTGGGACCCCGCACCCGCGACCTCGGCCAGCTCGGCGAACGCAGCGTCGACCTGGTGGACCTCGAGGGAGGTGCATTCCGCGGGTGCGGGCAGGTCTCCGAGTCCGCGCCAGCCGACTCCGGTACGGCGCTGGGGGAGCGCCCCGGTCAGGTAGGAGGTGACGACCGGGACGTCACCGGGAAAGCCGGTCGCGGCCGTGCGAAGCACCTCGGCCACGGCGGCGACCTTCGCCTTCCGCGAGCGGGTCGCGCGCAGGACCTGGTGGGCGGCGACGAGGTCGGCGAGGAGCATGAGGTCATTGTGACGCGAGCCGCCGACACGGGGCCCAAACGGTCGCCCCCTCGGGACGCCGGGGTGACACGGGCGCCGTACGGTCGGTGGCCGGTCGTACGCTGAGCACCGTGCGGGCCAGCGGCGATCTCGAGCGAGTCTGGGAGCCGGACTGGCCGTGCCCCTTGGGTCAGAACGTCCGCATCCTGCGGCACGGTGGCGGCGACCCGACGTTCCGCACCGACGAGGACGGCACGGTGTGGCGAGGGTTGCGCACGCCCGAGGGTGCGGCGACCCTGCGCCTGAGTCAGGACAGCAGCGACGCCGGCGGACCGGGTGCGCAGGCACGACCGGTGCGCGCCGCGGCGTGGGGTCCGGGTGCGGCGTGGGCCCTGGAGAGCGTGCCGGCGATGCTCGGCGCCGAGGACGACCCCGGTGGCTTCGAGCCCCAGCACCCCCCTCTCGTCGAGATGCACCGGCACCAGCCGCACTGGCGGGTGGGCCGGACCGGATTGGTGATGGAGTCGCTCGTCCCAGCCGTGATCGAGCAGAAGGTCACCGGTCAGGAGGCCTTCGCCGGGTTCCGGCTGCTGGTCCACCGCTACGGCGAGCGCGCTCCCGGGCCTGGTGTGGAACGTCGGCTGTGGCTCCAGCCGACCCCGGAGCGGCTGCGGATGGTCCCGTCCTGGGAGTGGCTCCGGATGCACATCGACCCCGCCCGGTCCCGGACGCTGGTCCGGGTGGCCGCCGTGGCTACGGCCCTGGAACGCACGGTGGGGCTCCCGGCCGAGGACGTCGACCGCCGCTTGCGCAGCCTTCCCGGGGTCGGCGTGTGGACCTCGGCCGAGGTGCGGTTCCGCGCGCACGGGGACCCCGACGCCGTCAGCTTCGGGGACTACCACGTGGCCAAGAACATCGGCTGGGCCCTGACCGGGGAGCCGGTCGACGACGACGAGCTCGTGGAGCTGCTCGAGCCGTACCGCGGTCACCGGCACCGGGTGCAACGACTGCTCGAGCTCAACGGCGTACGCCGTCCGCGTCACGGGGCGCGGATGGCGCCCCGGACACACCTCCCGACCTGAGGGGCCTACCCGCCGAGTCGGCGCCTGTGCACGTCCCACCTGTATTGGGTCGGCGCGTGTGCACGTGCCAAGACCGCGCTAACCGGCGGATGGGGTGAGACGCGGTGGGGTCAGGCGGGGACGGTGATCCGCCCGACTCCTCAGCGGGGGTCCGGTCGGGGCAGCATCCCCGACTCGACGACGGGGCCGCGCAGCGGCTTGAGCAGCTCGTGCAGCCGCGCCGTCGCCTCCACCCCGACGCTGCGCCAGCCCTCCAGCGCCAACCGGTCCGTGTCGTCCTCCACCCGTTGACGCTCGGCCGCCCCGAGGTCGGTCAGGGCGCCGTCGCTGTCGAGCCATCCCCGCGCACCGAGCCGGTCGGCCGCAGCGTCGTACTCCGGCCCCGTCCAGCCCTTGGACTTCCGGGTGAACTCGCTCAGGCGCGACCGCAGCCCGCCGACCATGGAGGCCTCGACCGGGTCGAGGCCGGCCGCGAGCAGCACGGCCACGTGCCCGTCCCCCCGATGCTCACGGACCAAGGTGGCCGCGTGCCACAGCGCGCCCAGGTCGTCCTCGGGCCACTCCAGGTCGGCGTGGGCGGCGTAGAGCGGGCGGCCTTCGGGGCTGAGCCCGGCGCAGACCGCGCGGGCGATCTCCAGGACCTCGCCGACGTCGGGGGCGCCCAGGACCCGGGCCAGCGCCTGGGTGATGCCGGAGCGCCGGGCGTGGACCATCTGCTCGGGCGTCACCTGCTCCCAGGACGCGGGCAGGGCGGCCTCGATCCGCACCGGGGCGAAGACGTAGAAGGTGGCCGTGACCAGCCCGGCTCCGGCCTCGCCGAACGCGGCGGCCCGGGAGGGGAAGTACGCCGCGCCCGGATGCAGCCCGAGGGCCTTGTGCTCCTCGTGCACCTCCGGCGCGAAGTAGCTCACTACGTGCAGGGTCTCCAGCCCGCCCCAGGCCTTGCGGGACAGGGTGGCCAGCGTGTCGTCGTCCATCCCCGCACCCTAGGCGGACGCCGGAGGGTCACAGGAACGGACGCAGGGGGGCGAGCACGAGCTCGGTGAACTTGCGGTGGACGCCGCGCTTCCTCCAGTCCTCGGCGGTGAGCTCGACGCAGTTGGTCAGGTCGGTGGCGTAGATGTGCTCCATCCGGGCCGCGAACGCGTCGTCGATGACCTCGATGTTGACCTCGTAGTTGCCGGTCATCGAGAGTCGGTCGATGTTCGCGGTGCCGACCGTGGACCACCGTCCGTCGACGGTGGCCGTCTTCGCGTGGACCATGGCGTCCTGGAAGCGGAAGATCCGCACCCCGGCCGCGAGCAGCTCCCCGAAGTAGCCTCGCGAGAGCCAGTCGGCCACGACGTGGTTGGAGGTCTGGGGCACCAGCAGTCGGACGTCGACCCCGCGCAGCGCCGCGGCCATCAGGGCGTCGACGAAGTCGGAGTCGGGCATGAAGTACGCCGTGGTGATGCTGACCGACTCCGAGGCCTTGGCGATGGCCTCGAGGTACATCCCGCGGATGGGGAACATCCACAGCCGGGGCACGTTGCGGTGCACCCGGATCCGGGGTTCCCAATCCGGGGAGGCCTCGATCAACAGTGGGCGGCCGTGGCTGGGGCGGCGGTGCAGGTTCCAGAAGTCGGCGAAGGCGCGGGTCAGGTCGGTGACCGCAGGCCCCGTGATCCGTACGTGTGTGTCGCGCCACTCGGTGGCGTAGGCGGATCCGAGGTTGTAGCCCCCCACGAAGCCGACCTGGTCGTCGACCACGAGCAGCTTGCGGTGGTCGCGGCCGTAGCGGCGGACGTCGAGGAAGCGCCAGCCGGCGTTGTAGACCGGGTAGGGCAGCACCTTCATCCGGGGGGAGAAGTGCTGGAAGCGGGGGGAGACGACAGCGTTGGCGAAGCTGTCGTAGATCGCGTAGACCTCGACGCCGCGTCCCGCCGCGTCGGTGAGGGCCTGCTTGAACTCGATCCCGACCTCGTCGCCCTTCCAGACGTACGTCTCCAGCAGCACCCGGGTCTGCGCGCCCCGGATGGCGTCGAGCATGTCGGCGTAGAGGTGCCGGCCGTAGGGGTAGGTGGTCAGCACCCCGTCGCCGACCGGGACGTCGGCGGGTGGGTCGACCGGGAAGGGCTCGGAGTGCCGACCGCGCCGCCGGTAGGAGTCGACGGCGGTGAGGATCAGCGCGAGGAGGGTCGGCACGCCGAAGAGGACCGTCAGCACCCGGCGCAGCTGGGGACCCACGGGGTTGCGCAGCCACGAGCCGTGGTGCGTCAGCGGGAACCGTCGGCGCGACCTCATGGGCGCAATGTACCGAGGCTGAGGGCCACCGTGCAGCGGGCCGGTCCCGGGCGGCCGCTGTGGGCCCATCGGCCGCCGAAGACTGTCGGTGGTCGTGGCTACGCTGGATCGCATGAGGCCCGTCACCGATCTGCAGCGCCGTGTGGCGCCGTTCACCGTCGAGTCCGACTACACCCCCTCGGGCGACCAGCCCACGGCGATCGCCGACATCGAGCAGCGGATCCGGGGCGGGGAGAAGGACGTCGTCCTGCTCGGCGCCACCGGCACCGGGAAGACGGCCACGGTGGCCTGGGCCGTCGAGAAGCTCCAACGGCCCACCCTGGTGATGCAGCCGAACAAGACCCTGGCCGCCCAGTTCGCCAACGAGCTGCGCCAACTGCTGCCCAACAACGCGGTCGAGTACTTCGTCTCGTACTACGACTACTACCAGCCTGAGGCGTACGTGCCCCAGACCGACACCTACATCGAGAAGGACTCCTCCATCAACGAGGAGGTCGAGCGGCTCCGGCACTCGGCCACCAACTCGCTGCTGACCCGCCGCGACGTGATCGTTGTCTCCACGGTGTCGTGTATCTACGGGCTCGGGACACCCCAGGAGTATGTGGACCGGATGGTCCGGCTCAAGGTCGGGGCCGAGTGGGACCGGGACAAGCTCCTGCGTCGGCTCGTGGAGATCCAGTACAGCCGCAACGACATGGCCTTCACCCGGGGCACGTTCCGGGTGCGCGGAGACACCCTGGAGGTCTTCCCGGTCTACGAGGAGCTCGCGATCCGGATCGAGTTCTTCGGCGACGAGATCGAGGGTCTGATGACCCTGCACCCGCTGACCGGCGAGGTGGTGACTCAGGACACCGAGCTGCACATCTTCCCCGCCACCCACTACGTCGCCGGTCCGGAGCGGATGGAGCGGGCCATCACCGGTATCGAGAGCGAGCTCGAGGAGCAGCTGGCCACCTTCGAGCGGCAGGGCAAGCTGCTCGAGGCCCAGCGGTTGCGGATGCGCACGACGTACGACGTGGAGATGATGCGGCAGGTCGGGTCCTGCTCCGGCATCGAGAACTACTCGATGCACATCGACGGTCGCTCTCGCGGCTCGGCGCCGAACTGCCTGCTCGACTACTGCCCCGAGGACTTCCTGCTCGTCGTGGACGAGTCGCACGTCGCCATCCCGCAGATCGGGGGTATGTACGAGGGGGACATGTCCCGCAAGCGCAACCTGGTCGACCACGGCTTCCGGCTGCCGAGCGCGATGGACAACCGCCCGCTGCGCTGGGAGGAGTTCCTGGACCGGATCGGCCAGACCATCTACCTCTCCGCGACCCCGGGCAAGTACGAGCTCAGCCGGGTCTCGCACGACGGAGCACCACCGGAGGTGGTGGAGCAGATCATCCGCCCCACCGGCCTGATCGACCCGGAGGTCGTGGTCAAGCCGACCAAGGGGCAGATCGACGACCTGATCCACGAGATCAACCTGCGCACCGAGCGCAACGAGCGGGTCCTGGTCACGACGCTGACCAAGAAGATGTCCGAGGACCTCACCGACTACCTGCTCGAGGCCGGTATTCGTACCCGGTACCTGCACAGCGAGGTCGACACGCTGCGTCGGATCGAGCTGCTGCGGGAGCTCCGGATGGGCCAGTACGACGTGCTGGTCGGCATCAACCTGCTCCGGGAGGGGCTCGACCTGCCCGAGGTGTCCCTGGTGGCCATCCTGGACGCCGACAAGGAGGGCTTCCTGCGCTCGGACAAGTCGCTGATCCAGACCATCGGCCGCGCCGCCCGCAACGTGTCCGGCCAGGTCTTCATGTACGCCGACAAGATCACCCCCTCGATGGAGTCGGCCATCGACGAGACGAACCGTCGGCGCGAGAAGCAGGTGGCCTACAACCTGGAGCGAGGGGTCGACCCCCAGCCGTTGCGCAAGAAGATCGCCGACATCACCGAGATGCTGGCGCGCGAGGACGAGAGCACCGAGGAGCTGCTCAAGTCATGGCAGCAGCAGGACGGGAAAGCGGCCACAAAGACCGCGCCGGTCCCGGGTCTGAGCCGACAGTCGGGCAAGCACGCCGCCGACCTGGCCGGTCTGCCCAGCCACGAGCTGGCCCAGCTCGTCCAGCAGCTGACCGATCAGATGCACACGGCGGCCGCCGAGCTCCAGTTCGAGCTGGCGGCGCGCCTGCGCGACGAGATCCAAGACCTCAAGAAGGAGCTGCGGCAGATGGTCGAGGCCGGCGCGCGCTGACCCGACCCGATTCGTCCGCGCCCCTGCGCGGCAACCAGGCTCCGAATCGCGGACGAATCGGGTCGGGTCGGGGGTGTCTGACATACTCGGCTCAGGAGGGGAGTATTCCTTCGTTTCGGTGTCGTCATCACGGCCTTCGGGCCCGGCGCCGTCGGTCCGTGTCATGCGGGCGGAAGAGACCTCCAGCCGCGTCGACGACCGCTGTGAGTCGTCCTCCTTCTGCTCCGAGAGGTCCCTGCTGTGGATGTTCCCACCTGGCTCTGGTGGACGACGATCATCGTCACCTCCGCCATCCTGCTCTTCGACGTTGTCGTCGTCGGGCGCCGTCCGCACGAGCCCAGCACCCGCGAGGTGTCCGTCGCCCTCAGCGGCTTCGTCGGGATGGCCGTCGTCTTCGGCATCGCCGTGTGGGTCCTCGCCGGCCACGAGTACGGCACCCAGTTCTTCGCGGGCTGGTTGACCGAGTACTCCCTCTCGGTGGACAACCTGTTCATCTTCATCATCATCATGGCCAAGTTCGCCGTCCCCAAGGAGCTCCAACAGACGGCGCTGCTGATCGGCATCGTGCTGGCCCTGGTGATGCGCGGCATCTTCATCGCCGTCGGGGCCGCGGCCATCGCCAACTACAGCTGGGTCTTCTACATCTTCGGCGCCTTCCTGCTCTACACCGCCGTCAAGCTGGCCGGTGAGGGCAGCAACGAGGACGACGAGTACGAGGAGAGCAGACTGATCAAGCTGGTCGAGCGCAGGTTCCCGGCGACCACGGAGTATCAGGGCACGAAGCTCGTCGTGAAGGAGAACGGCAAGCGGCTGATCACGCCGATGTTCGTGGTGATCTTCGCGTTGGGAACCACCGACCTGCTCTTCGCCCTCGACTCGATCCCGGCGATCTACGGTCTGACCAAGGAGCCATATCTCGTCCTGACCGCGAACATCTTCGCCCTGATGGGGTTGCGACAGCTCTACTTCCTCCTCGGCGGGCTGCTCAAGAGACTGATCTACCTCAGCTACGGCCTCGCCTTCCTGCTCGGCTTCATCGGCGTCAAGCTGATCCTCGAGGCGATGCACACCAACGAGCTCCCGTTCATCAACGGCGGGGAGCACATCGAGTGGGCCCCCGAGGTCCCGATCTGGCTGTCGCTGGGCATCATCGTGGGCACCCTGGTGGTCACCGCCGCAGTCAGCCTGTGGGCCTCGCGCAACATGAGCACCGAGGAGATGCAGGCGCGAACCGGCCTGGAGTGAGCCGATGGGCCGAGTGCGCATGCGGCCGGCCTCAGCCGGGTACCTCGTGATCATGACTTCTACCTCCCACCTGTCCCGTCCGACCGAGGGTGACGTCCTCGACCTCATCCTCGAGGACCACCGCACCTTCGAGGCGCTGCTGCGTGAGCTCCGCGACGCCACCAGCGACCGGGACGCGGTACGACGGGCGTTCTCCGCCCTGCACGTGGCCCATGCCACCGCCGAGGAGGAGCACGTCTACCCGACCCTGCGACGCCAGGACGCGATCGGCGAGCACGAGGCCGAGCACGGTGAGGAGGAGCACGCCGAGGGGCACGAGGCACTGCTGACGGTCCTCGAGGCCGAGACCCTGGAGGGGGAGGCGTTCGACGACCTGGTGGAGGCGCTCGCCACTGCGGTCAACCACCACCTCACCGAGGAGGAGCTCACCATCCTCAACCCGGCCCGCGAGGAGGTGGCGACCGAGGTCCGTGCTCGACTCGGCGCCGACTTCGCCCGGGCCAGGAACACGGCCCTGGACGAGGACTGCGGCCGGACCGAGAACGTCCGGTCGATCGTCGCCGGCGCGAAGAAGAAGGGTCTGCTCGACGACGCGTAGCCGGGGGTCGACGTGCGCCGCGACCGGTGTTGCTCAGCCCGGGGCGGTCAGCCGCCCGGCGCTGACGAGTCTGGCCCTGCGGTCGGTCGACATCGGCGCCTCCTCGACGACCCCGGTCC
This sequence comes from Propionibacteriales bacterium, assembly GCA_038199935.1. Taxonomy (GTDB): domain Bacteria; phylum Actinomycetota; class Actinomycetes; order Propionibacteriales; family Nocardioidaceae; genus Nocardioides_B. The sequence continues at coordinate 326 of JBBPYL010000007.1, read as the reverse complement.
CGCTGGCCTCCGGGACGTGCAGCATCCACCGGCCCTCGGCCCACGCGCTGGAGGCCAGGCCGACGTGGTCGATGCCTCCGCCCGGCTCGGCGAAGAAGTACAGGTCACCGGCCAGGGCGCGTTCGACCGGGACGGGCTCCACGCAGGGATGTGCTGCCTGGTCCGCCGCGTCGCGCGGGAGCAGGACCCGGTGCGTGCGGGCCACCAGGTGGACCAGCCCCGAGCAGTCCACCCCCCAGGCGCCGGTCCCGCCCCACAGGTAGCGGACGCCGAGGAACCGCCGCGCGGTGGACAGCATGGCCTCGGCCGACACCTCGAGGTGCGTG
>JBBPYL010000006.1:0-39122 GCA_038199935.1 Propionibacteriales bacterium | reverse complement strand
GCCAAACGCCCATATGAGCAATAATCTGTTCATATGAACTTCGGCGAACCGTTTGGCGGCCTCATGCCTGGTGCGCGCGGCGCGGTTCTCGCTGCCCTGCTCCGGACCGGTACTCCTCTCACTGGGCGGCGCATACATGCCCTGGTCGACGACCACAGCCTCGGTGCCGTCCAGCAAGCTCTCAGGGACCTCGAGCGGCTCGGGGTCATATCGACCGAAACGATCGGGCGCGCAGGTGCACACCGCATCAACGAGAACCACGAGGCCATCGCTCCCCTGCGGGCACTGGCCAGCCCCATCGAAATGCTGACTCGCGTCGTGCGCGACACCGCACCCGATGCCGAGGCCGTGATCGTGTTCGGATCCGTTGCCCGTGGCGAAGCCCACGGAGACAGCGACATCGACCTAGCGGTGATCGCGGCGGAGACGTGGGAAGGGCGAGCACACCTCCAACAGCTTGTGCACGAGCGACTCGGAAACGACTGCGACGTTATTCACCTGACCCGCGAGCAGTTCACTCGCGCCCCGAAGGATCGCGAGCCGGTCGTCGCAGAAATCCTGCGCGACGGCGTCGCACTCGTCGGTGCAATGCCGCGCCCGAGCCGCCGGAAGGCGTCATGACCTCCGCCGAAACCCTGAACTACGCCAGGCGCTATCTCCAGAAGGCCGGAGAGTATCTGGCCTCCGCCGAGGACAACCTTGACCTGGAGCGCGCCACCCCTGCAGCCGGCGACGCAATCCATGCAGGCATCAGCGCGAAGGACGCGATCGTCACGATGCTCACCGGCGCCACCGTCAAGGCAAAGGACCACGCCCAGTCAGCGCGAGAGCTGCGAACTGCGCTGGGGGCTCGACCCGAGGCGGTGCTAGCCGAGAAGTCGCTTCGCGAGTTGATCACGATCAAGAGCGAAGTCGAGTACGGCACCACACTCATCACGCTCGCCAAGGCTGAGCCCCTGATCCGACGCGCACAAACGCTCGTCGACCTCGCCACACGAATCGTGCGATCTGCCCCCTGAGGGGACGCCGTTCAGCGCCTCGAAATTCCGCAGGGATTCCGCAGGAGAATCGCTAGAGGCCACAATCAGACAACTTCGACCGACCCGTGAAGTCAGCGTTTTCGCAGGTCAGAGCATGTTTCCCGATATTTTCCGACACCCGCCAATACGGCCCGTGGAGTTCGAGCTCCATTACGACATCTGATTCCGGGGTGTTCGACCTCTCCTCCGTAGTCGCCGAGAACAGCGGCTGACCTGCGGACACGTCCTTCGACGTCTCCCCACGTCAGCCGTCGTTCTTCGTTGCCGGGTTCTCGTCGCTCAGGTCACGGCAGCTCGGCCACTCCGTCGCTGTAGATGATCACGTAGCTCGGCGCCTCGAACTGGGCCTTGTCCGGGCCACAGTTCGCCGGGACCTCCGGGTCGTCACAGGGCAGGATGCCGTCCACGGCGTCACCGACACCGTTGACCACGTGGTTGATCGCGCCCGGCCCACTGAGGTTCTTCGTCATCACGTGGGTCAGCGTGACCCCTGGCGCGTCAGGAACCTCGTAGCCGTTCTCGGTCTCGATGCTGGGGTCGTTGCGGTTGAACACGTAGGCCCCACCGCCCCACAGGTGGTGCTTCCTGACGTGGTCGCCAACCTTGTAGGCGGCCCATCCGAGGCTGCCGTCGTCGGCCATCCAGTCCGCCTGGCTCGGCGGGTCGTAGGGCAACTCGTTCTGGTAGAGGATCACCCGTCCACGTTCGCCGTTCCAGATGGTGTTGTACTCCTGGAAGTGCTCGACGAAAAGCCCGGTGGCCGTGACCTCGTCACCGTTGACCACCACGCCGTTGCGGCCGATGTTGGTCTGCCAGCGCACGTTGTCACCGAACGTCCCGTCGCTGCGGTCGAAACCCTCGATGCCGTGGTCCGCGCGCCACACCCAGGTGTGGTCGATCAGGACGTTGTCGCTGTTGACCTGCATCGCGACGTCGACCTTGCCGACGTGCGGACCACCGACGCGCAAGTACACGTCGTTGAGCGTGGTCGGGTTGTGACGCGAGCTCTTGCCTCCGTGGTGCTTGCCCTTGCTGTGGTGCCTGCCCTTGCTGACCTCGAGCAGCACCGGCGATTGCTCGGCGCCTGCGTCGATGGTGACGCCGGCGACGATGATGCCCGGGCGGTCGACGAGCCGCATCGGCACGGCCCCGTCCACCGCGTCCAACGTCGCCAGACCCAGGCCAAGAACGACCGTGTTCGCCCGCTTGACCTTGATGCTCCGGTCGACGTCGTACACGCCAGGCGTCAGGATGAGGTGCTTCCCGCGGGCCAGCTGGCTGTTGATCCTCTGGATCGAGTCATCTGGCTCAGCGACGAAGAAGTCGTCCAGGGGGATGCTCCGCCCGGGCGTCAGGCCACCGTCCCAGGTGATGCCGCTGGTGTTGCGGTGCGCCGACGGGACGCGGACCTTCCAGCGGCCGCGGCCATCGACGTAGAGGTACGGCTTCTCCCGGCTGAGCGGGGTCTCGTCCAGCACCGTGTACGGCGGGTCCGGGTAGGTGGCGTCCACCGGAACTCGGCCGGGGTCACCGGTGAAGTCCGTCCCGGAGAAGACCTGGTTCCACACGGCGTTGGACCAGAGTCCGATCTCGCTGTTGCGCGTGTACCACTGCTGCTGGGAGCCCTTGACCAGCTCCTGACTCGGCAGGGACATGTCTGCGACCTTCGAGTCGGCGATGAAACCACCGCTGGCGAAGGACGGGCCGGTGCAGTAGTCCATCAGGGTCAGGTTGCCGCCCTTGACGTCGACCCGACGCATCGAGACCGCCTGGGAGACGGCCCAGAAGTTCGCCGAGGACTCGCAGCCCCCCTGACCCCGGGTGTTGACGTTGATCGTCAGGTTCGACATGCCACGCCAGAAGTTGTTCAGCGCGAAGCAGCCGTTGAACTCCGGGTTCGCGGGGTCGTCGAAGCACTGGTTGTAGACCTCGATGGTGCCGTTGACCTGCACATCACCCGGGGAGGCACCCAGACCGCCCACCTCGGTGTAGTAGCCGACCAGGGCATGCAGCGGCTCCTCGTCACTGCCATAGGTGCCGGGCATGAAGTACAGGCCGTAGCGCTCGGTTCCCATCTCGTTGCTGGCCTGCGCAGCGTGGACCTCGTCGAACTTCGCCTGGATCTCGGCCGTCGTCCAGGTGTCGTCGAAGATCGTCACGTTGGCACCGAAGTCAGGCGCGGGAACCGGCTTGGCCTTGAGCGGGACGCCCCCAGTGGCGGGCTGAACGGGGGTCGCGCCGGCGGCTGCCCCGAGGGACGCCAACGCCGCGGTCATGGCCAGGGCCGCCAGAGCCAGCAGCCACCGGCTGGGCGTCGGGTGGGCCGGTCGCGGGTCTCTGGCCCGGCTCGCGAACGGTGGTCTGGCAGAACGCGTGCAGCCCATCCCTCATTGTGGTGTTGCCTGCCGCAGCCCCGCTCGGCCGACCGTCGGCCCGGATCGGCGCCACAACCGCGCTGACCGCCCGGTAGACCGAGCGAGCGACACACCCCCTGATGGGGCGCTCCGACACCGTGCCCGGCCCGCGTACGGGGTGTCAAGGGATCCCGGGTGTGCACTGCCAACGGGTGCCGCTGCCCTCAGGTCTCGTGTGGCGCCTCGGTCGCGGTGAGGTCGAGCCAGCGCGCCAGCTCGGTGATCCTGGCCTCGACGGCGGAGCGCAGGTCGTCGTGGAACGGCTCGTCGTCGTGGATCGCGTGCACGAACAGCTCGCCCGCCTCGGGGTCGGCGCTCGCGTCCACCTTGCCCACCAGCCGGTCACCGTGCAGGACGGGCAGCGCGTAGTAACCCCAGCGACGCTTCTCCTTGGGCTTGTACATCTCCAGCGCGTAGTCGAAGCCGAGCAGATCGGTCATCCGCTTGCGATCGTGCAGCAGCAGGTCGAAGGGCGCGAGCAAGTTGGTGCCGTGGCGCGCGGGCCGGTCCAGCGCGTCCAGCGCGGCGGGGTCGACGCGCCACCGCCCTCGCACGCCCTCGACCACCGCCGGCTCACCGGCCTCACCGGCCCCGACCGGTTCCCCCTGCTGGTAGACCGCTCCGGCACGGGCGAGTCCGAAGGCGCGCAGGCGGCGGCGGTCGAGTTCGGCGGCGGCCTCGGCGAGCGGTGCGACGGGGTCGTCGGGGTAGACGCGCTCGGCGAGGTCGTAGATGCGTTCACGGTTCTGACGACCCGCGACCGCCACTTCGCCGCGCTGCACGAGCTGGGCAATGAGCATGCGGGTGTTCTTTCCGTCGTTCCAGCCCGAGGATCGCCAGGGGAGCACGCAGGTGTCGGGTAGCGAGCCGATCGGCAGCGGTCCTTCCTGACGCAGCCGCTCGAGCACGTCGCGGCGAGACGCTTTGTAGGCCTCCATCCAGTCGCTCAGCCGGTGGTGCCACTCCTTCCAGGGCCCCGGAGTCGGCCAGGCGGCCATCTCGGCCCGGTACAGGGCGACGTCGTCGATGGAGCGCAGCTGGCCGGCGACCTCGACGACCTGCTGCGAGGCGAGCGCGTCGTCGAGATCCCCGGGCCGGTGCTCGTGCCCGAGCCTGCTCCACAAGATGAGCTCCGCGGCCGGCGCCACCGCGCGGGTCTGGTCCAGGGGGAGCATGGTGAGCCGCCGTGCCGCGTCCAGCAGGTCGTCCGGACGATCGTCGGCCAGCAGAGCTGCCTGGACGGCGATGCGCCGCGCCTGGTCCTGGGTCAGTCGGTGTGCCGCCGTCGCTGTCACGTCAGGACGATCTCACGCAACTCGGACGATGTCCTTCCGGATTCGCGTTCTCCTCGTGCCCGCCTGCACCGCGACACCCTGGGTCACTCGGTGCATCCTCTCCTGAGCGCCGACTGCGTTCGAGGAGAATGTGAGGGCGCGGATGTCGAGATCGGCCCGACGGCTCCGTCCCGGGGGCAGACGCGGCAAAGATGGCCGCACCAGACCAAGGAGACCCAGCGTGACGATCTCCGTGTTTCTCAAGCACGACTGACCACTCGGCAGGCGGGGTGGAGCCAACGGTGCCCGGGTGGCCTTGGCGCCGCAGAAGGACTGGGCGGTCAATCGCCGCACCGTAGGGGTGATTGCGGCCCTGCGCGGTGTCATGGACGACGACTACGCGCGGATGTCGAGTGTCGCCCCGGAGAAGGTGTCCCTCGACAATGCGGCGCTGCTGAAGCTCACCGCTCCGGAATGGGTCGCTGACCGACGGCTTGCGTGTGCTGGGCTGCAACCACGACGGGTCCGGCGTCGGTGTCTTCACCGACGCGAGACCGGCCAGCCGGTTCACCGGGCCACACGCAACGACCTGCTCTTGGGCTTCAACCAGCAGTTGCGCGCCGTTGCCGAGGTGTACGCCGGGAGCGACGGTCACGCACTCTTCATGCGCGACGTCGTCGCGGGTCTAGGACAAGGTGATGATGGTCGACCGGTACAACGTCACGGCCGGCTGACCCCCCGGCCTCCGTCTGGGTCGCCTCGGGCCGGGGGATGATTCTCGGCCTCCGGGCGGACGGCTTCGTCGATGGGCTGACGTCGATCTGACAGCCCATGTCGGCGTCAGCGGATCGACACGATCGGTTCCACTCCGAGGAAATCGGCGTACCGCGTCGCCGCTGCCTCGATCGCGTGCTGGGCGGCCGGTGTCCAGGACGAGTGGGGCATCAGGGTGAACTCGACAGTCGAGGTTCCGGTGGTGCGCTTCATCGCGGCGACCAACTGGCCGTCGGCCAGGGCCATCCCGATGGAGGTCTCCCGCACCCTGGGCACGGCGCCTGCGGCGTCGAGCATCCAGCGGGAGTCCTGGTAGCCGCGATAGGTCTCGTCGAGGACCTGGAGCAGGTGGCCGACGGGGTCACCGGGGACGGTGGGCGGCTGCTGGCCGGCAAGGTGCCAGAAGGTACGGCCGTCGTGGTCGAAGGACTCGAGCCTGTCGGACGCGGCCGCCAAGCCGCGTCGGACGTCTCCCAGGGGGAGGGTGGCCCAGTACGCCAGGTCGCGGTCGGTCGCGGGACCGTGGCCGACCACGTAGCGCCAGGCCAGCCTGGAGAGCGCCTCGTCGCGTTCCAGGGGCCGCGACTCGGGTACCCGGTCGGCGACGAGCGCATAGGTGTGCACGCCGTCGGCCAGCGGACCGCTGCAGACCAGGCACAGGAGCTCAAGCTCTTCCACGAGCAACATCAAGTCATGACCGCTGATCGCACGATTCGCGTCGGCCAGGGACTCGGCGAGGGATGACCGAGTCAGCGCCTCTCGGGATCCCAGCGCGTCGAGAATCACTGCCTTCGCGGCGTCGATCGCCACCTCAGACATCCCCGAAGACTGTCGCAACCCGCGGCCGATCGTGGCCAGCAGGCGGGGAGCAGTGAGCTCGATGAGCCATCGGGCATCCTCGGCGGCCACGTAGTGCCAGGTGGTTCTCAGCACATGGGTGCGCAGCACCGCACCGGAGTCGAGTAGACCCGCGAGGTCCCCCGGATCGGGGCTGCTCGTGCGAGCCGCCACCGCCCACGCCGACTGGGACGGGTTCTCTGCCTGCACTCCGAGCAACTGCCGTACGACGTCAGCCGCCCCCGCCGCATGCGGCCTCACCACGTACTGGCTACGCAACCGCCAGCGAGCGATGTCGACGTCGGTCACCACCTGCTCACTGTGCCACGGGCCCGTGGCGGTCTCGCGTCCGCGGGCCATGCTGGGAGGCGCTCAGCCGAATCGAGCCGAGCTGCGAGCGTGCGATCGGTGGCGCGGGCAGGACTGACCGGGGTCAGCTGACCTACTCCGAGTAGAAGATCCCCAGGCCGTCCGCGACGCACACCCCCGGCGATGATCCAGAAGTGGATGACCACGGTGGCCTCGTCCCACCCCAGGTGTTCGACGTGATGATGGATGGGGGGCGATCCGGAAGATGCGTCTCCCGGTGCCCGTGATCCGCCTGGTGAGTGTCAAGTAGGTCATCTGCATGAGCACGGCCGAGGTCTCGAGCACGAACAGCCCCGCGATGACAGTCATCAGGAGCTCCGTTCCGGACATGATCGCCAAGTCGGCGACGGCACCCCCGGTGGCCAGCGAGCCGACGTTGCTGCGAAGACGGCTTGGCTGGGCGGCGTGGCTGGGCGGCTTGGCGGGCGGGCTGACCTCTGGCAGCATCCGGACCATGGTGGACGGACTCGACCTGACGGACCGGGTAGCGCTCGTCACCGGAGCGGGCAGCCTCACCGGCATCGGGTTCGCGGTGTGCCGACGCCTCGGCGACCTGGGCGCCTGCATCGCTCTGACCGGCACCAGCGACCGCGTGCACGAGCGCGCCCACGAGCTCGAGCGGGTCGGGGTCCCGGCCCTGGCGCTGGTCGCCGACCTCACCGACCCGGCCACGACAGAGGGTGTGGCGGCCGCCGTCGAGGCCCGCTGGGGCCGCCTCGACATCCTCGTGAACAACGCCGGCATGGTGTCGGTCACCGATGACAACGCCCTCTCGGGCGGCGTCCAGGCCATCTCCTATGCCGAGTGGCAGCACAGCCTGCGTCGCAACCTGGACACGGCCTTCCTGACGAGCCGCGCGGCCGTGCCCGTGATGCGCCGCGGCGGCTGGGGTCGGATCGTGATGGTCGCCAGCGTCACCGGAGCGGTGATGGCGATGCGCGATGACGCGGCCTACGCCGCCGCCAAGGCCGGCATGGTCGGGCTCACCCGATCGCTGGCAGTAGACCTTGCCGCCGACGGCATCACCGCCAACGCGGTCGCCCCCGGCTGGATCTCCACCGGCTCCCAGACCGAGGACGAACGCCGGCAGGGCGACATCACTCCGCTGAGGCGCAGCGGCAGCGCCGACGAGATCGCTTGGCCGGTCGTATGGCTGTGCACACCCGGCGCGGCCTACGTCACGGGCCAGTGCCTCGTCGTCGACGGGGGCAATGCGGTGGCCGAGGAGCGACGGATCTGAGTCCGGCTCAACCGAGTCCGACGAGCGTCGCCCTCAGCGCTGCTATGAGCAGGTCGACGTGCTCGTCGGCGAAGACCAGCGGGGGCCGGATCTTCACCGTGGCGCCGTCGCGGCCGGTGCGGCCGATCAGCACCCCGTGCGCGCGCATGCCTTCCACGACCCTGCCGGCGCGGTCGGCGCTCGGCCATCCGGTCGCAGGGTCGACGATGTCGACGGCGAGCGTCAGCCCCCAGCCCCGCACCGCCGCCACGTCGGTGTGATCCGTTGCGACCTCGCGCAGGGCCTCGAGCAGGTGGGCGCCCACGGCGGCCGCCCCGGCGACAAGACGCGCCTCGTCGATGGTGCGCAACACCGCCAGCGCTGCGGCGCAGGCGGCGGTACTGCCGCCGAACGTGCTGAAGTAGTCGGCGCCCCGCACGAACGGGTCCACCAGGTCGGCCGGACCGACGACGGCAGCGACCGGGTAGCCGTTGCCCATGGGTTTGCCCACGGTGACGAGGTCGGCGAGCACGTCCCCCGCCACGAAGCTCCACAGGTGTTGCCCCGTACGACCGTGGCCCGCCTGCACCTCGTCGGCGACGTACAAGCCGCCAGCCTCGTGGACCGCCGCGACAGCCGCCCGCGTCCACTCGTGGGCAGGTCCGAGCACCCCGTCGCTGGTGAAGACACCGTCGAGGAACATCGCGGCGAGTCCGTGGCCGGACGCCGACAGGCTGCGGACGGCCTCGACGACTGCTGTGGGCGCCGCCGGCGGCGGCGGCACCACCCGAATGTGGGCCGGGGGGTCCGCACCGCGCCAGCTCTCGGGGGAGAACGCGAAGGTGGCCTCGGTGATGCCGTGGTAGGCCCACTGCGTGGCGATCCCGCCCGCGGCCCCGGTGGCGTGGCGGGCGATCCGCCAGGCGAGGTCGTTGGCCTCGCTGCCGGAGTTGACGAGCAGCACACGGTCGAAGCGTTCCGGTAGCGTGGCCAGCAGCCGCTCCGCGAGCTCGACCGGGACGTCCTGGAGGTAGCGGCTGTTGGTGTTGAGCGTCTCCAGCTGGGCCGCAACCGCCGCCACCACGGACGGGTGGGAGTGACCGAGCACCGGAACGTTGTTGTAGGCGTCGAGATAGCGCTGTCCGTCGGCGGCCTCGAGCATCACGCCATCTCCTCTGACGAGGTGCAACGGCCGGTGATAGCTCAGCTCCTGGTCGCCGAACGCGCGTCCGCGGGCCTCTCGCAACATCGCGGTCGACCGGCCCGCACGAAGCGGCGGCGTCCCGAACCGGCTCGCCAGGCTGTCCAGCCCGGCGTCCAGCATCGTCTCGAGCTGCCGGTAGGCCTCGTCGTCGATCTCCGGTGCCCACCCCTGCTCACGGGTGCGCCAGGCTGTGATCAGGACGGTGGCGGCGTAGCGGGCGGCCATCAGGTCGGCGACCAGCGCGAGCTCGTCCGGCTCGAGCGCGGTGACGCCGTGGTAGCCGGCGACTACCTCGCTCGCCCCCTCGAGCCCATCTGCACGCCCGCTGAGTACGTCGGCCGCCGCGACTGCGAGGTCGCACACCAGGGCCGTGTGCGTCATGTCGCCGAAGTCGGTGATTCCCGTCACCGTCAAGCGGTCGTCGACCAGCACATTGGTCGGCGCCAGGTCATTGTGGACCACCTGGGCCCTCAGCCGGGGAAGCACGGGGACCACCCGCTGCTCGAAGCGGTCGAGCACCGCCTCGATCGCCGGCCCCCGCTCAGCAGCGACCGCGCCCAGCCAGGGTCGCAGCTGCGGCAGGCGTCTGACGTCCCAGGCGATGGGCTGGGTCGCGGCCGGGTGGACGAAGCCGCGCAGGGCCCTCCCCAGGCGAGCGCTCGTGCGTCCCCACTCGCGCAGATGCACCGCGTCGAGCTCGTCAGGCTCGGGGTGCCGCCCCTCCAGCCAGGTGAACACCCACGCAAACGAGTGGCGGCCGTCGCGGCCGACTAGCTGTACCCACGGTTCTCCGGTCCGGGTCGGCACGACACCAGGTACCGGCAGCTCGGGGGCCACCGAGTGCAGGTGGCGCAGCGCCGAACACTGCATGTCGAGCACCGCCTCAGCATCGGCCGGGTTATGCACCTTGAGCAGGTGGCGCACAGCGCCGGCGTCGAGCCGAAAGTTGCGGTCCCGCTCCCCATGCAGGGCCGTGAGGTCACCGACGAGGCCCCAGTGCACCTCCAGCGACGCGTGCAGGACGTCGAGGTCGAGGTCGGGCGCCGGCACGGACAGCGGGTCGGGTGGTGTCGCACTCACGCGGACCATTGTGCTCCGGTGCAGCCACCTCATCGGCGCCCGGGCCGTGACAGCGTTGTCGCACTGGGCTGGGTGACTGGTGCCCCAACCCAATCTGATGGCTAACGCGGCTACCTTCCGGCGCGACCCTCAGCGGCGCTCCACCTCACCCAGTGACGTCCAGCGTCGACGAGGATGTGCGCGTGGTCGCTCACGCTTCGCGCCAGCACGGTGCTCGCTGCTCCGCGGGCCGCGTACTCACCGCCACGAGCGACGCGCGAGGAGGGCTTGAGTCCGGAACCGGTTGTACCGCTGGATCGCGATGAAGGGCAGGTTGACCAGCACGCCGTAGCCGACCAGCAGACCGGCGGCGAGCGGTGGGTTCCACAGCACGAAGAGCGGTCCGCAGGCCATCGCCCACCAGTGGGTGAGCTCGGCCCGGCGGGTCTCTCGGACGAACAGGCGTAACCCCTGCTCGTCGTACGCCGGCAGCTGGCGTTTGCTGACCCCGCCCGCGAAGAGGGCCCCCGCCTCCGGCAGCCTGTCCTTCCACCGGTTGATCCGCAGCCGGCGCCGGTACCACCGACCACCGGCCTCGAAGCGCCGCGCTCGCAGCAGCCACCCGTCCCGGCTGAGCCGGTTCTCGCCTAGTCGATGGGCCGCGTAGCCGGTGGCGGCGTGGAAGACGCCCCAGGCGATCACGTCCACGACCACGGTGAGGGTCTGCGGCATCACGAGCCTGAGCATCAGGCTCCTTCCTCGGTGGATCCGCGCCGAGGAAGGTCCACGGTGCGGCCGCGCCAGGTCACCGATCGTCGAACCGCGGTCAGGGCCAGCGAGCGCGCGAAGATGACGTCGAAGGCGAGCAGGGGCACGGGGAACAGCGCCCAGGTCCACCAGCGGAACGAGCCGATCCGACGCAGGATCGACCGCAGCTGCCAGGCCAGCCCCAGCCAGCCGAGCCCCCACACGACGGGGTGAGCGTACGTCAGGGACGCGCCGCTCCCGCTCGTCGCTTCGACCAGCGCCAGGACCGCCCCGACCGCGACGGCATGGTGGGCGCTGACCCACACGACGGCGCCGGCGGTGGGTCCGGGGGCCGCTGCGGAGGCGCCGGAGGCGAAGTTCTTCGTCCACCCGTCCGTGAGCTGCCGCAGGCCACCGGGATAGCTCCGCATCCTGAGCGCCTGCCCCCCCACGGCGCAGCGCACCGGCAGGCCGACCCGCTGGTAGGCCGCCGCCAGCTGCACGTCGTCGAGGATCTCGCCGCGGACGGTCTCGTGTCCGCCGACGCGCTCGTAGTCCGCGCGCCAGGTGAGCAGGCACGGACCGAAGGCCATCGGAGGCGTACGCCGGCGCGGACGATGCACGAAGGCGCCGCTGGCCAGCAACGACATCACGTTGAAGTACGACGAGAGCTGCTCGTAGGGCCGGACCACGGCGTGGAAGGGCTGCACCGAGACCAGTCCGCCGTGCTGTGCGTGCAGCTCCAGCAACCCGCTCAGCGCGCCCGGAGCCAGCACGGTGTCGGCGTCGAGGAAGAGCAGCAGGTCACCCCGGGTCGCCTCGGCGCCGAGGTGGCAGGCCCAGGCCTTGCCGGTCCAGCCGATGGGCGGAGAGTCCGCGGACAGGACGCGTGCTCCCCCGGCACGCGCGACGCCTGCCGTCGCGTCCTGCGAGCCGTCGTCGACCACTACGACGTCAGCCAGGGCGACCGTGAGCCGCGCCAGCGAGTCCAGCAGCGTCGGGAGCGTGGTCTCCTCGTTCCGCGCCGGGATGACCACCGAGACCGACGAGGCCCACTCCCGGTGCGTGTCGCCGTGCCGGACCGGGCGCAGGTCCCCCAGCAGCCACCAGGCGCTGCCCGCGGCGATCAGGAGCACGACGACGAGGACGAGGTCACTCATCGGGAGGGCCAGGGGAACGGGTGACGACGAGCGGCATCCCGCCGCGCGGATGCACCGCGACCTGCGCCTGGGCCTCGGGCCGGGTCCAGTCCGGTGGCAGGGAGAGTCGGTACTCGCCCAGCAGGCGGCTCAGCACCAGGACCATCTCCCCCAACGCGAACTCCCGCCCGATGCACAGGCGCGGTCCCTGTCCGAAGGGGAGATAGCCCCCGGACCGCTCCGCCCCCGTGCCCAGGAAGCGCTCGGGACGGAATTCCAGCGGGTCGGACCATGAGTCGGGGCGACGGTGCAGGAGCCACGGGCTCACGATGACCAGCGTGCCGGCTGGGACCGCGAGCCCGCCGAGGACGTCGTCGCGCAGCGCGCGGCGGGAGAGCGCCCAGGCGGGCGGGAAGAGGCGTAGCGCCTCGTCCACGACGGCGCGCGTCCACGGCAGTGACTCCCGGTGCCCGAGCAGGGACACCGGTCCCGGATGCCCCGCCAGCTCGGCCCGTACCCGGTCCTGCGCGGGCTGGTGCTCGGCCAGCAGCATGAGGGTCCACGCCAGCGCCGCGGCCACCGTCTCGTGGCCGGCGATGACCATGGTCACCAGCTCGTGCCGGATCTCGGCGTCGGTCAGGGCGCTGTCCAGGAGAAGGCCGAGCAGGTCGTCCCCGTGAGCGCCGTCCGGCGAGAGCCGGCCGCGCGCCCGCCGCCGCTGCGCGACGAGGTCGGCGGAGATGACGTCCAGCCGGCGCCGCGTCGAGCGCAGCCGCAGGTTCAGGGGTGTGGGCGCCCACTGCGCCGTGGGCAGGATCGCACGGCCGAGCCGGACCACCAGCCGTGCCGCCTCGCTCGTCGCGTCGAGCAGCTGCTGCGCCTGCCCGGACAGGTCCGCGGAGAACAGTGCCCGCCCGACCGCATCCAGGCCGACGCGGTGGGTGAGCGCCGCGACGTCGACGACGGCTCCCGAGGCGGGCAGCGCACCACCCAGGCGCGCGGAGATGGCCGTGTCGGCGGCCCCGCGCACCTGGTCACCCACGGACTCCAGACGGTGGTGGTGGAAGGCGGGGGCGGCGAGTCGTCGGTGCTCGATCCACCCGGGCTCGGAGGACGCCAGCAACCCGGGGCCGGTCACCCGCGCCAGCGCGGCGTACTGGACGGTCTGCTTGCCCCAGTGGCGCGCGGAGATCTGGAGCACCTGCCGGGCGAGGTCCGGGTCGTTGACCAGCAGCGCGGGCGGTCCCGGCACCGGGAAGGACACCAGGTCGCCGTAGCGCTCGGAGACCTCGACCAGGACGGAGAGCGGGTCGGCGCGGATCGAGCGGAACCCCCGCGCCATGTCCAGCGAGCCGGGGCCCGGCACGCCGAGGTCGGTGGGCCTCATCGCCTGCATCCTCGTCGAGACACTCATCGGCGCTCCTCGTCGCCTCGACGCCCCAGCCACACCCAGACCGTGCAGCTGGTCAACACGAGGGCGAACCCGAAGGCCAGGTCCTCCACCGGTGCATAGAGCAGGCGGCCCGACCCCAGGACCGTCAGGCGGCCGGTGCCGATGATCGCGTCCGGGTCGTAGCGGACGATGCCGCGACCAGTCAGCCAGCCGTTGGTGAGAAGCTGGAAGAAGACGATGAAGCCGTACGCCGACCACCAGGTCCTCGACGCGGTCAGCCGGCTCCGAGACACCCACCGGTCCACCGCGACCGACCCCAGGACCGCCACGACGGCGATCGCGGTGTAGGTCATCGGGCCTCCTTGCGCCGCCGGGCACGCTGCACCCGGTCCCCGCGTCCGACCACCCGTACCGCCTCGTAGGTCAGCACCGAGACCAGCGGGATGACGACGAAGAAGGCGATCTCCTCCAGGGGGATGCCGGCCACGCGCCACGGCAGGGTCTGGGCCGCGTCGAAGCGCCAGTGCCCGGCGTGCGTGGCGTACAGGTCCCAGGCCAGGAACGGGGTGCCGGCCACGACGATGGTCACCAGCAGCCGCCGGGGCTCGCGCAGCACCCGGAGCCCGAAGGCAGGCACCAGCGGAAGCGTCCCGACGAGGCAGAACACCAGCATGGCGACGTAGGACCAGTGCGGCAGGCTCATCGGCGCCTCACCGCCGGGAGCCGCCCGCCGGGAGACCCCGTCATCCGGGCATCGGCAGCGACGACCGGTTGCCGGCCAGCCGCTTGAGGACGAGCTCGGCGCTGATCAGACACATCGGCAGCCCCACCCCAGGCACGGTGTTCGCTCCCGCGTACAGCAGCCCGTCCACCTTCGACGACACGTTCCCCGGCCGGAACATCGCGCTCTGGCGCAGGGTGTGCTCGAGGCCGAGGGCCCCGCCCCGCCAGGAGTTGAAGCGCCGCGCGAAGTCCTCGGGACCCACGGTGTGCCGCACCCGGATGCGGTCGCGAAGATCCGGGACTCCGGCCCAGGTGGCCACCTGGTCGATCGCCGCGTCCGCCGTCCGCTCCACCGCCACGGAACCCTGTCCGTCGTCGCCGCCCAGGCCGATGGACACCTCGGCCGGGACCGGCACCAGGACGAAGAGGTTCTCGCACCCGTCCGGCGCGACGGTCGGGTCACTCGCCGACGGTCTGCACACATAGACCGACGCGGGGTCGGGGACCCGCGCGTCGCCACCGAAGATGTCGCCGAAGTTGCGGTCCCAATCGGAGGTGAAGAACAGCGAGTGGTGCGCAAGCTCCGGGAGGCGGCCCTGGACCCCGAGCATCGCGAGCACCGCCCCCGGCCCCGGGGAGCGACTCTCCCAGCTCCGCGGGGGATGAGTCTGGAGCGAGTCGGGGAGCAGCGCGGTCTCGAGGTGGTGCAGGTCCGTGGCGCCGACGACCACGTCGGCGGGGAGGGTCCGGCGCTGGGTGCCGCCGTGGGTGGCGTACTCCACGCCCGTCACCCGGGCCCGGCCGCGGCGGGAGCCGTCCGAGGTGAGGATCTGCGTCACCGGAGTGCCGGTGTGCAGCCGCGCTCCGTGTCGCTCGGCCAGGTCGGCCATCACCTCGATCAGCCGGGTGAACCCGCCCTGGGGGTAGAGCACCCGGTCGCCCAGGTCGAGCCGGCTCATCAGGTGGTACATGCTGGGCGCCCGGCTCGGTGAGGAGCCGAGGAAGACCGCAGGGTAGCCCAGCACCTGACGGAGCCGGTTGTCGGTGAACCGCGCCGCCACGTGGCTGGCCAGGGAGCGGGTCAGCAGTCGACCCAGTCGCGGTGTGTCGCGCAGAACCTCCGGGTGGAGGAACGCGGACGGGGAGTCGAAGTTGCTGTAAAGAAAGCGGCGCAGGGCGATGTCGTAGGTCTCCTCCGCGGAGCGCAGATACGCGTCGAAGGCGGCGCCGGCACCCGGCTCCACCGACTCGAACAGCGCCCGGTTGTAGGCGCGGTCGGGACGGACGTCCAAGGGCTCGGCGTGGCCCTCGAAGAAGACGCGGTAGCTCGGGTCGAGCACCGTCAGGTCGAGCTCGGCGTCGGCGGAGGTGCCGAGCAGCGAGAAGAAGTGCTCGAACACCTCGGGCATGAGGTACCACGAGGCGCCGGTGTCGAAGCGGAAACCGTCCCGCTCGATGCTTCCGACGCGACCGCCGAGCTCGTCGTTCTTCTCGAGGATGTCGACGCTGTGACCACGCGAGGCGAGCAACGCCCCGGTGGCGAGCCCGGCGATGCCGCCGCCGACGACCACGACCCGACGGGAGCCCTGGCCCGCCGCCAGGGAGCGCCTCGTGGACCGGTCGGGCAGGAGCGAGGTCACGAGCGACCCTCACGGAGAGCGCCCAGCACGAGTCGGACCTTCACTGGGTCGGGGACCCGGACGCGGGTCCGGCGGATCTCCGCGGCCGGGGTCCCGCGGAGCCGCTCAGCGAGCTCGGCGAACGTCGCGTGCGCGACCCGGACGGCCCGCCGGCTGGTCGCGGGCAGCGCGGGCACGGCGGCGTCGGCCGCGTCGAGGTCGGCCGCGATGTCGTCGAGGATCCGATCCCGATCGGCGTCGGTGAACGCCGTGACATCGAGCCCGGGGAAGTAGCTGCGCCCGAGGGCGTCGTGGTCCTCGGCCAGGTCGCGCAGGAAGTTGAGCTTCTGGAAGGCCGCGCCGAGGCGACGGGCGCCCGGGGCGAGCCGGTCGTAGTCGGCCGACGAGCCGCTGGCCCCGTGCTCGCGTTCTGCGCCGTTGTCGGCGAGGAAGACCCGCAGGCACATCAGGCCCACCACCTCCGCGGACCCGTAGACGTAGCGGTCGAAGCTCTCGCGGGTGTGCACACGGGTCTCGAGATCCGTTCTCATCGAGGCGAAGAACGGGTCGACGAGCTCCTCGCCGATCCCGCACCCGATGGCCGACCGGGCGAAGGCGTGCACGACGAGGTTGGCGCTGTAGCCGGTGGCCAGGGCGTGGCGCACGTCCTGGTGGAGCCAGGTGAGCATCCGGGCTCGCGGATCCGGGCCGAGCGCAGGGTCAGGGTTGTCGACGATCTCGTCCGCGACGCGGACCAGGGCGTAGACGTTGCGCACGTGGGTCCGCACCGGCTCGGCGAGCAGGCGGGAGGCGAGGCCGAAGGAGCTGGAGTAGGCCCGGATGACGGCCGCGGCACTCTCCTCGCTGACCGTGTCGTACTGGCTGCGGAGGGGCCGTCGGGTCAGGGCGACGAGCTTCATGCCGCCACCACCACGCTCTTGCCGGAACCGACCGCGGGGCTGGTGATCACGGTGGCGAGGAACTCACTGGAGAGCAGCTCAGTGGAGATGCCCAGGTCTTCGACGACCTTCCGTGCCGTCTCCCGGTGGGCCTCCGCGAGCTCCTCGACGAAGCGCCGGGAGCCCGAGAGGGTGAGGAGCCGCTGGGTCTCGGACAGCTCGTCGTCGGTCAGGTCGCGGCCGACGTACCCGCTGATCAGGTCCCACTCTGAGGTGGTGCGGGCGTGGGCGAGGAGGGGGGTCTGCGTGCGCGAGCGCAGGTCGCACGTCACGCTCTTGCCCGTCTGCGTCGGGTCGCCGAACACGCCGAGGAGGTCGTCGACGAGCTGGAAGGCGACTCCCAGCATCCGCCCGGCCTCCCCCAGCCCGGTCACCGTCGCGTCGTCGGCACCGGCGAGCACCGCACCGGCCTGGAGGGGAAGAGCGAAGGAGTACGCGCTGGTCTTCCGCTCCTCCATCGCGAGGCTCTCGGCCAGCGACGCGGTGGCGATGCTCAGCGAAAGCCGCACGTCGGCGAGCTCGCCCGACGCGGTTACGTGCAGGGCGGCATCGAAGAGGTCGAGAAGGCGGTGGGTGACCTCGGTGGGGGCCCCACAGGTGGCGACCGCACGGATGGCAGCGGCCAGGGCGAGGTCTCCGGCCAGGATGCCGGCGGTACGACCGAAGACGCCGGCGTCCTGCGGGTGAGCCCCCGCGACGAGTGCGTCGGCGTGGAAGGTGCCGCTCACGTTCGGTCGGCCGCGCCGTAGGTGGTCGCCGTCGATGACGTCGTCGTGGATGACGAACGCGGTGTGCAGCAGTTCGACCGCCGCCCCGACCTCGACCGCCTCGAGGAAGCAGGTTCCACCCAGGGCCTCGTGGGACTGGGTCACCAGGGCGGGCCGGAACCGCTTGCCGCCCTCGGTCGCGGCGGCCAGCGCGTCCCAGAGCCGGGCGTGCTGCGGATCGGTCGCCACCGCACGCTGACGCCCCTGCTCGAGCAGACGGCGCAGAGCCTGATCGGTGGTGGGTCGGCTCACGGGGGTCCTCCAGGGTCGTAACACGTACACACAAGGTAATACAGAATCGCGAGGAAAACCTAAACAGAGTGTTGAGGTAAGGCCCCGAGGACGGTGGGTGACGACCTCGAACGGCGAGGCGGCGCGACAGAGCGTACCGGCGAACCCGCCACCGCGGTCGAGTCGCTGCTCGGGGTGACGAGCGCGGCGAGGGCATAGCACGACGGCCCCGCACCGAGTCGGTGCGGGGCCGCTGTGCTGTGCGGGCGTGTTCGGTCAGTAGCGGACCGTCACATCCACCCGGCGGTTCTTCCTCTCACCGATCACCGCGTTCTTGATGCCCTCAGTCTCGGTGGAGGCCGAGACGTGGTTGTCGCCGACCAGCAGGTCACAGACCCGCTGGGCACGAGCCTCGGCCCGCTTGACGTTGTGGCTCCCGTTGGTGCGGGTCCAGGCGAACCCGGTGCAACGGACCGACTCCACGCCGTCCAGCCGCGAGCTCAGCCGGGTCAGGTAGGACCTGGCCTCGTCCGAGATCTTGCGGGAACCGGGGTTGAAGTACGTCGGGCGCAGGGTGATCTTCTTGGCCACGGCCCGGGTGGAGCCGATCGCCTCGCTGGTTCCGAGGACCTCGACCTGGTGCACGGTCGCGCTCAGGCTGATCCGCACACCGCCCAGCCGCTTCGCACGCTGGGCGGCCTTGGCGTTCAGGCTCACCGGGACGAAGACCTCGGTGGTCCCGGACACGGCGACCGGAACGGCCTGGGAGCCGACCCTGGTGCGCTCTCCGCCGATCATGGCGTACGCGGTGACCCGGCACTTGGCGATCGTGCCGGTGCTCAGCGAGCACGTCGTGGGGATCCGCGTGGTGCTGGTGACGAGCGTCGGGGCCGTGACGTGCGGGGTGCCCGCCACGGGGGCATCACCGAGGACGGCGAAGGACGCCTCGACCGGCTCGGCCGGGTCGTAGGTGGCGTCGCCGTCCTGGTTGGCGGTGACGGTGCAGGTGCCCTCGGCGACCAGAGTGGCGGTCGAGTTCTTCACCGTGCAGACCTCGGGGGTCGAGCCGGAGAACGTGACGTCCAGGCCGGAGTCGGCGACGGCGTCGAGCGCGACGGTGCCCTCACTGAGGGCAACATCCCCAGCGGTGAAGGCGATGCTCTGCCCGATGCCGGGCGCCAGTGTGCGGACGTTGACCGAGGCGGAGGCCGATCCGAGCCCGTTGGTCGCGGTGACCTCACAGGTGTAGGCGGTGTCCGGGCTGAGCCCGCGCACCGTGACCGGGGTCGTAGTCGACGTGGCCGTGTGCGTGTCCGTGGGGTCGTCGTCGTTGACGCAGGTCACGTCGTAGCTGTCCACCACGGTGTCGGTGTCGGCCAGGCCGATCGAGACGCTGACGGTGCCCGAGGTCACCGTCGGCTCATCGGAGATCGCGGGCTGCGGGACGGTGGGGACCCGCAGGAGGGTGTCGGTCTCGGTGTGGTTGCCCACGCCGTCCGTGGCCCGGACCTTGACCGCGTAGAACGCGCCGGCCGGGTAGGCGTCGGCGAAGACCTCGCCGTCCGCGCACAGGCTCGGCGACAGGGTGAACTTGCTACCGATCAGGGCCGAGCACGGCATAGCCGCGGCCCCGTAGGCCGGAGCGTCGACGTCGGTGACGAGTGAGTACGTCAGCGGACCAGGAGCAGCGTCGGTCGCCGCATAGTCGACGGTGAGCTGCCTCCCGCCGATCGGAATCAGCTCGTAGAGCGTGGGGGCGATGAAGCTGGGGGGCAGGTCGACCGACCCGTCGGCGTTGACGGTGAAGCTCATCGACTGGGAGAAGCTGTCGTTTCCACCGGTGTTGGTGACGCCGTTCACCCGGCAGCAGCTGGTCACGTAAGCCGTGTAGGTGTCCGGGTTGTCGAGCAGCTGCGAGGCGTCGATGTCGACGGTCTCCAGGCTGCGGTCGAAGAGGGGATCGGTCAGGTCTGCCTCGAAGGTGGGCTCGCCGACCACCGCGTCGACGGCGAGGGCGCCGCTGGAGTCGGTGACCTGGACCGAGGACGGCCCGTACATGAACTGGTCGTCGCGGCCCAGGCGCCAGGCGCTGTCGACGTGCCAGGTCAGCGTCCCGGCGGAGTAGGCGACCTCGCTGAACGAGGCGCGGAAGTGCGAGGCGAACGCAGGGCCGGCGAGACTGAGCGTGACCGCGGCTGTGAGCAGCACGGTGGCGGGACGTCGAAGACGCATGTGCGGGGGGGCCTTCCTGGTGGGGGTATCGGGCACCCCATCGGTCCGGTCCGGGCCGACCTGAGGAGAACGTCCGCAAAACTCTTACTTCTCTTTC
The DNA here is from genome assembly GCA_038199935.1 of Propionibacteriales bacterium. Lineage (GTDB taxonomy): Bacteria > Actinomycetota > Actinomycetes > Propionibacteriales > Nocardioidaceae > Nocardioides_B. The sequence goes on along the minus strand of JBBPYL010000006.1, from coordinate 19,025 downwards.
TGCGTGCGGAAGGTTTCGCCCGACGCGACCGCGCGCCGCCGTGGGCATCTCCTCCCCCGAGCCCGCGGGGCCGGGGATGGGCATCTGCACATGCTCCACCACCCCTCCCCGGCCGATGAGCAGAAAACTGCAGCTTGAACCGGGTGACCCCGGCGGCGCGGACCATCGGGAGTGCCCCGTTCCTGGTGAAACGGCTCGGCTCGGCCCGCGTGTGCCTGGTCGCGAGCCTGGTCTCCGTCGTCGGGGCCAGCGCGATCCCGCTCGGTACGGGCTGGCAGGCGTACGTCCTCCTCGCCTGCAGCAGCATCGTCTTCGTCAGCGACGTGGTGCTGCTGAGCACGACGACGCGCACGTACCGACAGATCGCCCCACTCGGTCCTCCGTGGGCACGTCCTCGCGCAGCGCCTACCATCGGGGCATGGCGACCAGCCAGCACGGGACTCCCCACCGGCACGGCCCCAGCGTCGCTCTGGACGCCGGGCCCCAAGCCGCACGATCGAGCGCCCGCCACCTCACCGGCGCGCTCGTGCTGATCGTCGCGTTCATGGCCGTGGAGGTCGTGGTCGCGCTGCTGTCGTCCTCCCTGGCCCTGTTGACCGACGCCGCACACATGCTCACCGACGCGGCCGCGATCGGCCTGGCCCTGGTCGCCGCCCGCCTCGCCGTCCGTCCCGCCCGCGGCAACCTGACCTACGGACTCAAGCGGGTCGAGATCCTCTCCGCCCAGGCCAACGGGCTCACCCTGTGGGCGCTGGCGGTGTGGTTCCTCGTCGAGGGGGTCGGCCGGCTGCGGGAGCCCCCGTCGGTGGACGGGCTGCCGGTGCTGCTCACCGCCCTGGCCGGGGTGGCGGTCAACCTGGTCGCGACCTGGCTGGTCAGCCGGGCCAACCGGACCTCGCTCAACGTCGAGGGCGCCTTCCAGCACCTGCTCAACGACCTGTTCGCCTTCCTGGCCACGGCGGTGGCCGGACTGCTCGTGCTCGTCTTCGGCTGGGACCGGGCCGACGCCGTCGCCGCGCTCGTGGTCGCGGTGCTGATGGCCCGCGGGGGGTGGGGCCTGATCCGGGACTCGTGGCGGATCTTCCTCGAGGCGGCGCCACGCGGCATCGACGTCGCGGCCCTCGATGCCGACCTGCACGAGATCGACGGCGTGGCCGACATCCACGACCTGCACGTCTGGGAGGTGACCTCGGGCTTCCCCGCCCTGTCGGCGCACATCCTGGTCGAGCCCGGCCGCGACTGTCACGACCGGCGGCTGGTGATCAGCGCGCTGCTCGAGGACCGCTACGGCATCACCCACACCACGCTCCAGCTCGACCACGTGAGTGGGCCGCCGTTGTTCTCCGCCGAGGAGGTCCTCAACCGTACGCAGCGGCCGCCGCCGACCTGATCCGCCGGCGGCAGGACATAGGCATCCGGGTGAGTCGGCGGGGCCGCAGGGGCCCCCGGAACGTAGCGTGGTTCCCATGATCAGCGTCCACCGGCTCACCCGCCTCTACGGCGACACGACGGCGCTCGACCGTGTCTCCTTCGACGTCCGACCAGGCCGGATGACGGGCTTCGTCGGCGCCAACGGGGCGGGCAAGACCACGACGATGCGGATGATGGTCGGGGTGCTCGCGCCGTCCTCGGGGGCGGTGCTGTGGGACGGGACACCGATCACCCTCGAGCAGCGTCGGCGCATCGGCTACATGCCCGAGGAGCGCGGCCTCTACCCGAAGATGCGGGTCCACGACCAGCTGGTCTACTTCGGCCGGCTGCACGCCCTGTCGACCGTCCAGGCGCGCAGTCGCGCAGACGAGCTGCTCGACAAGCTCGGCATCGCCGACCATGCGTGCGACCTGCTGGAGACGCTGTCCTTGGGGAATCAGCAGCGCTCAGCGGCATCGGCTGGTCGGTGCTGTGGTACGTCGCGTTCTTCGTCCTCGGCTTCATCACCTTGGCCGCCCTGTGGTCGGTGGCCGGCGCACTGGCCAACCGTCAGGAGGACCTGCAGTCCACGACGCTGCCCGGACAGGCGATCCTGATGGTCCCCTACTTCGTCTCGATTGTGGGCAGTGACAAGGTGCAGACCGTGGTCTCGATGCTTCCGATCGCCTCCACGATGGTGATGCCCGGCCGGATGGCCCAGGGCGCGGTCCCGTGGTGGCAGGTCGGGGTGGGGATCACGGCCACGGTGCTGGCAGCCGTCGTGTTCGTCCGGATCGGCACCCGGATGTACGAGCGCACCCTGCTGCGCACCGGCGGCCGGATCGGCTACCGAGAGGCCCTCGCCCTCGAGGAGCGAGGTCCCCGACCCGCGTCATCCCCAGAAGATCCGCTCGACGACGGCTCGAGCCCGCCGGGTCACCCGGAGATAGTCGTTGAGCATCGCGTCGGACTCCCCGACCTCGTAGCCGCGCACGTGCGCCACCGCCGCACGCTCGCGCGGGTCACGCGGCAACGAGTCCGACGCCTTGCCCCGTACCTGGAGCACGGCGTTGCGCAGTCCGCTCGCCGCGCGCCACGCCGCCACCAGCGCGTCGGCGTCCGCGCGGCCCAGCACGTCGGCCGCGACCGCGGCCTCCAGCGCCTCGACGGTCCGGGTGGTGCGCAGGCCCTCGACCCGCCCGGCGTGCTGCATCTGGAGCAGCTGCGCCGTCCACTCGATGTCGGCGAGGCCACCCCGGCCGAGCTTGAGGTGCGTGGCGGGGTCCGCCCCCCGGGGGAGCCGCTCGGCGTCGACCCGGGCCTTGATCCGGCGAATCTCGCGGACGTCGTCCTCGCTCAGGCCGTCGGCGGGGAAGCGAAGCGGGTCGACCAGGTCCCGGAAGGCGCAGCACAGGTCGGGATCCCCGACCATAGGGTCGGCGCGCAGCAGCGCCTGGGCCTCCCATACCGCTGACCACCGCGAGTAGTAGGCCCGGTAGGAGGCCAGGGTGCGCACCAGCGGTCCCTGCTTGCCCTCGGGACGCAGACCGGCGTCGACCACGAGCTCGGGGTCGGTCCCGGGCAGCGCCAGCAGCCGGCAGAGCTCGTGGGCCACGTCGTGCGCGGCGCGCGAGGCCGCCTCCGGCGACTCCCCGGGGAGCGGGTCGTGGACGAACATCACGTCCGCGTCGCTGCCGAAGCCCAGCTCCGAGCCGCCGAAGCGGCCCATGGCCACGATCGCGAAGCGGGTCGGCAGCGGGCGTCGGCGCTCGGCTTCGATCGCCTCGGTCGCGATGACCAGCGCGATCTCCAGGGAGGCGGCCATCAGGTCGGTCAGGGCGTACCCGATGGTGGCCTCGTCGGGATCTCCGAGCAGGTCGGCCACGGCGATCCGGACGAGCTCGCGGCGCCGTACGGCGCGGACGGCGGTGATCCGCGCCGTCGGGTCCTGCTGCCGGCTGGCCGCGGCCCGCATCTCCTTCTCCAGGGCTGGCCGCTCCAACGGGCGCAGCAGGTCGTCCGAGGCCAGCATCCGCACCCCGTCGGGGGCGCGCTTGAGCAGGTCGGTGGCGTAGCGGCTCGACGCCAGGAGCATCGCGAGCCGTTGTGCGACCTGCCCCTCGTCGCGCAGCGTCGTGAGGTACCACGGGCTGCTGCCCAGCGCCTCGGAGACCTCGCGGAACCCTGCGAGCCCGGCGTCCGGGTTGGGCGCCTCGGCGAACCAGTGCAGCATCGCCGGCAGCAACGCCCGCTGGATGCTCGCCCGGCGCGAGACCCCCGTGGTCAGCGCCTCGAGATGCTTCAGGGCGTCGACCGGGTCGGCGTAGCCCAGGGCGACGAGCCGCTGCTGGGCGGCGGTCACCGAGAGCCGCACCTCCCGACCCGGCAGCGCGGCCACCGCGGAGAGGAGCGGCCGGTAGAAGAGCTTCTCGTGCAGCCGGCGTACGTCCTTGGTATGCCGGTTCCAGCGTTGCTCCAGCTCGGCGGCGGAGTCCTTCATCAACCCCATCGACCGGCCCAGTCGACGCAGCTCGGCGTCGTTGTCGGGCAGCAGGTGGGTCCGCCGCATCCGCCCGAGCTGGATGCGGTGCTCCAGTGCCCGCAGAAAGCGGTAGGACTCGTCGAGGGCGGCGCCGTCCTCACGACCGACGTAGCCACCGTCGGTCAGATGGGCCAGGGCACTCAGCGTGGCGCCGTCGCGGATGTCCTCGTCCGCGCGGCCGTGCACGAGCTGGAGGAGCTGAACCGCGAACTCGACGTCGCGCAGTCCGCCCGAGCCCAGCTTGAGCTGACGCTCGGCCTGGCGGGCGGGAATGTGCTCCAGGACGCGTCGCCGCATGGCCTGCACGTCGGACACGAAGCCGTCGCGCTCCGAGGCCGACCAGATCAGCGGCGTGACCGCCTCGAGGTAGGCCTCGCCCAGCGCCAGGTCGCCGGCGACCGGACGTGCCTTGAGCAGAGCCTGGAACTCCCAGGTCTTCGCCCACCTCTCGTAGTAGCCCACGTGGCTGGCCAGCGTCCTGACCAAGGGGCCGGCCTTGCCCTCGGGGCGCAGGGCGGCGTCGACCGGCCAGATCGTCCCCTCGCCGGTGTGGGTCGAGCAGATCTGCATTAGGTGTGAGGCCATCAGGGTGCCCACCCGCAGGGCCGCCTGCTCGTCGTGACCCTCCGCGGGCTCGACGACGTAGACCACATCCACGTCGCTGACGTAGTTCAGCTCGTGCCCCCCGCACTTGCCCAGCGCAATGACGGCCAGTCGCGCGGCGTCGGCCCGCTCCCCCACCCGGGTGCGGGCCACCGCGAGCGCGGCCTCCAGAGTGGCGGCGGCGAGGTCGGAGAGCTCGGCGGCGACGTCGTCCACCCCCACACCGTGCGAGAGGTCCCGGCTGACCAGCAGGACCAGGAGGCGGCGGTACTCCACCCGGAGGGCGTCGACGCAGGCCGCGTCGGGCCCGACGGACCGCGGAGCCTCGTCCCCGGGCTCGGCCCCGACCGCCTCCAGCATCCGGGCACGGAGCAGGAAGGCCGCCGGGCGGGTGCACCCCAGCAGGGGGTCGGTCAGGTCCCGCCACTGCTCGGGGTGCCGGACCAGGTGCTCGCCCAGCGCGCTGCTGGCTCCGAGCACCGCGAACAGCCGCATCGCCGACCCCTCGTCGTCGGCCAGGGCCTCGATGAAGGAGCCGCGGTCGGGCAGCGCGTCGGCCAGTTCGGCCAGCGTGCGCACGGTCTGGTCCGGATCTGCGCTCGTCGCGACCAGGTGCATCAGCTCGTCGGCACCGGGACCCAGCCGAGCCAGCGCCTCGGCGCTCCCCTTGGCGTCGAGGAACCCCAGCCGCGCCAGGCGACCCGTGAGCGTGGTCGTACGCCCGCGGATCACCGGTCCACCCGTGCCCGGTCGCCGACCAGGTCGGCGAGGCTACGAGCCAGCTCGACCCACGTCGCCCGCAGACGGGGCTCGGCCGCGGCGATGTCCGCGATCGCCGCGTCGAGGTCGACCCCTCGCGAGACCGCCTCGTCCCGCTCGTCCTCGGCCCAGCGCGCGACGATCTCGGCGCCGATCTCGGGGTGCCACTGCACCCCCCACACAGACGGGGCGAAGCGCGCCGCCTGAACCTCCCCGGTGGGGGTTCGCGCCAGTGTGACCGCGCCCACGGGCAGCCGGGTCACGACGTCGTTGTTCCACTGCACACCGCCGGCCGGCCGGGGCAGGCGCGCGGTGAGCGGGTCGGCTCCGGCCGCGTCGGTGAAGCCGACGTCGAGGACCCCGAGCTGCTGCCCCCGCGGATTCACCGCGACCGCACCACCCAGCGCGAGGGCGCAGAGTTGGTGCCCTAGGCAGACGCCCAGGGTCGGGACCCCCTCCTGCGCGGCCCACCGGACGAGCTCCCGGGTGGGGGCCAGCCAGGGGCTGGTCTCGTCGTCGGAGGCGCCCATCGTCCCGCCCAGGATCATCAGCCCGTCGTGGTCGCGAAGATGCTCCGGGAGCACGTCGCCGGCGTAGGGACGGCGTACGTCGAGCACCACCCCCGCCGCCTCGAGCCACTGGCCCATCCAGGCGGCCGGACAGTCCTCCTCGTGCTCCACGACGAGAAGGGGACGGACGCTCACGAGGTCGAACCTATCCGAGGGCCGTCTCCCGTGCAGGGCTCACGGACGCGAGGACAGACCGACCACGATCAGCAGCCCGAGGGCGCGAGGGTCGGTCGACGGGTCGGTCGTCTCGTGACTGCGGCCGCCGGTCATCCGTCCTGCTACTCAGGCTCCGCGACCACTCGTCGTCGTCATCGGGTTCGACGTCTCAGACGAGCGGGAGCATCAGGTCGCGCTCGTAGGACGACACCTGGATGCGGTAGTCGTCCCATTCGGCCCGCTTGTTGCGCAGGAAGAAGTCGTAGGAGTGCTCGCCCAAGGTGTCGGCCAACAGCTCGGACGTCTCCGCCACCTTGATGGCCTCGGCCAGCGTCTTGGGCAACGGGGTGATCCCCAGCGAGGACCGCTCCCGCTCGTCGAGGCTCCACACGTCGTCCTCGGCCTCGCGCGGCAGCTCGTAGTCGTGCTCGATGCCCTTCATCCCCGCGGCCAGGATCACCGCGAAGGCGAGGTAGGGGTTGCAGGCCGAGTCCACGGTCCGGACCTCGACCCGGGTCGACTGGCCCTTCTTCGGCTTGTACATCGGGATCCGGACCATCGCCGAGCGGTTGTTATGGCCCCAACACACGTAGGACGGCGCCTCGCCGCCCCACATCAGCCGCTTGTAGGAGTTGACCCACTGGTTGGTGACCACCGAGATCTCCGGGGCGTGCTGCAAGATGCCGGCGATGAACTGGCGGCCGGTGCGGGAGAGCTGGTACTCCGACCCGGCCTCGAAGAATGCGTTCCGGTCACCCTCGAAGAGGGAGACGTGGGTGTGCATGCCCGACCCGGGGTAGGTGGTGAACGGCTTGGGCATGAACGTGGCCCACACGCCCTGGGAGAGCGCCACCTCGCGGACCACGGTGCGGAAGGTCATGATGTTGTCGGCCGTGGACAGCGCGTCGGCGTAGCGCAGGTCGATCTCCTGCTGCCCCGGGCCACCCTCGTGGTGGCTGAACTCGACCGAGATCCCCATCGTCTCCAGCATGGTGATCGCCTCGCGCCGGAAGTCCGATCCCTTGCTCTGCGCGGTGTGGTCGAAGTAGCCGCTACGGTCAACTGGCACTGGATCGACGCCCGGCCGAGGCGCGTCCTTGAAGAGGTAGAACTCGATCTCGGGGTGGGTGTAGAAGGTGAAGCCGTTCTCCGCCGCCCGGGAGAGCGTCCGCTTGAGGACGAAGCGCGGGTCGGCGTACGACGGGGAGCCATCCGGCATCACGATGTCGCAGAACATCCGCGCCGTCGCCGGGCCGTCGCCGCGCCAGGGCAGGATCTGGAAGGTGGACGGGTCTGGCATGGCCAGCATGTCGGCCTCGTAGACCCGAGCGAAGCCCTCGATCGCAGATCCGTCGAAGCCGATGCCCTCAATGAACGCGCCCTCGAGCTCGGCCGGGGCGATGGCCACCGACTTCAGCGACCCCAGCACGTCGGTGAACCACAGCCGCACGAAGCGGACGTCCCGCTCCTCGAGTGCGCGGAGCACGAACTCCTCCTGCTTGCCCATCTGTTCTCCCCACTGCTGATCGTCCGTCGCGTGGCCACCCCTGCGGGGCTGGCACCACGGCTGACTGTGCCACGTCGGAGCGGCGCCGTGTGAGGCAGTGGCGGATCCGTGGCCGCCGCGGGCTCAGCCGTTCTCGGGCACGTGCCGGTGGAGCTCGTCGAGCCAGACCCGGGCGTTCGAGTCCGAGGGGGCCCGCCACTCACCGCGGGGCGAGAGCGAGCCGCCGGCCACCACCTTCGGCCCGTTCGGCAAGGCGGACCGCTTGAACTGGCTGAAGGCGAAGTAGCGCTGGAGGAACACCTCGAGCCAGTGCCGGATTGTGGGCAGGTCGTAGGCCACCCGGCGGCCCGCCCCGAAACCGGGGGGCCACGCCCCGGAGTCCGCGTCGGCCCAGGCGTGCAGGGCCAGGAAGGCGATCCGGCTGGGCGGGAAGCCGTGCCGCAGAACCTGGAAGAGGGTGAAGTCCTGCAGGGCATAGGGGCCGATGGCGTCCTCGGTGCTCTGCGGCCGCTCGCCCTCGGCGACCGGCACCAGCTCGGGCGAGATCTCCTGGTCCAGGATCAGCTCCAGCACCTCCCCCGCGTCGGCCTCCAGCTGCTCGGTGGCGATGGCCCAGCGGATCAGGTGCTGGATGAGGGTCTTCGGGATCCCGGCGTTCACCCCGTAGTGCGACATCTGATCCCCCACGCCGTAGGTGCACCAGCCCAGCGCGAGCTCGGACATGTCCCCGGTGCCCAGGACAATCCCGCCCCGGTGGTTGGCCAGCCGGAAGAGATAGTCGGTCCGCAGCCCGGCCTGGACGTTCTCGAAGGTCACGTCGTAGGTCGGCTCGCCGTCCGCGAACGGATGGTCGAGGTCGTCGAGGAGCTGGCGGGCGGCCGGGCGGATGTCGATCTCCTCGAACGTGACGCCCAGGGCGGCGGCCAGCCGGGTCGCGTTGGCCTTGGTCCCCTCGGTGGTGGCGAAGCCGGGCAGCGTGAAGGCGTGGATGTCGCTGCGGGGGCGCCCCAGCCGGTCCATCGCCTTGGCCGCCACGATCAGGGCGTGGGTGGAGTCCAGGCCGCCGGAGATCCCCAGGACGATCTTCGGCTGGCCGATGGCGCGCAACCGCTGTTCGAGGGCCGAGACTTGGATGTTGTAGGCCTCGTAGCAGTCCAGGGCCAGGCGGTCCGCGTCGTCGGGCACGAACGGGAAGCGGTCCACCCGACGTCGCAGCCCGATGTCCCCGCGCGGCGGATCGAGCGCGAAGTCGACGACCCGGAAGCGCAAGCGCGCGGGGTCTCCCTCGGCCAGGGTGCGCCGGTTGTCGTCGAAAGTGCCCTGACGCAGCCGCTCCTGACGCAGCCTCAGCAGGTCCACGTCGGCCAGCGCCCGGACCGGTCCTGCGGCGAAGCGCTCGGACTCCGCGAGCAGCTCGCCGGCCTCGTAGATCAACGTCTGCCCGTCCCAGGACAGGTCCGTGCTCGACTCCCCCAGCCCGGCCGCGGCGTACACGTACGCGGCCAGGCACCGCGCGGACGCGGAGCGGACCAGCAGCCGACGGTCCTCGGCCCGGCCCACCGTGATCGGGCTGCCGGAGAGGTTGGCCAGCACTGTGGCCCCGGCCAGGGCGGCCTCGGCGCTGGGCGGCACCGGCACCCACATGTCCTCGCACACCTCGACGTGCAGCACCAGCCCGGGCAGGTCGTCGGCCCGGAAGAGCAGGTCGGGCCCGAGCGGGACCCGGATCCCGCCCAGCACGATGCTCTCGTCACGACGGTCGTCGCCGGGCGCGAAGTGCCGGCGCTCGTAGAACTCGCGGTAGGTCGGCAGGTAGGACTTCACCGCCACGCCCAGGATCGCACCGGCATGCACGACGACGGCGGCGTTCAGCAGCCGGTTGCCGTGCCGCAGCGGTGCCCCCACCACCAGCACCGAGGCGAGCCCGGCCGACTCCGCCACGAGGTGGTCGAGCGCCTCCTCGACCGCGTTGAGCAGCGTCTCCTGGAGCAGCAGGTCGTCGATGGCGTAGCCGGTCAGCGTGAGCTCGGGGAAGACCGCGACGGCAACCCCCTGCTCCGCGCAGCCTCGGGCCTCGGCGAGCACGGCCTCGGCGTTGGCGCGGGGGTCGGCGATGGCCGTGGTGATGGTGCACGCGGCGACGCGCGCGTAGCCCTGGTCGTACGCCGAGGTGAAGTCCACGACGTGATCCTCTCAAACTCTGCACTTTCTAGGCTGGGACGGTGCGCGAACCTCCATGGCCACTCGACCCGGACGACATAGTCGCGGCCGTCCGCGCAGCGTGGGGGCCTGACCTGGACCGTCTGGTCTACGTTCCCCTGGTCTATGTCCGGTCGTGACGGCCGCGCAGATCGACCCCATGCTCACCGGCCTGGCCGCGCCGTGGACGGCCGGACCGCTCGGCCCGCCGGCCCGGGAAGCACGGCGAGCCCGACACCGGAAACCAGCTGCCGGTGTGGGAGTAGCGACTCCTCGTCGAGGAGCTGGAGCGTCCCGATCGTCACCCGGCTCCTCCGGGTCTAGCCTGAGGTCGGTTCCGGGGACTCCGACAGGGAGCCTCGAGAAGCGTCCCGGAGGACAGATGAGCGAGACAGCAGCGCCGTACGGCACGGGCCCCGGCACGCCGGCGGCGCCCGTGCGCCGGGTGCGCACCCACCACCTGCGCGAGATGAAGGAGCGCGGCGAGCGGTTCGCGATGCTCACCGCCTACGAGCAGTACGCCGCCCAGACCTTCGACGAAGCCGGGATCCAGGTCCTGCTGGTCGGGGACTCGGCGGCGAACAACGTCTACGGCCACGAGACCTCGCTCCCGGTCACCGTCGACGAGCTCGTCCCCCTGGTCCGCGCCGTCAGCCGGTCCACCCGCCGTGCGCTGGTCGTGGCCGACCTCCCCTTCGGCTCCTACCAGGCCTCGGCCGAGCAGGCCTTCCACACCGCAGTCCGGTTCATGAAGGAGGCCGACGCGCACTGCGTGAAGCGCGAGGGCGGGCCGGAGATGGCGCCGCAGATCGCCAAACTGGCCGAGTCCGGGATCCCGGTGATGGCCCACATCGGCTTCACCCCGCAGTCCGAGCACAGCCTGGGCGGCTACCGCGTGCAGGGCCGCGGCGAGAGCGCCGACGCGCTGGTCCGGGCCGCGCACGCGGTTCAGGACGCCGGGGCCTTCGCCGTGGTCCTGGAGATGGTGCCCGGCACCGTGGCGAAGCAGGTCACCGACGAGTTGGTCATCCCCACCATCGGCATCGGGGCGGGACCGCACTGCGACGGCCAGGTCCTCGTCTGGCAGGACGCCTTCGGCCTGCGCACCGGGAAGATGGCCACCTTCGTCAAGCAGTACGCCGACGTGCACTCGGTGCTGCTGGTCGGGGCCCGCGCCTACGCCGACGACGTGGCCGCGGGAACCTTCCCCGGTCCGGAGCACACCTTTTAGGCCCGTCTCGAGGCCGGCTCAGTCGCCGGAGGCGAAGAGCAGTGCCGCCGCTGCCGCGGCCATCTCGGTGTGGTTGTGCGCCACGCCCGGCACGACGTCGAGGCGCCAGGCGAAGTCCGCGTCCAGCGCGGCGGCCGCCAGTCGCGCCTCACGGTAGAAGGTGAGTCCGCGCTCGAGTCGGGTGTTCCCCTGGCGGTCGCTTCCCTCGTCGTGACGCAGGTAGTCGTCCTCGGGGTCGATGTCGTCGGCACCGAGCAGGACGACCAGATCACGGGCGAAGGCGTCGCCGTTCGCCACCTCGTCATCCGGGCCGCCATCCAAGCCGTAGGGGAAGGGCAGGTCGGGGTCCGGGACCGTATACCAGCCCGCGTTCGCGGCGACCGCCCGGTCGATGCGACCTCCGTCGTACTCGACCATCCGGTGCACGAACTGAGCGCCTGCCGAGTGACCAAAGAGGTCGTAGCGCGTGATGTGCGCGCCGACGTCCTCGGCGACACGCGCCACGAGAGCGTCGACCGCGGCGAAGGTCGTCGCGTCGGATGCCGTGACCTCACCGTCACGGTCGAGCAGGTTGGCGAGGTTGTACTGCTCGTCGGTGTAGTCCTCCCGGAGCAGCTCCGGGACGAGCACGATGACGTCGTGACCGGTGACCAGGTCATCCCAGTCGTCACGGTAGTCCTCGGCGTTGCGCTGGGCGCCGGGGATGACGACCAGGATCCGGGCCGTGCTCGCGTCCCCCTCCGGGGCGAGGAACCAGGTCCGCACCGGATGCTCGGCGACCGCCGCGGCACCGTCGAAGACGAACGAGCCACGCGCGCCGTCCACGAGCCGCCGCGTCGCGATCGAATCCGTGGGCCCGTCCTGGTGCCGGTAGGCGACCCCGGCCAGAGCGCTCACCAGGGCCACGACCACGACTGCCTCGACCGCGACCCGGATCCGCCCCCACGGGTACCCGTCGCCCTCATCGGTCAACTCCCGTTGCCGTCGGGTCGCGACGGCGTCTGGAGGTAGCCGCCCTGCTCGTCGAGTACCAGGTCGGGGTTGATCGTGGGCAGGAACCGGTGCGCCTTCGCCGTCGAGCACAGACGGGGACGAAAGTTCGTCCGCTCGTTGTTGGTGACCAGGCACCGCACCGCGAGCAACGGCCCCGTCCCGGTCTCGAAGGTGGCGGTGACGATGAGCCCCAGCCCCTTCTGCCCGTAGGACTCGAAGCGCCCGTTGCTGCCGAAGACGAAGTTGCCCACACTGAAGACGACCGGGACACCGTGGACCAGCTCGATCGGCTGTGCGATGTGGGGCCCGGAGCCGACGACGAGGTCGTACCCGGCGTCGGCCAACTGCCCAGCCCAGTAGCGCTGCTGGTCGTTGATCAGCTGGTAGTTGTCGCCCCAGTGCACGAAGGCGACCACCCAGTCGGCCCCCGCCGCCCGAGCGGAGTCGACGCCGCGCTGGACTGTCTCGGGACTCAACACAACCGTCCCGGCCTGGACATCGTCGGCCCGGCGACTGCTGCCGAAGTTCTCCCCCAGGCCCACGATCGCCACCGTCCCGGCGTCCGAGCGTACCATCAACGGCTCCTGAGCACGGGCGAGGTTCGCCCCGGCGCCGACCGCGGCCATCGACGCCTCGTCCGCGTGGCGTAAGGTGACGGCCAAACCCGTCGGACCCGCGTCAAAGGCGTGGTTGTTGGCCAGGGACACCGCGTCGATGTTCGCCCGCCGCATCGCCGGGACCGACCGTGGCGACGCAGCATAGAAATACTGCTTTCCGGGGTCGAACGGGACCGGGTGGGCGGTCACCGACGTCTCCAGGTTGGCGATCACGTAGTCGGCATCCAACGCGGCCTTCACCTCGTCACGAAAGGCCCAGTCGTAGCCGTGGCGTCGCAGCAGCGGGAGTGCCGCATCCCCCAACATCGTGTCGCCGAGGAACTGCACGGAGAGGGCCTGGTCCGGGCCGCTGGCCACCCTGGCCTCGACCACCGGCACCGGCGGACCTGTCGTCGTGGTGACGTGGAAGGTCACGACGGCCAGGCACAGGGTGGCCACGGCGCAGGCGAGAAGAATCAGTTTGGCGTCACGACTCACGGTCGGTGCTCCCATTCGATCGTCGGCTGGTCAGGTGCGCCCAGGTAGGCGAGGGTTCGCTCGACGACCCCGCCGACCCGCTCGGCGGCAGAGAAGGAATGGGCTGCGTCCGGAAGCAGGTCGAAGGTCACTCGCGAGGCAACCCCTCGGCTCGCGGCCACCGCCTCGAGGTGGTCCATCCACCGCAGCGCCCGCTCGAGACGGGTGAGTCCCTGTCGACGGTCGAGACTAGCCGTGGTCCGCAGGTTCGCGTCACGCTGCACGTCCCGCTCTCCAACGAGCACGTGCAGGGGAAGGCGAAGGAAGCCGTCGACGTCGAGCGGGAACCCTGTCTCGCCCGGCGCGGTCCCGATCCCCCGCGGGAAGGCACGGTCCGGGTCGAGGTAGGTGTACCAGCCGGCGGAGGCCACCACGACCCGCCGGAGACGCTCGGGGGCACTCAGCCCCAGCCGGTGCGCGAACTGAGCGCCGCCGGAGAACCCGAAGACGTCAACCTTCGTGGTGTCGAGGCCCAGGGTGTCCTGCGCGTCCTCCAGCGCGATCAGGAGAGCGTCACGCGCTGCGAGCGGTCCCTCGCACCCGGCCAGGCGTTGGTAGCCGGGGAACCGCTCGGCGGAGAAGGTGGGCACAAGCAGGGGCCGGCCGGCGGCGATGGCGCGGGGCAGGAAGGCCCGGAAGAAGCGCGCCGCTCCCCGGCTGCTGCCGTGGACCAGGACCAGCGGCACCAGCGAAGGGCGGTTTGGCTCGGGCACGAAGGCGCGGTAGCCGAGCGCATGAGGCCGGTCGGCGGACCGCTCGGTTACGAGGTGGCGGATCTCGGCCATCGTGGTTTCCCTAGTCGGGCCGACCAGCGGGCCAGGTCATGGTCCTTGCTGCTGAGCACGTCGAGCAGCTGTCCGCCCCCCAGCACCCAGACGGCGTCGGCCATCGCGATGTCCTCCCGCTCGTGGGAGACCAGCAGGACCGTGCCCTGGTGCCGGGCCAGCATCCGGCGGAAGTCGTCCTTGCGGCCAGGGTCGAGGCCAGCGGTCGGTTCGTCGAGCAGCAGGATGGGGGGGTTGCCGAGCATGGCCCGGCCCAACGAGATCAGTTGCCGCTGGGCCCCCGATAGGCTCCGGCCTCCTTCGGTGACCCAGGTGTCGAGTCCCTCGGGAAGGCCGTCAAGGATCTCGTCGAGTCCGATGGTGCGCACGACGCGCTCGACCTCCTCGTCGGTGGCGTCGGGGTCGCTGTAGGTGAGGTTGCGTCGCACGCTGCCGCGCATCAGCGGCAGGTCGGCGCTGACGATGCCGACGTACTTGGTCAGCGAGAGCGGCGACGTGCCAGCCAAGGCCTGGCCGTCGATGACGATTGCCCCGGCGTCCGGCTCGACCAGTCGTGCCACCAGGCTCAGCAGGGTCGACTTCCCGGCCCCCGCCCCGCCAGTCACCACCACGAGCTCACCGGCATCGGCCGTCGCGCTGAGTCCGTCCACGGCGCCGGTCACGGTCACATCGTCGAACTCGATCCGACCGCGACGGACCTTGATCCGCTCCGACCCCTCGGGCTCGAGGCCGCGGCTGGAGCTAGCCAGGAAGTCGCGGATCTTCTGCTCGGAGACCTGCGAGCGGTGCCAGTAGTCGTGGGCCAGGCCGAGGGTGCGCACCGGTGCGTTCAACTGCCGGGTGACCAAGATGGCGGCCACGACCAGACCGACCGAGCCGTTGCCTTGGCGCACCTCCAGCAGCCCCACCGCGAGTACGACGACCACGGCCAGCAGCCCTGCCGCAGAAGAGATCCCCCGGAGCCGTCCGCGCAGGGTGGCCACGCGATTGAGCGAGTCGGTGAGTACGACGTTCTGCCGGTCGAGTCGCGAGAACTCACCGCGGCTGCGGCCGAAGACCTGCACCACGGCCAGGCTGTTGATCTGCTCGTCGATGTTCCCGGTGACCAGGGAGCGTCGGCGCCGCATGCTCCGTGTCGCCGAGCGCATCCGCTTCCCGTTCGACAGCGATCCAGCGGCCCCGGCCGCGAGCACGCCGGTGATGGCCAGACCGAGCCAAGGGTTGAGGAAGGCGAGCACCACGATCGTGCTCGCCAGGACGATGACCGCGACCAGACCACCCAGCAACCCGCGACTGATCCACATCCGCAGCATGGACAGGTCGCCGATGAAGCGTAGCAGCAGGCCGCCCCTCGCCCGGTGCTGGAGCTGCCGTCCCGTCATTCCCTGCAAGTGCTCGTACATGTGCATGCGCAGGTCGCGGACCACGGCGTAGCCGACCTTCTCGGCCACGGTGAACTCGGCTGCGCGAAGGAGCGCATAGGCGGCCACTGTCACGACGAGCAGGCCCAGCTCAACGAACGATCGGCGGTCGAGCGCGTCCTGGGCGGGTCCGACCACGGAGGGGGTCAGTGCGTTGACCACGTCACGGACGAGCAGCAGGAAGGCAACCAGCGCCACCACCTGCCCAAGTCCCAGCGCGACGACCTTGGCGACGTCAAGGCGTCGTAGGCGGAAGGGGTCCCCTGCGGCCCTCATCGCTGCTCGGGCAACGCGGCACCCGCCAGCGGAGTCGGGGCTCCGGCCAGCTCCCCGGAGCCCATCTCCACGGGGCCGACCGGGCTGGAACCGATCAGCACCGGCGCCAGCTCGTCGGGGCTGCGGTGATCGGCGTGGGTGCCATGGTCGGGGCCGGGCTCACCGAGACCCAGCAGGGACCGGGCCGTGGCCAGGTCGCTGAGTGCCTCAATGCCCAGCACAGGAAGGCCGATGTGCTCCTGGGCCTCGCGGGTGGCCAGCGGCGAGCGCGTGATACGGCCGGACACCGCGAGCACGTCGAAACCCCGGGAGCGTAGGTGCTCGACGCCCATGGCCGCCCCCATCGAGTCGCTGGCCGCGAAGATCACCGCGTCCACCGTCGAGGCGAACACCTCGGACTCGATCAGCTGTGAGGTCTCGCGCTGGAGCACCCCGTCGGCCACCTCGACGAGGTTGACGCCGCTGCCGGACTCCGTGAGGTGATCGACCAGATCCACAAACTTCTGCTCCACGACCATCATCGACTGGCGATAGGTCGACGCGAGCCCGACGTCGGTGAAGTCGAGCATCCGGTGCGCTCCGGCATCGAGCATCACCCAATAGTCGTTGCCCGAACCGGTGCCGGTGACCTTCGTCGCGCCGGGACGGTGTCCCCCACGACTCAGGCTGTGGACGAGATAGCGCACGGTGGTGGTCTTGCCCGAGTTCATCGAGGTGCCCAGGACCGCGATGGTCAGGGGCTTCGGACGGGGAACCGCACGTTCGTCACGCCGCAGAGCGAAGTCGGCGAGGTTGAGTGGGCGACCGCGCTCGTCACCGATCAGGCCGATTGGCGTGATGTCACTAGCGTTTCGCACGTCCCGGCTCCGGCTGAGCATCGTTGAGGCGACACCACCCGACGCTACGAGATTGGTCTTGCCTAGGTCCGCCGGCACCTCCGACTCGAACTGGTCCGGAGCGTACCGGTCGGCGTAGACGACGACGATCTCATCACCGACGTGCATCGAAGAACGGCGCCCGTCCGGCTGTTCGAGGTGGCTGTGGTGTCCGAGCCGGGAGACTGTGGCCAGCACGAGGTCCCCGCTGCGCGGACGCACCGAGCCCCCGATCACCGTACGCATCGCTCCGAGCGGGACCCGGCGCGTGGTGAAGCTCCGTTTGGCTCGTATCGCCCGTGGCTGCTCGAAAGACACCACAAAAACCCGACGCCGGGACATGGCGCCCCCACCTCTCACCGATGGAGCGACCTAGCCCAGACCTAGCCCAGACCTAGCCCCCCAGGCCCGCTTCCGTGGGGAGCGTGTCACCTCCCCGCAACAAACGCCAGCCCGGAAGGTCATGACGATGCGGCTAAAGGTCACAAACCTGATGATTTAACCCAGGTTCCGCTCTTCTCTGACACCGAGCGAGCCGATGTTCTCCCGACGAGACGCCGGGGAGCCGTCGACCCCCATCCCGATGAGAGAGCGAGCACCTCCCGTGCCCTACCTGGCCCGTCCCGACGACTCCCCCCGCCCTCGCCGCGTTAACGGCGTTCTCTGCCTCCTCGCTCTGGTTCTGACCGGCCTCGTCATCGCCTCGCCATCCTCTGCCGGCGCCCGGAGTGCCGAGTCAGCCCGCAGCGCCGCCGCCGCCCGGACCTCGACCTTGTCTCTGCGCGACTTCGCCCTCACCCGCTCCGGGACCACCTACGTCGTGCCGTACTGGTCCAACGGCGGGCTGTCCAGCACGGACAAGACGGTGCGCAACGTCGTGGTCACCGTGCACGGGGACTCCCGCAACGCCGACGACTACGGCCGCTACACCGCGGACGCCGCCACCTTGGCCGGCAAGAGCGCCACGACCGTCGTCGTCGCCCCGTGGTTCGCCGCAGCAGAAGACTCACCCCGGAGCAACCAGCTGTACTGGACCTCGGACGGCTGGAAGAAGGGTGACGACTCGGTCGCCGAGGCTCGGGTGTGGACCATGTCGTCCTTCACCGTCCTCGACGCCCTGGTGACCCGGGCCCACCGGGCGTTCCCCACCGCCAAGATCACCGTGGCCGGACACAGCGCGGGCGGTCAGTTCGTGCAGCGCTACGTCGCCTTCGCCGGGCAGACCTACGTGACCCGCTACCTGCCGATGAACCCCGGCAGCTACCTCTACCTCGACGCGATACGTTGGGATGGCACGCAACGACATGCCCTCACCGCGGAGGAGCAGAAGTCCTGCTCGCGGTGGAACGACTACACGTACGGCCTGGCGCGGCGCACCGGCTCCCTCGCAGTCCGGACCGACGCCCAGGCCCGCACGGCCTACGCCGCCGCCCCGGTCAGCTACCTCCTCGGCGACCTCGACACCGAGCTCGACTCCAGCCTCGACACAGGCTGCTCCGCGGACTGGGAGGGGGCGAACCGACTCGAGCGCGGTCGCAACTTCTTCGCCGCGCTCCCGCAGGCACTCGGTGTGGACGCGGTCCGCTCGCACTCCCTGGTCACGGTGCCCGGAGTCGCCCACCTCGGGGGGACGATGATTCGGTCGGCCGAGGCGCGTCCCCTGCTCTTTCCCTAGCTGGCGCTCGCCTCGGGGTCATCAGTTCTGCGAGACGTCTCGCTGCCGCTCAGTCCTCGAGAGCGTCGTCGTTCCAGTCAGAGTCGTTGTCCCACGACTCGTTGCGCTGGGCCACGGTCTCCAACGCGTTCGCGGCCTCCGCCTCGGTCGGGTAGGGACCCAGTCGGTCGGCGCTCTTACACCCGTCGCGTCCCTCGACGCTCTTGTGCGTGAGGCAGTACCAGTACTCGGTGTCGCTCATCGGAGCCTCCTTGTCGCCCGGGCGAGCCCTGCCGCTCTGATCGTGCCCCCGGGTCGGGGAAACTACACTCCGGCCCGTGAGTGCCATCGCCCCCGCCACCGTCTCGTCCCGCCGTCAGGTGCCCGGGCACATCGCGCGACCCGAATACGTCGGACGGCCCGGCCCCGCGACGTACGAGGGCCCCGAGGTCAAGGACGCCGAAACCATCGCGCGGATGCGCGTGGCCGGACGGGTCGCGGCGCAGGCACTGGCCGAGGTCGGACGGCGCGTGGCGCCCGGCGTGACCAGCGACGAGCTGGACCGGATCGGTCACGAGTTCCTGTGCGACCACGGGGCGTACCCCTCGACCTTGGACTACCGCGGCTTCCCCAAGTCCCTGTGCACCAGCGTGAACGAGGTGATCTGCCACGGCATCCCGGACAGCCGGGTCGTCGAGGACGGCGACATCGTCAACATCGACATCACCGGCTACCTCGACGGCGTGCACGGTGACACCAACGCCACCTTCCTGGCCGGGGACGTCGACCCAGAGAGTCGGCTGTTGGTCGAGCGGACGCAGGAGTCCCTGCGTCGGGCGATCGGGGCCGTGCGGCCCGGTCGCGCCCTGAACGTCGTCGGACGGGTCATCGAGTCCTACGCCAAGCGGTTCG
>JBBPYL010000005.1:0-6314 GCA_038199935.1 Propionibacteriales bacterium | reverse complement strand
TCGAAGTTCCCGGGGACGCTGAACGCGAACCACCCCTCAGGGACCACCTGTCAGACCAGCCCGGCCAGCAGGTCCAGGTGTCCCGGGATCCATTGGAAGGTGGCGTTGGAGACCAGGACATCGACCGGGCGGTCCGACCGCCAGGACCGCACGTCGGCCCGGGTGAGGCGGACTCCGGCGACGCAGCGTGCCGCCTGGAGCATCTCGCCCGAGGAGTCGACCCCCTCGATATCGGCCTCAGGCCAGCGCGCAGCGAGCCGGGCGGTGAGGTTCCCCGGGCCGCAGCCGAGGTCGACGACCCGGTCGGGACGGGTAGCGGCGACCCGGGCGAGGAGCTCGTCGAAGGGCCTGCCGCGTTCGTCGGCGTAGGTCAGGTAGCGCGCGGGGTTCCAGGTGTCGGTTTCGGTCATCGGGTCTCCAAGTCTCTTGACGTCAAGATACCTCCTCGCCGAGCGTCTGTGAATCTCTCGACGTCAAGAAACTTGACGCTAGGGTGAGGCCATGCGAGACGAGGTCGACCGCCTGGTCGAGGCCTGGCAACGTGAGCGCGCCGACCTCGACCTCGCCCCGATGGAGGTGCTCAGCCGGGTCAGCCGGCTCAGCCACCATCTCGACCGCGCGCGCCGGTCGGCCTTCGCCGCGCACAACCTCGAGTCCTGGGAGTTCGACGTCCTGGCCGCGCTGCGTCGGGCCGGCGCGCCGTACCAGCTCTCCCCGGGGCGCCTGCTCACCGAGACCCTGGTCACCTCGGGGACCATGACCAACCGGGTGGACCGGCTGGCCGGTCGCGGCTTCGTGGAGCGGATGCCCGACCCGGGCGACCGGCGGGGCGTGCTGGTCCGCCTCACCCCCGAGGGCCGCCGCACCGTGGACAGCGCGCTGTCGGCGCTGTTGGACCGGGAGCGGGAGCTGCTCGGGGGCCTCGAAGGTCCCGAGCAGGCACGACTGGCCGGTCTGCTGCGGGCGCTGGTGGCGCCCTTCGAGCCCCCCCGCCGCGATTCGACCGCGCCCGACCGGTCCTGAGGGGACGCGTTCTCGCGGACGAATCGGGGTGAGGGGGTCAGTCGAGGAGGGTGGAGAGCTCGAGCCACTCCTCTTCGAGTGCCGTCTTGCGGGCGGTGACCTCGCGGAGCTCCGCATCTAGCGCGGCGAGCCGTTCGAAGTCTGCGGCGTGCTCGGCCAGCTCGGAGTGCAGGACCGACTCCCGCTCGTCGACCCGGGCCAGCTGCTTCTCGATGCGGGTCACGCTCTTGCGAGCCTCACGCAACTGCTGGGAGGACGCCGCGGACACCGACGACCCCGCGCCCGATGGCCCGGCGGAGACCGAGGACCCCGCAGGCGCGGCCGCCAGGGCCGCGGTCCGCCGCTCGAGGTACTCCTCCACGCCCCGGGGAAGCATCGAGACCAGGCCGTCGTCGAGCAGCGCCCAGACCGAGTCGGTGACCCGTTCGAGGAAGTACCGGTCGTGGGAGACGACCACCAGCGTGCCCGGCCACCGGTCCAGGAAGTCCTCCAGCACGGTCAGCGTCTCGATGTCGAGGTCGTTGGTCGGCTCGTCGAGCAGGAGGACGTTCGGCTCGCTGAGCAGCAGCCGCAGCAGCTGGAACCGGCGACGCTCTCCGCCGGAGAGATCCCCGATCCGGGTCGTCAGGCGGTCACCGGTGAAGCCGAACCGCTCCAGCATGGAGGTCGCGGTGATCTCGCCGCCCGCCACCCGCGTCACCCGCCGGACCTTCTCCACGCTCTCCAGCACCCGCTCCGTGGTGTCGACGGCGTCGAGTCCCTGGGTGAGGTGCTCCAGGGCCACGGTCTTGCCGGTCCGGACCCGGCCCCCCGAGGGCCCCAGCTCCCCGCTCATCAGCCGCAGTACCGACGTCTTGCCGGCCCCGTTCACCCCGACCAGACCGACCCGGTCCCCCGGCGCCAGCCGCCAGGTCGCCTGACTCAGCAGGGTCCGCTCGCCGCGCACCAGGTCCACGTCCTCGAGGTCGATGACGTCCTTGCCCAGGCGCTGGGTGGCGAAGCGCTGCAGCTCGAAGGGGTCACGCGGCGGCGGCTCCCCCTCGATCAGCGCGTTCGCCGCGTCCATCCGGAACTTGGGCTTGGACGTCCGGGCCGGAGCCCCGCGCCGCAGCCAGGCCAGTTCCTTGCGCATCAGGTTCTGCCGACGCGACTCCGAGGCCGAGGCCTGGCGCTGCCGCTCGGCCTTGGCCAAGACGAAGGCGGCGTACCCGCCGTCATAGACGTCGACCACCCCGTCGTGGACCTCCCAGGTCGTCTGGCACACCTCGTCGAGGAACCACCGGTCGTGGGTGACCACGACCAGCGCCGACGGGCGCCGGACCAGGTGGGCGGCCAACCAGGCCACGGCCTCCACGTCGAGGTGGTTGGTCGGCTCGTCGAGGATCACCAGGTCGTGGTCTCCGAGCAGCAGCCGGGCCAGCGAGCAGCGCCGGCGCTCGCCACCGGAGAGGCCCTCGATGGTCCGGTCGAGGTCGACGCCCGCGAGCAGGACGTCGACGACCTCGCGGGAGGTTGCGTCGGCGGCCCACTCGTGGTCGGCCCGCCCCTCGAGCACCGCGACCCGCACGGTCGCGCTCGGCTCCAGGTCGTCGCCCTGGGTGAGGTACCCCAACCGCAGGCCCCGGTTGCGCGAGACCCGCCCCTGGTCGACCTCCAACAGTCCACCGACGATGCGCAGCAGGGTGGTCTTCCCGTCGCCGTTGCGCCCGACGACCCCGATCCGCTCGCCGTCGCCCACCCCCAGGCTGACCCCGTCCAGCAGGGGTCTGATCCCGTACGACTTGTGGACGCGCTCCACACTCACCAGGTTGGCCATCACTCAGTCCTTGCTCTCGATGCGGGCGCCCGGAACGGGGCCACTGGTCACCAGCACGTCGGCGGAGACGTCCTCGGCGAGTCGCCCGGCCACGTGGGCGGCGTGCTCCTGGTCCCGGCCCAGGAACAGGCAGCTCGGTCCCGACCCGGAGACCAGGGCGCCCACCGCTCCCGCCCCGAGGCCGTGCCTCAGCACCGCAGCGAGGTCGGGACGCAGGCCGAGCGCCGCCGGCTGAAGATCATTGTTCAGCACGGCACCGAGGCGCTCGACGTCGTGCTCGGCCAGGGCCGCGGTCATCGCAGGTGGGATCGTAGGCTCGACAGCGGCCGCACCCTGGGGGGTGTGGTCGAAGGCGGCGTAGACCGCGGGGGTCGACATCCCCTCCCGCGAGCGGGCGACCACCCACCAGTAGTCGCCGGGGACGGGCACGGACGTGACCAGCTCACCGCGCACGGCGCCGGCCGCGGTGCCTCCGAGCAGGGCGAACGGCACGTCGCTGCCCAGTTCGGCCGCGAGGTCGAGCAGGTCCGCCTGCGTCGCCCCCAGGCCCCACAACGCGTCGCAGGCGGTGAGGGTCGCTGCCGCGTCCGCGCTGCCCCCGGCCAGGCCCCCCGCGACCGGGATCCGCTTGTCGATGTGCAGGAGCACGGGCTCGTCCACGCCGTACTGCTGCGCCAACAGGGAGGCCGCTCGGGCCGCGATGTTCTCCGGTCCGCGCGGCACGTCGGTGAGCAGCAGGGACTGGTCGCCGTCGACGCTGACCACGGGCTCGGTCCCGCGCCTCCCCCCGGACCGCGGCCGGCTGGCCGTGACCACGTCCCGTAGCCCGATCGCGTGGTACAGGGTGGCCAGCGGGTGGAAGCCGTCGCCGCGACGGGGACCGACGCCGAGGTAGAGGTTGACCTTCGCCGGCGCCGAGGCGGTCACCCGGTGAGGCCGGCTCATCGGGCCATCCCCTCCGCGATCAGGGCGAACTGGCCGATGTCGAGCTCCTCGCCCCTGGACTGGGGCGAGACGCCCGCGTGGGCGAGCGCGGCCTCGGCCGCCTCCGCCGAGCCGGCCAGCTCCTTGAGCGTCGAGCGCAGGGTCTTGCGCCGGTGGGCGAAGGCCGCGTCGACGACGGCGAAGACCTCGGCCCGGGAGACCTCCACTGCCGGTGGCTCGCGCCGCTCCCACGCGACCAGCCCGGAGTCCACGTGGGGTGCCGGCCAGAAGACGGTGCGACCGACGCTTCCGGCGCGCCTCACCTCGGCGTACCAGGCGGCCTTGGCCGAGGGGATTCCGTAGGTGCGCGACCCCGGCGGCGCGGCCAGCCGCTCGGCCACCTCGGTCTGGACGAGGACCAGTCCGCGGCGGATCGACGGCAACAGGCTCAGCAGGTGGAGCAGCACCGGGACGGAGACGTTGTAGGGAAGGTTGGCCACCAGGGCAGTCGGCGGCGGGCCCGGCACCTCCTTGAGACGGAGCGCGTCCGCGAGGACCACCTCGACTCGGTGGGCCTGACCCGGGGCCTGCCGCGCCAGGGTGTCGGGAAGGGCTCGGGCCAGGACGGGGTCCACCTCCACCGCGACGACCCGCTCACACGCCTCGAGCAGGGCCAGGGTCAGGGAGCCGAGGCCCGGACCGACTTCGAGGACGACGTCCTGGCTGGTCACCGCGGAGATCCGGACGATGCGCCGCACGGTGTTGGCATCGATGACGAAGTTCTGCCCCCGCTGCTTGGTCGGCCGCAGGTCCAGCTCAGCCGCCAGCGAACGGACGTCCGCCGGTCCGAGGAGCCTCGGACCGGCGGATGTCGTCTCGTCGCTCACCTGGTGAGCCTAGTCGTGCCTGAGGTGACTACTGAGGCAGCCCGAGGGAGCGCGAGCACCCCGGCCAGGCGCCGTACCCACCACGCGAGTCGCGGACCTTCGTCGCGATCGCGATCTGGGTCTCGCGGCTGTTCTGGTTCGGATAGCCGCTGCCGCCGTACGCCCGCCACGTGCCCAGGTTGAACTGAAGCCCGCCGTAGTAGCCGTTGCCGGTGTTGATGGCCCAGTTGCCTCCGGACTCGCACCGAGCCAGGGCGTCCCACACGGTGCTGCCCCCGGCGAAGTTCGCCGAGGGAGCCGGCGGAGCCGACGGAGCCGGAGGGGCCGAGGGGGCCGGGGCGGCCGAGGCCGTCGGAGCCGGCGCCGGGGTGGGCTCCGGAGCGGGTCGCTCCTTGGTTCCGACCGCGGTGATCGCACTGACCGGACGACGCACGACCTGGGTGCGGACGACCTTGCGGCGCGCGACCTCACCGTTCTTCACGGTCACGTCGAACGTGAGCTTCCTGGAGCCGGATCGGCCCGACCGCACCTGCTTCGACTGGCCCTTGTACAGGCTGGAGTCGGCGCGGGTCTGCGAGCCGAAGCCGATCGGGCGACGGTCGGTCCGGGTGACGTGCCGGATGTCGGTGAAGACGATGCGGTCCCCGTCCTCGACGGCCTGGCCCAGGCCGGGCGTCACCTTGTCCTGCTTGTCGACACGCACGTCGAGCTGGCGAAGGACCTGGTTGACGGTTAGAGCGGTCATCGTTCGCTTCTTCGCCTTCTTGCCCGCGATCTTCACGGTCAGCTTCTTCGCGGTGACGATGTCGAGCGCCAGTCCGGCGCGACCGATCTCCGCGCTGCGGCTGGCAGACAGGTCCGCGCCCGCCACCCGCAGGTCGAGCTGCTCGAGGGCGGTGTTCACGTCGGTGGCGGTGACCCAGAACCTGTCCTGGTCACCATCCATCGTCACGTCGAGTGGCCGGGCGTACCTCACGCTCACGGTGGCGCCGTCGCTCACCGACGAGCCGAGGCTGGGAGCCACGACATCGCGTTCGCCGAGCTCGATGCCTTCGGCGGCCAGCACGTCCGAGACGGTCCCACCCAGGACGCTGACGGGACGGGACTGCCCGTCGATCGACAGGGTGACGTCCTTGGTCATCTGCGCGTAGCCGAGGCCCGTGCCGACAACGGCCAGGGCGAGGGTTCCGGTGAGGATGGCGAGGGTGGTCTTGCTTCTGGTCAGCAGTGCGAGTGTGCGCCGCACGGTTCTCCCATGATCAGTATCTCCGGGCCGCGGGCACGACAGCTCCGCGCGCAGCTGCTCGTGGCAGCCCCCCATACGCAACAGGCCCGCCGGTCGAACCGGTTCGGGCCCTCGGTGCTCGTCGTGTCGGAAACTTCCCCGCTCCCGGCCAACGTCACGAGACGATAACGGCCGCGCAGGACCAGACCAAATCGGTCCACCTCTTTCTGCACGATTGGGGGGGTTTGCGGCGCTGCCGCGGTTACCGGCCGCACCGGAACGAGGGAGCCAAACCGCGCCGGTCCTCCTACCAGCTCCCACCGAACGCGGCCGAGGTGTTCGCGTCCACGGCAGCGCAGAGAGCGGCGAGGTCCTCCCCACGGGCCTCGGCCATCGCCCGCATCGTCAGCGGCACCAGGTACGACGCGTTGGGCCGACC
>JBBPYL010000004.1:0-6453 GCA_038199935.1 Propionibacteriales bacterium | reverse complement strand
CTCGGAGTGCACCCAGTGACCGGCGCCCTTGATCGTCACCGATCGGGTCCGGGGGAAGAGCCGCCGCATTGCGTCGCGGTGCTCGGGGCGCACGTAGTCCGACCCCTCGCCGGCCATCCAGAGCACCGGATGGTCGAAGCACGCGTCCAGCTCGGGGAAGTCGCCGATCGTGGAGAGCTCGCGTCGCAGTAGGTCGAGGTTGGCCTGCCAGACGAAGCCGTCGCTGCCGGTGCGAAGGTTCTGGAGCAGGAAGGCGCGCACCCGCGCGTCGGCGATCGCGCTCTCCAGCAGCTCGTCGGCGTGCGCACGACGTTCCAGACGGCCCAGGACCAGGGCGGCCAGGCTGTCCAGCAGGTGCTCGAACTCGCCCGCGCCCTCGCTCGTCGCCGGGGCGATGTCCACCACGACCAGCCGGTCGACCAGTTCGGGGTGGTGCAGAGCGAGCACCATCGCCACCTTGCCGCCCATGGAGTGGCCGACCAGGTGCACCGGGCCCTGGTCCCCGTACGTTGTCCTCAGCCAGTCGGCCACCACCCCGGCCACCACCTCGTAGTCTGCGGTGTCGAGCCAGGACGAGCGGCCGTGGTTGGGCAGGTCGACCAGTACCGACCGGAGCTCGGGGGTGAGCGCCTTGGCGATCTGGCTGAAGTTGCGGCCCTGCCCGAACAGGCCGTGCAGGAACACCACCCGCTGACCCTGATCACCGACCTCCGTCGCATGGATCCGCGGTGGCGGGTCGGTCTCGGCGGGTGTGCTCATCGGCTCAGCCTAGGGATCGGCCGTGGGGCGCCACCGGCCAGCCTGAGCTATGCGGTCTATCAGCCGCGCGAGTTTGCGCGGATGGCGTCGGGCCTGAGACTCGTGGCGCCGTCGGTGCGATGATGCCCGTGAGGCGATGGACGTGGAATCGGCGTACGAGGCGGCCGGCGGTCAGCAGGGTCTGGTCCGATTGGCCCGGGCCTGGCACGACCGGATGCTGCACGATGAGGTGGTGAGCCACGCCTTCAGCCACGGCGTCCATCCCGAGCACACCACCCGGCTCGCGGCCTACTGGGCCGAGGCGCTGGGTGGCCCGTCGACCTACTCCGCCACGATGGGCGACGAGTCGGAGGTGGTGCGCCGACATAGTGGCAACGGTCCCCACGAGGAGATGGACGAGCGGGCGGTCGCCTGCTTCGACGAGGCGCTGACCGAGGTCGGCCTGACCCCTGACCTGCCGGTGCACGCGGTGCTCCACGACTATGTCGCGTGGGTGACAACGACAACGATGGCGCGCTACCACCGCTCCGCCGACGACGTCCCCGCCGGGCTACGGATACCGCACTGGTCCTGGGACGGACTGCGGGGCTGAGCCCGGGCTCCGACGCCGTTGCCGCTCACCGGTGAGCCTCAACGACACCACTGGAGCCGACAACGACAGCTGGGACCATTCCCTACCAGCTCACCGTGGGGGTCTCAGCCAGGGCCAGCGCACGGCGGCGATCTCAGGGGCCATCTCGGCGGCGTTCTCAGGGCGACCGGCGGGTTCGGACGCCGCAGGCGCGCCGAGGCGCCGGGGGGACGAAAGGCCCGTCCCGCCCTGTCCTTCGCCCGTACCGCCGAGCGCGCCGTCCAGGCACGCTCGTGTCATGGACACAGCGCAGATCACCGCCGGTAGCATCGTCGTGGGCGTTGACGGCTCGCGGGACGCCGAACGGGCGCTCGACTGGGCCAGTGACCAGGCGGGCCTGGAACGACGAACTCTGACCCTCGTGCACGCGGTCCAGCCCCTAGGCCCCGGAGCCGGGACGTTCCTGGCCACCGGGATCGACTACGGCGGTCTGGCCGAGTCGCTGCTGGCCGCCGGTGGCGAGCTGCTCTCCACCGCCCGGGCCCATGCGCTCACGCGTCACCCCTCGCTGGAGGTCGCCGAGGTGCTCCGCTCCGCAGACACGCGAAATGAACTCCTGGAGCTGAGCGAACGCGCGTCCATGGTCGTCCTCGGCTCCCGGGGCCGGGGCCCGGTCTCCAGCCTGCTGTTGGGGTCGGTGAGCGTCAGCGTGTCCAAGCACGCGTCCTCACCGGTCGTCGTGTGCCGACCGGCGCCCGGCGACGAGCCCCGGCACGGAGTTGTCGTCGGAGTCGACGGGACCGAGCGCTCACTCCCTGCGGTGGAGTTCGCGTTCCGAATGGCTGCCGTCCGCGGCGAGCGGCTCACGGTCCTGCACTGCTACTGGGACGACGCAGCCCTCGCCGTACCGCACCCCTCCGACCCGGGGACGGACCCTGATGAGATGCGACTGCTGGTCTCCGAATCCACCTCGGGGATGGCCGAGAAGTTCCCCGAGGTCTCCGTCGACCTGAGGTTCGTCCGTGGCCTGCCCCAGGCCCATTTGGTGGAGACCTCCCGCGAGCACGCGCTGGTCGTGATCGGCCACCAGCCCCTGTCCATCGTGGAGGACCTCTTCTTCCCGCCCGTGGCGCCGACCGTCGTCGAGCACGCCCAGTGCCCGGTGGCTGTGGTCCCCCCGTCCCGGCTCGCCTCGGCCCACTGAGCGCAGTCCCGCGCAGTCCGCGCGGGAGGGGCCGCCGCGTTGGCTCAGGGCCTGAAGACCACCTTCATCGCCCCGTCCTGCTTCTTCTGGAAGTCGTCGTAGGCCTTCGGCGCCGAGGCCAGCGGCACCTGGTGGGTGACGAAGTCCTCGGTCCCCAACGGGTCGGCGTCGTCGGTGAGCAGCGGCATGATGTCGTCGACCCACCGCTTGACGTTGGCCTGCCCCATCCGGAACTGGAGCTGCTTGTCGAACATCGTGAGCATCGGCATCGGGTCGCTCTGCCCGCCGTAGACGCCGATCAACGACACCGTTCCCCCACGGCGTACGGCGTCAATGGCGGTGTAGATCGCCGACATCCGGTCGATGCCGACCTTGTTCATCAGCGGTGCGACCAGGCGCTTGGGCAGTGCGTTGAAGAGCCGCTGGCCCATCTCGGCCACCGGCGATCCGTGCGCCTCCATCCCGACCGCGTCGATGACCGCGTCGGCGCCGCGGCCACTGGTCAGCGAGCGGACCTCCTCACCGATGTCGTCGACCTCGGTGAGGTTCAGGACCTCGATCCCGCGACTCTGGGCCCGAGCCAGACGCTCGGGGACGAGGTCCACACCGATCACTCGGTAGCCGTGGTGGACCGCGATGCGGCCGGCCATCTCGCCGATCGGCCCCAGTCCGAGCACGAGCAGCGTGCCGCCCTCGGGCACGTCGGCGTACTCCACTGACTGCCACGCGGTCGGGAGGACGTCGGAGAGGAACAGGAAGCGCTCGTCGGGCGGGCCCTCGGGAACCTTGATCGGCATGAACTGCGCCTGCGGCACGCGGAGGAACTCCGCCTGCGCGCCGGGCACCTCGCCGTAGAGCTTGCTGAACCCGAACAGCGCGGCCCCGGTGCCCTGGTCGCGGACCTGGGTGGTCTCGCACTGCGTGTACAGACCGCGGGTGCACATCCAGCAGTGCCCGCAGCAGATCTGGAAGGGAACGACCACGCGGTCACCCACCGTGAGGTCACCGACCTCGGTGCCCACCTCCTCGACGATGCCCATCGGCTCGTGGCCCAGGACGTCGCCCTCCCCCATGAAGGGGCCGAGGGTCTCGTAGAGGTGCAGGTCGGAGCCGCACAGACCGCTGGAGGTGATGCGCAGGATCGCGTCGGTCGGCTCGGAGATGATCGGGTCCGGGACGTCCTCGACGCGTACGTCGCGCCGACCGTGCCAGGTGACAGCCTTCATGGTGCTCCTCGACGTTCCGGGGTGAGTGTGTTCAGGGCGACTCTGGTGCGGTACCCACCCTCCGGAGCGCCAATCCGGATGTGACGTGTCGAACCCGGCGTGGTGAGGACACACAGCGCGACGGTGTGGCGGGCCCGCGATGCGGAGCAGGGGGCTAGCGTGGCGGGCGACCCGGGGCCGGGTCGCGACGTGGAGGATGACCAGACCATGAGCCAGGACCATCGCCTCAGCAAGATGCTCGCTCCGACCTCCGTGGCCCTCGTCGGGGCCTCGAACGCACCCAACGTGCCCGGCAACGACATGGTCCTCGAGCTCCAGATCAGCCGCTTCCCCGGCCAGGTCTACCCGGTGAACCCCAAGTACTCCGAGGTCGAGGGCTGGCCGTGCTACCCCACCCTGGGGGCCCTGCCCGCCGTACCGGACCTCGCCGTGCTCAGCGTCGGCAACGACCGCCTCGAGGAGCAGGTCGCCACCGCGCTGGAGATGGGAGTGGGCGGACTGGTCATCCCCGGCAGCGCCCTGCTGCCCAGTGACACCCCCGAGTCCTCCCTCCGGACCCGGATCCGTGACCTCGCCCTGGCGGCGGACGTGCCGATCGTCGGCGCCAACTGCATGGGCTTCTACAACGTCGACGCCTGGTTCCGCGCCTTCCCGTTCAACCGCCCCTACGAGCTCCAGGCCGGAGGCGTCACGCTGATCGCCCAGTCCGGCTCGGTGCTGACCTCGCTGCTGTGGAACGACCAGAAGCTCCGTTTCAACCTCGCCGTCTCCCCCGGTCAGGAGCTGGTCACCACCGTCTCGGACTACATGGACTACGCGCTGGACCAGCAGAGCACCAGGGTCATCGCGCTGTTCATCGAATCGGTGCGCCGGCCCGAGGCGTTCATCGCGGCGCTGCGCAAGGCCGCCTCAAGGGACATCCCGGTGGTGGCGCTCAAGGCGGGACGCACCCCGGCCGCGGCCACCCTGGCGCTGAGCCACTCCGGCGCCATCGCCGGCGACGACGCGGCGTACCGCACCCTGTTCGAGCGCTACGGCGTGCTGCCGGTCGCCACCATCGACGAGCTGGCCGCCACGACCCTGCTGCTCTCCGACACCCGGAGGCCCGGTCCCGGCGGACTGGCGACCATCCACGACTCCGGCGGCGAGCGCGAGCTCCTGCTCGACCTGGCCGCCGACGTCGGGGTGCCGTTCGCCCAGATCAGCCCGGAGACCACGCAGGTCCTGGCCGACAACCTCGACCACGGTCTCGAGCCGATCAACCCGCTGGACGCCTGGGGCACCGGGCGGGACCATCAGCGGGTCTTCGAGCACTGCTGGCAGGCGCTGGTGGACGATGAGGACACCGCGATCGCCGTCTTCGTGGCCGACCTCACCTCGGGGTTCCACCTGCACGAGTCCTTCGCCCGGGTCGCGCGGCGCGTGCACCGCCGGACGAGCAAGCCGATGGCCATGCTGACCAACCACGTCGGCACCGACACCCAGGACCTGGCCCGCCGCGTGACCGCGATGGGCATCCCGGTGCTCGACGGCACGGTGGCCGGTCTGGTCGCCGTACGCAACGCCCTGACCTACCGCGACTTCACCTGGAGCCCGCGGGTCGAGCCCCCCACCGCACCGGACCCGGCGGTCACCGCACGGTGGCGCGACCGGCTCTCGCGACCCGAGCTGCTCAACGAGAGCGAGGGGCTCGCCCTGCTCGCGGACTACGGGCTGCCCACGATCCCGCACGCGGTGGTCGGCGACGTGGAGGCCGCCGTGGTCACCGCGTCCGAGGTGGGCTTCCCGGTCGTCCTCAAGACGGCGGCGCCGGGCATCCTGCACAAGTCGGAGGTCGACGGCGTCCAGCTCAACCTCGCCAACGAGGATGAGGTCCGTGCGGCGTACGCCGACCTGAGGGCCCGGCTGGGACCAGTCGTCCTGGTTGCCCCGATGGCCGTGACCCGGGTTGAGCTCGCCCTGGGGGTGGTGACCGATCCCCACTTCGGCGCGATGGTCCTGGTCGCCGCAGGCGGTGTCTTCATCGAGGTGATCGCCGACCGTCAGCTCGGCCTGGTCCCGATCGACGCGCGGATCGCCGCCCGGATGGTCGACAAGCTGGCCATTGCCCCGATCCTCGCCGGGGTGCGGGGACGGCCCCCGGCCGACCACGCCTCGGTGGTCCGCGCGCTGGTCTGCCTCTCCGACCTGGTGGCCGACGTCGGAGACCTGATCGCCGAGCTCGACATCAACCCGCTGGCGGTCGACGAGGACGGGTGCCTGGTGCTCGACGCCCTCGTCGTGACCACCGCCGCCGTGGCCGGAAGGGAGTCGATCGGCTGAGATCGGTCCGCGGCGTCGTACCGGCTCCGAGCGGCTCGTCGCACGTGGGCCCCACGTCGTACACGCGCCTCGTCGTACGAAAGCGCACGTTGTACAGGCACCACGTCGTACGGGGACCCCACGTCCTACTCCCCATGGAAAACTGCCGCTCCCCATGGTGAATTCGCCATGGGGAGCGGCAGAAATCCTGCATACCTTGGGAAACTTCCGACGCGTCGCCCTGTGGTCACCCCCCTCCGAGTGAGGTGACCGGCCGCCGCACTCACCGGCGCGAGGGGATGCCGACCCGCCATTCGCGGATCTCGGGCAGGTCCTCCATGTGCTCGCGGACGTAGTCGTGGTGCTCGACCAGCTTGGCCTCGCACCACTCG
>JBBPYL010000003.1:0-16643 GCA_038199935.1 Propionibacteriales bacterium | reverse complement strand
CACCCTCTCAGGCCGGCTACCCGTCGAAGCCTTGGTGGGCCATTACCTCACCAACAAGCTGATAGGCCGCGAGCTCATCCTTCACCGCCGGAACTTTCCACCACCATCAGATGCCTGAAGTGGTCGTATCGGGTATTAGCTTCGGTTTCCCGAGGTTATCCCCGTGTGAAGGGCAGATTGCTCACGTGTTACTCACCCGTTCGCCGCTCGTGTACCCCCGAAGGGGCCTTACCGCTCGACTTGCATGTGTTAAGCACGCCGCCAGCGTTCGTCCTGAGCCAGGATCAAACTCTCCGTTGAATTCTATTGATGTCACCGGCATTGCTGCCGGCGTTCATCGACTCTTGGAGCAATCCCGGCAAGAGTGTCGAGTGCTCGAGAGCACCCGACGTCTTACCTCAAGGATAAATCATCGACAGATATCGAGTGAGCTCGCACCGAAGTGCTCACTCTCTCGCAACCTGCCGACTGGCGTTACAAATTAATTCGTCGACTTTTAGCACACTGTTGAGTTCTCAAGGATCAAGCGCGCACCGCAGTGGAGGCCTTCCGGCCTCGCTGGGGGGCAACCTGATCAAACTTACCGGTTGGGCAGGACCCCGTCAAATCGAGATCGTGTGCCCTCCCGGGTCCCAGTGCAGGTTCCTCCGATTGCAGGCCGGGCCGCCGAAGCGTGCGCCGGACCGACTCAAGAGAGGCTCTGACCGGGTGTCTCCTTGGGGGCCGAACACCCGGCCTCTCGGCCTTGCGTCCCGCCGCTCCCTGGCGACAGAGGGAACAGTAGACAGTCCGGGGCGGACAACGCAAATCGAGAGCGTGGTGGCCGTGGTCACACCGGCGTTGCTGCAGGTCAGAGGGCAAGTTTCGCTCCCCGACGCCGGCGGAGGACCACGACGCCCGGGGCCCGATCGCTCCGGCGGAATGACACCGCTGTCGTTCGGGCGGGGACTCGACGCGGTCACCACCTCAGGACACCGGCCGGAACCTCAGGTGCGGTCGACCACGGAGGGGTCGAGCGCCGCGAGGTCGCGGCACCCGAGCAGGCGGAGAGTCTCCCGGAGCTCCGCGCCGACCTCGCCGAGGAGCCGCTCCACCCCGGCCTGCCCGTCGACGGCCAGCGCGTACATCGCCTGGCGGCCGAGAAAGACCGCGTTCGCCCCCAGAGCGAGCGCAGTGCAGACCTCGCGGGCCGAGCGCACTCCCCCGTCGACGTACACATCGGCCCGCCCCGCGACCGCGCCCACCACCTCCGCGAGACAGTCGGCGGTGGCCGTCACTCCGTCGAGCTGACGACCCCCGTGGTTCGACACCCACACAGCGGCGGCCCCGGCATCGACGCACCGCCGGGCGTCGTCGGCTCGCAGGACCCCCTTGACCACCACCGGCAGCCCCGTCGTGGTGGCCAGCCAGTCCACGTCGGCAGGTCCGAGGTCGGTGGCCTTCTCCGCATCCGCAGGGTGCGGCCGGTCCGAGTCCCCGTCGTGCTCCACCGGGCCGAAGTTCGCCCGGACCCACGAGGGGTCCGTGGCCTCCCACACGGTGGGCCCGTCGTCGTATTTGGTGCCGACGACGGGGGTGTCCGCCGTCAGGACGATGGAGCGTGCGCCGGCACGAACGGCCCGCTGCAGCAGGGGCGAGGACACGCTGCGGTCCTGGGTGACGTAGAGCTGGAGCCACCACGCCACCCCCGTCCCGGCCACCTCCTCGAACCGTACCGAGGCGTTGCTCGACAAGACCATCACCGCTCCCGACGCCGCCGCCGCCCGGGCCATTCCCAGCTCACCGTCGCGGTGTGCGGCGCGCTGGAACGTGCTGGGCGCGACCCCGACGGGGAGGGCCGCACGACCGCCCAGCAGCGACGTGCCCAGGTCGATGTCGGTCACGTCGTGCAGCACCCGAGGGCGGAAACGGAAGCGGTGCCAGGCGGCCTGGGCCTCGTCGGCCGACCGGGAGTCCCTCGCCCCCTGGCGCAGGTAGCGCCAGACCGGCTCGGGCAACACCTCGGCGGCACGGGCTTCGAGCTCGTCGGCGTACCTCCCGGAGGTCATCGCAGGTGGCTCATCGCAGGTGACTCATCGCGGACGGCTCATCGCAGCTCGACACCGGCGAGCTTCTTCTTGCCCCGGCGCAGGACCAGGCGCGACCCGTCGAGGAGGTCGTCGTCGGTGGGCACCACGTCGGCGTCTGTCACCCGGACGTTGTTCAGGTAGGCGCCGCCCTCGGTGATCGTGCGCCGGGCCTCGCCCCGGCTGGAGCAGAGACCCGTCGCCACGAGCAGGTCGACGACGTTCGGCCGCCCCTGGTCGGTGGAGACGATCGTGCTCCCGACGTCGCCCAGAGCCGCAGCCAGAGTGGTGGGATCGAGATCCTCGAGCCTCCCCCCGCCGAAGAGGGCTACGGCCGCGGCCTTGGCCCGGCCGGTCTCGTGCTCACCGTGCACCAGCGTCGTCACCTCGTCGGCCAGCGCCTTCTGAGCAGTGCGCAGGAAGGGCTTCTCGGCGACCTGCTGCTCGAGTGCCTCGATCTCCGCCCGGTCCAGGAAGGTGAAGATCCGCAACAGCTCGGAGACCTTGTCGTCCTCGGCGTTGAGCCAGAACTGGTGGAACGCGTACGGCGACATCATCGTGGGGTCAAGCCACAGCGCCCCGGTCTCCGTCTTGCCGTACTTCGTCCCGTCCGAGCGCGTGATCAGCGGGGTCGCGAAGGCGTGCACCCGGGCACCGTCAGAGCGACGGATGAGCTCCACGCCGGCGGTGATGTTCCCCCACTGGTCGCTGCCCCCGAACTGAAGGCTGACGCCGTGGTCGCGGTACAGGTTCAAGAAGTCCATCGACTGGAGCAGGACGTAGCTGAACTCGGTGTAGGAGATGCCGTCCTCGAGGCGGTTGCGGACTACGTCGCGCGCGAGCATCCGATTCACCGGGAAGTGCTTGCCCACCTCGCGCAGGAAGTCGATGGTGGACAGACTCGCGGTCCAGTCGTAGTTGTTGACCATCGTCGCGGCGTGCTCGCCCTCGAAGTCGAGGAAGGGCTCGATCTGCGCACGGACGCGCTCGACCCAGTCCTTGACCGTGTCCAACGAGTTCAGGCTCCGCTCACCGACGTCCTTGGGATCCCCGATCATCCCGGTCGCCCCACCCACCAGGGCGAACGGCACGTGACCGGCCCGCTGCAGACGTCGTGCGGTGACCAGCTGCACGAGGTTGCCCATGTGCAGGCTGGGCGCGGTGGGATCGAAGCCGACATAGAAGCTGATCGGCCCTGTCATCGCCTCACGCAGGGCGTCGAGGTCGGTGGACTGGGCGATCAGCCCACGCCAGGCGAGATCGTCGAGGAGCTGCGGGTCGGTGCTCACGGATGCCTCCGGTGTCGAGTGCTGGGACCACCCTGCCCTACCGGTCGACCTCACGGGTCACCAGCGTCCCGTCGTCGGCGCGGCTCAGCCGAACAGACTGGCCGTCTTCACCAGCGTCTGCCAGATGCCGTAGAGCAGGGGCAGCCCCACGACCGCCCACGCGACCACCAGCAGCACCGGCTTGGCGGACGTCTCCGTCCGGGTCCCGGTCGTCGTGCCGCCCGACGACCCACTCGCCTCGTCCTCGTTGCTCTCGTCGTCGCTGCGGTCCTCGGAGGTGTCCACGTCGTCCTCATGCCACTTCTCGTTCACGGGTCGTACCAGGAGGTTGGCCACAAAGCCCACCGCCAGGACGCCGACCATGGTCAGCAGCGCCGGACGATAGGCGGCGGCCGTGAGCTCTCCCGGGGTCCCCTGGGCATCGAGGAAGCCGTTGATGATGAGCGGTCCGGCCACGCCTGCGGCCGCCCACGCGGTGAGCAGACGTCCGTGGATCGCCCCCACCTGGTAGGTGCCGAAGAGGTCGCGGAGGTACGCCGGGACGGTGGCGAACCCACCGCCGTAGAACGAGATGATGATCCCGGCCAGCAGCACGAACAGGGCGGTCGAGCTCGACCCGCCCAGGGCCAGCAACGCATACAGGACCATGCCGACGCCGAGGTAGCCCATGTAGGTCGGCTTGCGCCCGATCACGTCCGAGGTAGCGGACCAGACGAACCGGCCCGCCATGTTGCAGATCGAGAGCAGCCCCACGAAGCCGGCCGCGGCCGCAGGAGCCACCGACGAGCCGCCGCTGGTCCGGAAGAAGTCCTGGATCATCGGCGAGGCCTGCTCGAGGATGCCGATGCCTGCGGTCACGTTGCAGAACAGAACCGTCCACAGCAGCCAGAACTGCGGTGTCCGCACCGAGTTCCGGGCCGAGACCATGCCCGTGCTGACCAGCTTGTTGCCCTTGACCGCGGAGGGGTCGAATCCGTCCGGCTCCCAGTCCTTCGCCGGCACCTTGATCAGCCAGGCACCGAAGAGCATGACCACCAGGTAGACCAGGCCCAGAGTGATGAACATCGACGACACGGCAGACCCGCTGGCCACCGACGTGGTGTCCGCCGCGTCGTACCCGCCGTCGTAGAGGGCGAGAAGGCGGCTTTCGATAGGCGAGGCCACCAGCGCGCCGCCACCGAAGCCCATGATGGCCATCCCGGTGGCCAGACCCGGCCGGTCCGGGAACCACTTGATCAGGGTCGAGACCGGCGAGATGTAGCCGATGCCCAGACCGATGCCACCGATCACGCCGTAGCCGAGGTAGAGCAGCCAGAGCTGGCTGGTGGCGATGCCTACCCCTCCGACCACGAAGCCGGTGGACCAGCACAGCGCGGCGGCGACCATGGCCTGCCGAGGACCGCCGGTGTCCACCCAGGTGCCGAGCACCGCGGCGGACAGGCCGAGCATGACGATGGCCAGCGAGAACACGATGCCGATCGAGGTCAGGCTGGCGTCGAAGTGCTGGACCAGCGAGTTCTTGTAGACGCTGGTCGCGTACACCTGACCGATGCACAGGTGGATCGCAAGCGCCGCCGGCGGCACCAGCCACCGGTTGTAGCCCGGTGGTGCGATGGTGCGGGACCTGTCCAGCATGCTCAGCGCGGCCATGGAGGTCCTCCTCAATAGGGATGTGATCACCGTCACGGTGCCCCGCCGCGATGGTTGAAAACGTCACGACAGTTAACGGCTTGGTTACGGCGGAGGCGCCCGCGGGCTTCGCCGGTACGCCGAGACGCTGCGCTCGGCCTCGATCCAGAAGCGCCACGGCACGTCCGCGGCACGGCTGACGCCCACCCGCGGCCCCGCCCGCCACCCCAGGACGGGGGGACCGAGGCGCAGCCGGTGCCGCAGATCCAGGCCGTCGCTGCTGCGGTCGACGCCGAGGCAGCGCGCCAGGTTCGCCGGTCCTCGGGCCAGTGCGTGGTCAGCAGGACCCTCCCCACGGCGCTCGCGCACCAGCTCGAGGCCGGCCCGGACCGCAGCCCCGCGCAACAGGACCGCCGAGGCGACCCCCTCCGATCCGGTGACCACGTTGGCGCACCAGTGCATCCCGTAGCTCAGGTACACGTAGAGGTGCCCGGCAGGACCGAACATCGTTGCGTTGCGCGCCGTGCGACCCCGGTGGGCGTGCGACGCCGGATCCTCGGTACCGCCGTACGCCTCCACCTCAGTCACGGCCAGCACCACCCCGGCCACCGACAGGGTCGAGCCGAGCAACCGGACGGCGACCGTCTCGACCGGCCCGGCCAGGGCCTCAGCCCAGTCGGTCACGATGGTCCGAGGCCCGCCGACGCAGCTCGGCGAGCTGCTCGCGCACCCGGTCCGGCGCGGTGCCGCCCCGGGCGTCGCGTGAGGCGACCGACCCCTCGACGCTCAGGACCTCGCGCACCCGCGGGTCGAGATGGTCCGAGATGGCGACGAGCTCCTCGTCCCCCAGCTCGTGCAGCTCCACCCCGAGCTCCTCGCAGCGGCGCACGCACGCGCCGGCGATCTCGTGGGCCAGCCGGAACGGCACGCCCTCGCGGACCAGCCACTCCGCCACGTCGGTGGCCAGGGAGAACCCCTGCGGGGCCAGCTCGGCCATCCGGTCCGTGCGGAAGGTGAGCGTCGCGACCATGCCCGTGAACGCCGGGAGGAGCACCTCGAGGGTGTCCACCGAGTCGAAGACGGGCTCCTTGTCCTCCTGGAGGTCGCGGTTGTAGGCCAGCGGCAGCGCCTTGAGCGTGGCCAGGAGCCCGGCCACGTTGCCGATCAGACGACCCGCCTTGCCCCGAGCGAGCTCCGCGATGTCGGGGTTCTTCTTCTGCGGCATGATGCTCGAGCCGGTCGACCAGGAGTCGTGCAACGACACGAAGCCGAACTCGTTGGTGGCCCACACGATGACCTCCTCGGCCAGCCGCGAGATGTCGATGCCGATCTGGGCGGTGACGAAGGCGAGCTCGGCGACGAAGTCACGGGCCGCGGTGGCGTCGATGGAGTTCGGGCTGGAGTCGGTGAAGCCGAGCTCGTGGGCGATCCGGACGGGATCCAGCCCGAGGCTGGTGCCGGCCAGGGCCCCGGCGCCGTACGGCGAGTCCGCCGCGACCCGCACGTCCCAGTCGGCCAACCGGTCCACGTCGCGCAGCAGCGGCCAGGCGTGGGCCAGCAGGTGGTGACTGAGCAGCACCGGCTGCGCGTGCTGGAGGTGGGTGCGCCCCGGCATGATCGCGCCCAGGTGCTCCTCGGCCCGAGCGGCCAGCACGTCGACCAGGTCCAGGACCAGCCTGCCCACCTCACGGGCGTGGTCGCGCAGGAAGACCTTGAACAGGGTCGCGACCTGGTCGTTGCGCGAGCGACCCGCCCGCAGCCTCCCGCCCAGCTCGCTGCCCACCTCCAGGAGCAGAAGGCGCTCGAGGGCCCCGTGCACGTCCTCGTCGCCCTCGTCGGGCGTCACCTCGCCGGAGGCCACCCGGTCACCGAGCCGCTCCAGCCCGTCGAGGAGGCCCGCCAGCTCCTCGTCGCTGAGCAGGCCCGCCTGGGCCAGTACGCGGGCATGCGCGCGGGAACCGGCCAGGTCGTACGGCGCGAGCCGCCAGTCGAAGTGCGTGCTGCGGGACAGCCGGGCCAGCTCGGGGCTCGGACCGCCGGCGAACCGACCGCCCCACAGGGCGCCCTGGTTCGTGGCGGGGGACGGTTCGGTGTCACTCACGCGGACAGCCTGCCACGCGCGGGTTCGGTGCAGCACCTTGCTCAGGGCGTACCGATGGGTGAGGGTTCACCGCACGGACCAGAACCGAGGAGGTTCACGATGAGCGGCGCCACCCACATCCTCGCGATCGACCAGGGGACGACCAGCACGAGAGCGATGATCTTCGACCACGCCGGTGAGGTGGTGTCCGAGGACCAGGTCGAGCACGAGCAGATCCTGCCCCGGGCGGGCTGGGTGGAGCACGACGGTGAGGAGATCTGGACCAACACCCGACGGGTGATCGGCGGCGCGATGTCGAAGGCCAACCTGAGCAGCGAGGCCGTCGAGGCTGTGGGTATCACCAACCAGCGTGAGACCGCGATGGTCTGGGAGAAGGCCACCGGCAAGCCGATCTACCACGCGATCGTGTGGCAGGACACCCGGACCCAGAAGATCGTCGACGCGCTGGGGAGCCAGGACGGTCCGGACAAGTACAAGGACGTCTGCGGGCTGCCGTTGGCGACGTACTTCTCCGGACCGAAGGTCATGTGGATCCTCGACAACGTCGAGGGAGCCCGGGAGCGGGCCGAGAACGGCGAGCTGCTCTTCGGCAACACCGACACCTGGCTGCTGTGGAACCTCACCGGCGGCGCGGACAACGACGGCGTGCACCTCACCGACGTCACCAACGCCAGCCGCACCATGCTGATGAACCTGGACACCCTGGCCTGGGACGAGTCGATCGCGCAGGACATGGGGATCCCGATGGCGATGCTGCCCGAGATCCGGTCCTCCTCGGAGGTCTACGGGACCTGCAAGCCCGGCGTGCTCAAGGGCGTGCCGGTGGCCGGCATCCTGGGCGACCAGCAGGCGGCGACCTTCGGACAGGCCTGCTTGAAGAAGGGCACCGCCAAGAACACCTACGGCACCGGCAACTTCATGCTGCTCAACACCGGCGAGGAGAAGGTGCCGAGCGAGAACGGGCTGCTCACCACCGTCTGCTACAAGATCGGGGACCAGCCCGTGATCTACGCCCTGGAAGGCTCGATCGCGGTGACCGGCTCGCTGGTCCAGTGGGTCCGCGACAACCTGCAGATGATCTCCAGCGCCGCCGAGATCGAGGAGCTCGCGCGCAGCGTCGAGGACAACGGCGGCGCCTACTTCGTGCCGGCCTTCTCCGGGCTGTTCGCGCCGCACTGGCGCCCGGACGCACGAGGCGCGCTGGTCGGCCTGACCCGCTTCGTCAACCGGGGCCACATCGCGCGGGCTGTGCTGGAGTCCACCGCCTTCCAGACCCGCGAGGTCCTCGACGCGATGAACGCCGACTCCGGCGTTCCGCTCACCGAGCTCAAGGTCGACGGAGGCATGGTTGGCAACGAGACGCTGATGCAGTTCCAGGCCGACATCCTCGGCGTGGATGTCGTCCGCCCCCGAGTCGCGGAGACCACCGCCCTGGGCGCGGCGTACGCCGCCGGTCTCGCCGTCGGCTACTGGGAGAACGACGAGGACATCACCAACAACTGGGGCGAGGACAAGCGCTGGACCCCCCAGATGGAGGAGTCCGAGCGGGAGCGGCTCTACCGTCAGTGGAAGAAGGCCGTCACCAAGACCCTCGACTGGGTTGATGACGACATTGACTGACGCCGCAGCGGCTCAGTCGGCGCCGGCCTCCATGGCTGCGTTGTCCAGGGCCAGGTCGCTGTCGTCACCCTCAACCGCGGGGTTGCTGGCGATGCGACTGGCCCCACCCGCCTCGAGCTCGCCGATCAACTGCGTCTGCTGGTCGAGCATCGCGCTCTGACCGGCGTACTGCTCGAGCTTGGCCCGGGAGTCGGCGATGTCGAGGTTGCGCATGGTCAGCTGACCGATCCGGTCGGTGGGACCGAAGGCCGCGTTGTCGGTGCGCTCCATCGACAGCTTGTCCGGGTGGTAGGAGAAGGCAGGTCCCTCGGTGCGCAGGATGGTGTAGTCCTCCCCACGCCGGAGCCGGAGGGTCACCTCCCCGGTCACCATCGAGGCGATCCAGCGCTGGATGGAGTCGCGGATCATCAACGCCTGCGGGTCGAGCCACCGACCCTCGTAGAGCAGCCGACCCAGCCGCCGCCCGTCCGCGTGGTAGCTGGCGATGGTGTCCTCGTTGTGGATGGCGTTGACCAGCCGCTCGTAGGCGATCCACAGCAGGGCCATCCCCGGCGCCTCGTAGATGCCGCGCGACTTCGCCTCGATGACCCGGTTCTCGATCTGGTCCGACATGCCGAGCCCGTGTCGTCCGCCGATCTCGTTGACGGCCCACACGAGCTGGACGGGGTCGTCGTGAAGCCTCCCGTCGACCGCGACCGGCCGGCCCCCCTCGAAGCGGATCGTGACGTCCTCGGTCTCGATGCTCACCGCCGGGTCCCAGAACTTGACGCCCATGATCGGCTGCACGGTCTCCAGGGACACGTCGAGATGCTCCAGCGTCTTGGCCTCGTGCGTGGCCCCCCAGATGTTGGCGTCGGTGGAGTACGCCCGCTCCTTGCTGTCGCGGTAGGGCAGGTCGCGCTGGGTGAGCCACTGGCTCATCTCGGTCCGGCCGCCGAGCTCGTGGACGAAGTCCGCGTCGAGCCAGGGCTTGTAGATGCGCAGGGCCGGGTTGGCCAGCAGGCCGTAGCGGTAGAACCGCTCGATGTCGTTGCCCTTGAACGTCGAGCCGTCGCCCCAGATGTCCACGCCGTCCTCGTGCATGGCCCGCACGAGAAGGGTGCCGGTCACCGCGCGGCCGATCGGCGTGGTGTTGAAGTAGGACCGACTCCCCGAGCGGATGTGGAAGGCGCCGCAGGCCAGGGCGGCCAGACCCTCCTCGACCAGCTCGCGGCGACAGTCCACAGAGCGGGCCAGCTCGGCGCCGTACTGCATGGCGCGGGCCGGGACCCCGTCGACGTCCTGCTCGTCGTACTGCCCGATGTCCGCGGTGTACGTGCAGGGGACGGCGCCCTTCTCACGCATCCAGGCCACCGCGACCGAGGTGTCGAGGCCGCCGGAGAAGGCGATGCCGATGCGTTCGCCGAACGGGAGGGAGGTGAGGACCTTGCTCATGAGACGTCCTTCGTGCTGGGGGGATCGGCGGCGGGCGCCGGGCCGGGTGGCGGATCACGGAGGTCGGTACGGGGCCCAGAACCGTTGGCCTGGCTCAGGAAACGCTCGACCAGGGCGTCTCCTCCGTCGGGTCGTCGACTGAGGACCAGGACGGTGTCGTCACCGGCCACGGTCCCGAGGATGTCGTCGTAGTCGACCCGGTCGAAGGCCGAGGCCAGGAACTGTGCCGCTCCCGGCGGGGTGCGGAGCAGGGCGAGGTTGGCCGACGCGTCGGCCGAGACCAGCAGCTCGCCCATCAGCCGGACCAGGCGCGACTCGGCGGCCACGGTGTCGTGCGAGACGGGAGTGCGATCGCCCCCCTCGGCGGGCACGGCGTAGACCAGCACACCCGAGGGCAGGCGGACCTTGACCGCGTCCAGGTCGAGCAGGTCCCGGGAGAGGGTGGCCTGGGTGACCCGCACGCCGGCCTCGCCCAGGAGTTCGGCGAGCTCGGTCTGGGAGCGGATCTGACGCCGACCCAGCAGGTCGACGATCTTCTGCTGGCGGGCGTTCTTGGTCACCGGGATGACGGCGCTCACGCGATCTCCCCCGTCCCGGGGTCGTCCTGGTGGGCGAGCAGCCAGGTCATCAGGGCCTTCTGGGCGTGCAGCCGGTTCTCCGCCTCGTCCCAGACCGCGCTCTGCTGGCCGTCGATGACCTCGGCGGAGATCTCCTTGCCGCGGTGGGCCGGGAGGCAGTGCAGGACCACGGCTCCCGGAGCGGCTCTGGTCAGCAGGGCCGCGTCCAGGGCATGGGCCGCGAACGGCTCGACCCGGTCTGCCGCCTCGGTCTCCTTCCCCATCGAGACCCAGGTGTCCGTGGCCACCACGTCGGCACCGGACACCGCGTCGTGCGCCTCGGGCACGTAGGCCGCGGAACCTCCGGTCACCGCAGCGATCTGCTTCGCCCGGGCCAGGACCTCGGGGTCGGGACCGAAACCGACGGGTCCACTGACCCGCACGTGCATCCCGGCCGTGGACCCCGCCAGCAGGGTCGAGTGCGCCATGTTGCTCGCGGCGTCACCCAGGAAGGTCATCGTCGTCCCGGCCAGCGCACCGCGCCGCTCGGCCACGGTCTGCAGGTCGGCCAGCAGCTGGCAGGGGTGGTACTGGTCGGTGAGCGCGTTGACCACGGGGACGCCGGCGTGGGCCGCCATCTCCTCCAGTCGGCTCTGGTCGAACGTGCGCCACACCACCAGTGCGGCCTGCCGACCCAGGACCCGGGCGACGTCGGCCACCGACTCGCGCAGGCCGATCTGGGCCAAGCCCCCGTCGAGGACCATGGGGTAGCCACCGAGCTGGGCGATACCGGTCGCGAAGGACAACTGGGTGCGTAGCGTGGGCTTGTCGAAGATCACCGCGACACTCCGCGGACCGGCCAGCGGCTGCGCACCGAACGGGTCCGCCTTGAGCTCCCGGGCCAGGGCCAGCACCTCGGCTTGCTCGGAGACCGAGAGGTCGTCGTCGCGGAGGAAGTGCCGGGTCACGACGCCTGCTCGGCTCGCCGGTAGGCCTCGTCGACGAGGTCGGCCCACTGGTCCAGCAGCTCGTCGGCCTGCTCCGCGGTCAGGTTCAGCGGGGGGGCGAGACGGATTCGCGACGGCGCGCAGTCGTTGAGGATGATCCCGCGCTCCCGGGCCAGCGCGGCCACGTGCGCGGAGACGTCGGCGTCCAGGTCCAGGCCGATCCACAGCCCCTGCTGGCGCACTTGGCTCACGTGGGGGTGGGCCAGGCCCGCGGCGAGGTGGGCGCCGACCGTGGACGCGTTGGCCAGCAGGCCCTCGCGCTCGATGGTCTCGATCACCGCGAGGGCCGCCGCGGCCGAGACCGGGTTCCCGCCGAAGGTGGTGCCGTGGTTGCCGGGACCGAGGAGGTCGCCGCACTCCCCCACACCGATGCAGGCCCCGATGGGGATCCCGCCGGCCAACCCCTTGGCCAGGGTGACCACGTCGGGGACGACGCCGGCGGCGGTGTGCGCGAACCACGCCCCCGTGCGACCCATCCCGCTCTGCACCTCGTCGATCCACAGCAGGGCGCCGTGCTCGTGGGTGATCTCGCGGGCCCGGGCGAGGTATCCCGAGGAGGGGACCACGACCCCGGCCTCTCCCTGAACCGGCTCGAGCAGCACCGCGGCGGTCGCGTCAGTGACCGCCTCGGCCAGCGCGTCGGCGTCGTCGTACGGCACGAACGTCACCTCGCCTGGCAGCGGCTCGAACGGCTCCCGGTAGGCCGACTTGGAGGTCAGCGCCAGGGCACCCATCGTCCGACCGTGGAA
The DNA here is from genome assembly GCA_038199935.1 of Propionibacteriales bacterium. Lineage (GTDB taxonomy): Bacteria > Actinomycetota > Actinomycetes > Propionibacteriales > Nocardioidaceae > Nocardioides_B. The sequence continues at coordinate 4,191 of JBBPYL010000003.1, read as the reverse complement.
GCCGCCCTCGGCGGCGACGACGTGGGTGCGACCGGTGCGCCGGCTCAGCTTGAAGGCCGTCTCGTTCGCCTCGGAGCCCGAGTTGGCGAAGAACACCTTCCCTGGCGAGCCGAGCAGGTCCAGCAGGCGCTCGGCCAGGGCGACCTGGGGTCCGGAGGCGAAGAAGTTCGAGACGTGGCCCAGCGTGGCCAGCTGATGGTTGACCGCGGCGAGCAGGGCGGGATGGCCGTGCCCGAGCGCGTTCACGGCGATCCCGCCGAGCAGGTCGAGGTAGCGCCGTCCCTCGGCGTCCCACACGTAGGGCCCCTCACCGCGGACCAGCACCAGCGTGGGCGGTCCGAAGGTGTTCATCAGCGAGCGCGCGTAGCGCTCCTGCACAGCCGCGGACATCTCAGGCTTCCTTCCGGAGAGCGGAGCGGATCTTCGTCGTCTCGAGCCCCGGCAGGACCTGGGTGCCGACCCCGTCGTCGGTGAAGATCTCCAGGAGGACCGCGTGCGGCTCCCGCCCGTCGACCACCGTGGCCCGGGGAACCCCACCCCGAACCGCGTTGAGACAGGCCTGCATCTTGGGCACCATCCCCGAGGACAGGCTCGGCATCAGCGCGCCCAGCGCCTCGGGGCTGATCTGTCCGATCACGTCGTCGCTGTCGGGCCAGTCGCGGTAGAGGCCCTCGACGTCGGTGAGCACCAGGAGCTTCTCGGCGCCCAGCGCGATGGCCAGCGCAGCGGCGGCGGTGTCGGCGTTCACGTTGTACACCCGGCCCGCCTCGTCGGGGGCCACCGAGGAGATGACGGGGATGCGCCCGGCCTGGACCATGTCCACCACCGCCTCGGGCCGTACGCGAGACACCTCGCCGACCAGACCGAGGTCGACCTCCGCCCCGTCCACGACCGTCGTGGCCGCGACCGCGGTGAAGAGCCCGGCGTCCTCGCCGCTGAGTCCGACCGCGAGGGGCCCGTGGCCGTTGATGAGGCCCACGAGCTCCCGGCCGACCTGGCCGACCAGGACCATCCGGACCACGTCCATCGCCTCGGGGCTGGTGACGCGCAGGCCGCCCCGAAACTCCGAGCGGATCCCGAGCCGGTCGAGCATCGAGCTGATCTGAGGACCGCCGCCGTGCACGACGACGGGGCGGAAGCCCGCCATCCGGAGGAAGACGATGTCCTCGGCGAAGGCGCGCTTGAGCGTGTCGTCGGTCATCGCGTTGCCGCCGTACTTCACCACGATCGTGCGCCCGTGGTACTCCTTGAGCCAGGGCAGCGCCTCGGCGAGGACCTGCGCCTTGGCCGTGAGCTTCTTCCACTCGGCGGGGGTCCGCCCGGCGAGAGCGTTGGTGCCGGAGGTCTCAGTCATCTGGTCGTCCTCAGCTCGAGTAGGCGGAGTTCTCGTGCACGTAGGCGTGCGTGAGGTCGTTGGTCCACACGGTTGCCCGGGCGTCGCCGGACTTCAGGTCCACGGTGACGCTGACCTCACGAGCCGACAGGTCCACCCCGTCCGGGGACTCGGCTGGCTCGGAGTCCCGGCACACCCAGACCCCGTTCATCGCCACGTCGAGGTCTGCGGGGTCGAAGACCGCCCGGGTGGTGCCGATCGAGGCCAGCACCCGGCCCCAGTTCGGGTCCCGTCCGAACACGGCCGCCTTGAACAGGCTGCTGCGGGCCACCGAGCGCGCGACATCGACCGCCTCGTCCTCGCTCACCGCGTGCAGCACGGTGATGGCGATCTCGTGCTCGGCCCCCTCCGCGTCGGCGAGCAACTGCATCGCCAGGTCGGTGCAGGCCCGCGACAGCGCCTCGGTGAAGTCCTCCTCGGTGGGGGTGATCCCGGAGGCCCCGCTGACCAGGAGGGTCACGGTGTCGTTGGTCGACATGCAGCCGTCGGAGTCCAGCCGGTCGAAACTGACCCGGGTCGCGGACCGGAGGGCACGATCCGCGGTCGCGGCGTCCACCTCGGCGTCGGTGGTCACCACGACGAGCATCGTGGCCAGCGCCGGGGCGAGCATTCCCGCTCCCTTGGCCATGCCACCGACGCTCCAGCCGCTGCCCTCCACGACGACCTCCTTGGGCACCGAGTCGGTGGTCATGATGGCGCGCGCGGCGTCCTCGCCACCCTGCGGCGTCAACGCACCCAGCGCGTGCACGACGCCGTCGAGCAGCACCTGGCGCGGGTTCGTCAGCCCGATCAGGCCGGTGGAGCAGACGACCACGTCCCCGGCCCCGATCCCGAGACCCGTGGCGACCTTCTCGGCCACCGCGTGCGTCGTGCCGAAGCCCTCGGCGCCGGTGTAGCAGTTCGCGCCGCCGGAGTTCAAGATCACGGCCCGGACGATCCCGTCCTTGACCACCTGCTCACTCCAGAGCACCGGGTTGGCCTTGCACCGGTTGGCGGTGAAGACGCTCGCCGAGGCGGAGGAGGGACCGTCGTTGACGACCAGCGCGAGGTCGGGCCCCCCCGAGTCCTTGAGCCCGATGGCCAGCCCCGCGGCCCGAAAGCCCCGGGGGGCGGTGACGCTCATGCAGGGCTCTCCGACTGGCCGGGGCCGTGCACCGTGTGGCCGGCCGCGACCCAGGCGGCCTCGGCGCGGTCGGCGTGCGTGGAACGCACCAGGATCCAGTCGGTGTCGAAGGTGGACAGGCAGAACACCGGGATCTTCTCCTCCGCCGGAGGGCCGAGCAGCGTGTGCAGCACCCCGGTCAGCGAGAAGGCGAGCGGCCCGGAGACCTCGAAGGCCACGAAGGGGCCCTCCTTGCGCGCCGAGGGCGGCAGCGACGAGGCGTGGCACACGATCGAGGTCTCGTCCCCGGTGGCGGTGACCGAGAACAGGGTCGAGGCGGTGGCCCAGCCGGGCACCTTCGCGCCCCGGCCGAGGCGGACCACCGCGAGGGCGTCCTGGTGCCGGATCAGGTCGAAGGTCTGGCTGCTCACGGGGCGAGTCCAATCGTGGAGAGGCCGGCCGTCTCCGGCAGGCCGAGGGCGAGGTTCATGCACTGCACGGCGGCGCCGGCGGTGCCCTTGGTCAGGTTGTCGACCGCGGCGACAGCGACGAGGCGGCGGGCCTGCTCGTCCACGGTCACCTGGACGTGGACGGCGTTGGAGCCGACCACCGACTTCGTCTGGGGCCACTGGGCCTCGGGCAGGAGATGGACGAACGGCTCGTCGGCGTACGCCGCTTCGTACGCCGCGTAGGCCTCCTGCGCCGAGACGCGGGTCGGGGCCGAGCAGGTGGCCAGGATGCCGCGGGACATCGGGACCAGGACCGGGGTGAAGGACACTCGGACCGCGGCGCTGGTCAGGCCGCCGAGGTTCTGGAGGATCTCCGGGGTGTGCCGGTGGGTGCCGCCGACGCCGTACGCGCCGACCGAGCCCATCACCTCCGACCCGAGCAGGTGCGTCTTGGCCCCCTTGCCCGCCCCCGACGTACCGGAGGCCGCGACGACGACCAGGTCGCCCGCGTCGACGAGCCCGGCGGTCAGGGCGGGCACGAGGGCCAGGGTGGAGACGGTCGGGTAGCAGCCGGGGACGGCGATGCGCCTGGCCCCCGACAGCACCTCGCGCTGCCCGGGCAGCTCCGGCAGTCCGTAGGGCCAGGAGCCGGCGTGGGCACCGCCGTAGAACCGTTCCCAGGCGGCGGAGTCCCGGAGCCGGAAGTCGGCCCCGCAGTCGATGACCACGACGTCCTCGGGCAGCGCCGCCGCGATCGGTGCCGACTGGCCGTGCGGCAGACCCAGGACGACGACGTCGTGGCCGGCGAGCACCTCGGTCGTGGTCTCCTCCAGCACCCGGTCGGCCAGCGGCAGGAGGTGCGGCTGGAGGGGCCCCAGCGGCGCTCCGGCGTTGGAGCCGGCGGTCAGGGACCCGATCTCGACGTCGGGATGGCTCAGCAGCAGGCGCAGCACCTCACCGCCCGCGTAGCCACTGGCTCCGGCGACGGCGACACGGTACGGGGACATGTGCATGACTATACATAAGCTCGTATGACTACGACGGTCCGTTCAGGTGCCACGTCCGCCGCGCATCGCTGTCCCACCGGCGGGCGACCTCAAGCCGCGCCTCAGGCCCCTCCTCGCCGGAGTCCGGTCCGGCGTCCGCCGCGAGCGCGGCCAGAGCCTCCGGCAGCCGAGCCCGTGGCACCCCCCGGGCCAGCGTGACGTGCGGGGTCCACCGCCCCGGCGCGAGCAACGACCTCGGCT
>JBBPYL010000002.1:0-11798 GCA_038199935.1 Propionibacteriales bacterium | reverse complement strand
GCGATCCCTAGCGCTCAACGCCACCGGACGCGACTTCGTCCTTGCCATCACAGACCCGCTTCTGGCGGACTGAAGGGGAAGGAGCCCGCCACCACCAGCACACCGCAAGCACACCGCCAATTAACGGCGACACGCTACTAGGGCCCCGCCGCGGCTGTGCAGGCCGACCTCAGCGCAGGCTCATCGACCCCGAGACGCTCGGCTCCCAGGGCAGCGTCGCGTTCTCCGTGATGCGCGCGTCGAGTGCGGCCGCGACGCTCTCGGGCCAGACGGCGGTACGCCGCGTCTCCATCTCGATGTGAAGGAAGATCTCCTCCATCACGTAGCTCAGGCGCTGGTGGGACTCGTCGAGCAGGTAGACCAGCACGTGGGCGGCGCGCTCGGACCGAGCGAGCATCCGCACCCGCGCGGACATCGAGTCGCCGGTGCGCAGCTCGGCGAGGTCGGTGAGGTGGTGCTCGGCAGAGAAGCACGCGTGCCCTGAGGCCGGCCAGTTCTGCGGGATCCCCAGGCCGACCAACGACTCGTCGAGTCCCTCGCTGGCGATGCCGGTGTAGTGGCGCACGTTCAGGTGGCCGTTGACGTCCTCGAAGGCGACCGGGACGGGCTGCTCGGCGTACGCCGGCAGGTCGACGAGCTGCTCGTACGTGGGGTGGGGGGCTCTCACGGAGGAACACGATACCGGCCAGCGGTGGTGGCCCGGACGACTGCTCAGAACCACGTGGTCAGGGCGTCCCCCAGACCGGGGTCCGTCCCGAGCTCACCCGGGCCGTCTGCTTGTGCAGCAGCACCTCGGACTCCACGGGCACGAAGCCCAGCCGGTCGTTGAGGGCCCGCATCCACACGTTCTGGTCGTCGCTGCTCGTCCGGACCCGGGCGACGCCACCGTGGGCGCGAGCGGCGAGCAGCGCCTCGGTCTTGACGGCGAGACCGAGACCCCGTCCTCGATGCTCGGCCAGGACGAGCGTTCCCTCGATCTGCGCGGCGCGCCGGGAGTCAGCGGCCACGAGTAGGCACGTCCACGCGGCACCCTCGCCGGCCGTGTCGACCGCGAGCGACTCCACCACAGTGCGCCCTTGGCTTCCCCAAAACGCGACCTCGTCGGCGTACTCCTGCGCCGAGGCCGGCGTGGGCTGCCACGCCAGGTCGCCGTTCGGCGCCTCGGCATCCACCAGACCCTTGAGCACGCCGACCTGGGCACAGAGAGGCTCGGGGACGCCGCCGAGATGGGTCGAGACCGTGTAGCCTTCGACCGGGGCGACCGGCGTGAGTGTGGCGGCGCTGAGGTCCAGCTCGACGACGGTCTCGGTGGTGGCCACGGCGTAGCCCAGCGGAGCAGCGAAGGAGTGCAGGAGCCGCTCGATCTCCGCACTCGTGGCTCGGTAGGCGCTGGCGACGAAGCGCGTCACGTCCTGGGCGCTCGTCGCCTCCACCGCCCGGGCCAACCGGCTCCCGACGCCCCGGCTCTGGTGGGCGGGGAGCACCGACACGCTCAGCCAGGAGGTGTCAGGCGTGTCCTCGGCGGTGAGGCAGCTCGCAACGCCGATCAGCTGCCTGTCCTCGACTGCCCCGGTGAGCCTGACCACCCAGCCGTTGTCGGCGCGCCACACCGCGATGCGTGCCGCCTCGCCGAGGGGCATCCAGCCCGGACGAGCATCCCGCGTCGCCGCGGACTCGATGGCGTAGGCCTGGCTCAGCACGTGATCGTCGGTCAGGTCGAGAGTCCGGAGGTCCACGGCGCGAACCTAGCAACGACGGGACGGATCGGCTCAGGACGCCGCGGTGGTCGCCTTCTTCGCCGCGGCCTTCTTGGGCGCCTGACCCTTCGGCTTCTCCCGCACCCGGACGCCCTGCCCCGAGGATCGCTTCACCTCGAAGAGCGCGATCGCCGTCACCAGGTCGACCAGCTTGGCGTAGCCCCAGTTCCGGGAGTCGAAGTCGGGCGCCTGCTTGGCCACGTGCGAGCCGACACCGCCCAGGTTGGCCCAGCCGTCGTCGTCCGAGGCCGCGTCGATCCCCTCGCGGAGCCAACGCACCAGCTTCGCGTCGCCCCGGAGATCGCTGCTGCTCTTGCGGGTGGGCGCACTGCTGGAGGTGTCCTCGTCGTTGCGCTCCTTCGGCTTCTCCGAGCGTCGGAGGACGTCGAGGTAGACGAACTTGTCGCACGCGGCGACGAGCGACTGCGGCGTGCGCGGCTCACCGAAGCCGTAGACGGTCTTGCCTGACTCCCGGAGCCGGGATGCGAGCTTGGTGAAGTCGCTGTCGGAGGTGACCAGGCAGAAGCCGTCGAGGTCCCCGGTGTAAAGCAGGTCCATGGCGTCGATGATCATCGCGCTGTCGGTGGCGTTCTTGCCGGTGGTGTAGGCGAACTGCTGCATGGGCTGGATGGCGTGGGCGTTGATCGCCTCCTTCCAGCCCCGCAGGTTCGGCGTGGTCCAGTCGCCGTACGCCCGCTTGACCGTGGCGCTGCCGTACTTCGCGATCTCCGCGAGCAGCGCCTCGATGATCGTGGGCGTGGTGTTGTCGCCGTCGATGAGCACGGCGAGCCGGCTGGAGTCCAGGGCTGAGGGCATGGGGCGAGCGTAGTGCCGACCCATCTGGCTCCGCACCGGCTCACGTCCGCGCACCCCCTGCTCGCCTGGTCAGCTGACTCGCGGTCTCCCGGCACTGGACTCACTGCCCTCCCAGCGTGAACTCGGTCCCGTCGGGATCGCGGTCTCTTGGTCCTGGTTCCACACCAGCGGCCAGCCCAGCACGACGCTCCAGAACACGCCGACGTCGCGGCGTCCGTCGCAGGCGACCTCACCGAGAGGGCCGCACCCGTCGAGGAAGTGATTGCCTGCCTCGATCACGCAGAGCCCGTTGTCCTCGGGATCGGCGAGGGCGAGGTCGCGCTCGGCGAGCGGGGCACCCCGTGGTGGGAGCAGTCCGACGAGCAGCGCCGAGCCCGGTGGAGCCGCGAGGTGCCGGAGCCGTAGCCGGTGTGAGAGGAGCCGAGCCGAGTCAGCCGATGAGTCGCGCCACTCTGCCGTCGGCGCCGGCGGCCCAGCACGAGCCGTCGCGCGTGCAGTCGAGCGCGTGGTATCCGTTCTCGCTGATCTCGGACCACCGCAGCCCCCCGTCGAGGCTGATGCTGGTCCCCCGCACGTCCCCGGACTCACCGGTGATGATCAGTCGACCAGGCTTCCTCGGCAGGTAGGCGACGTCCTCGGCCAGGTGCGCAGGGTCACCGGCGTTGCGCCAACTGGTGCCGTCGCGGGTGGTCGCGACGGCGTCCAGACCAGCCGCGGGCTGGTTGAAGTCACCGCCGACGGCCACGCCCTGCCCCGGCCGACGGAAGGCCAGTGCGAAGACGCCGGCCGCCTCGCCGGCGGGGATGGTGGACTCGGTCGCCGTCCACGTCAGTCCGCGGTCGTCGGAGCGGAAGATGCGCGAGACGCCGCCCCCCGATCCGAAGTACGCCGAGCGCCCCGAGGTGACCAGGCAGTCGCCGCTGGCGGCGAAGCCGTACTCCGTCGGCGCCGGCGGCATGCCTTCGTCGGGCAGGACGCTCCACGAGCGCCCGAAGTCTTCGGTGCTGAGGATCTGGAACTTCCCGTCGACCGGGTCGCCCATCACCAGCCCACGCCGCCCGCCGGGATAGAACGCCATGCAGTCGTAGAAGGCCGCGGGGTCCTGGTTGACGAAGGCGGTGGCCCACGTCGCCCCGGCGTCGCTCGTGCGATAGATCCGCGAGGCGTCTCCGGGCCCGATGGCCAGGACCACGGCCTCCTTAGCGCTGCGTGCCTCCACGTCGCGGAGCAGGAGGCCTTCCGTGCCCTCGGGGCTGACGTCGGTCCAGGTGCGGCCGCCGTCGCCGGTGCGGAACACGCGGCCGGGACCGTCGTCGGTGGCGCTGCCGCCGGTCACCCACGCGGTACGTCGGTCGACGGCGTCGAGACCACGGAAGCTCTGGTCGGCGTCGATCACGGTCTCGTCCCAGGACAGCGCCGCGCCGTGGCCGTGGCCGTGCCCGTGGCCGTGCCCGTGGGCCCGCCCGCCAGGGTCCGCGGTGGCCGTCGGGCTGCCCAGGAGCGGGCTGGCCACGAGAGCGGTGGACACCAGGAGCACGCCGAGTCGTCGCATCCGAGCACCTTGCCCCGGCCAGGGCGGTCCTGTCCAGGTCCCCGGTCGAGCTCGAGGCGCGGTGGAGCCGACCGGGCGCGGTGAGGCGTAGCGTGGACGGGCATGATCGAGTCGTTGCCGTCACGACTGCTCACGCCGGCGTTCGTCGCGCTGACCCTGTCGGACCTCGCCTACTTCACCGCGACCGGGATCCTTCTCGGCGTGACGCCACTCTTCGTCGTGGGTCCGTTGGGCACGGGCGAGGCCGGGGTCGGGGTGGCGATGGGCTCCTTCAGCGTGACGACGCTACTGCTGCGTCCGCTCGCGGGGCGGTGGAGCGACGCTCGCGGGCGGCGCCTGCTGCTGGTCGGTGGTGCGCTCGCGTTCGCCGGTGCGGTCCTGGCTCACTTCCTGGTCTCCGGCATCGCCCTGCTCGTCGGCCTGCGCGTCCTGCTGGGGGCTGGTGAGGCGTTCTACTTCGTCGCCGGTTTCGCGGCGTTGGTCGACCTGGCACCACCGAGCCGGGCGGGGGAGGCGCTCAGCCTGAACTCGCTTGCCCTCTACGTCGGGATCGCCGTCGGTCCCCTGATCGGTCAGGGGCTGCTGCGCGGGGGAGGGTTCGACCTCGCGTGGGCCGGTGCCTCGGCCTTGGCCTTGTGCGCGGCGGCTCTCGCCCTCCGGGTCCCCGAGACGCGGCCCCCACCGGCCGAGACCGACGGCCCGCGACCGGCTCTCCTCCACACCGCAGCGATCGTGCCAGGACTCGCCCTGTTCTGCGGGGTGGCCGCCACGTCGGGCTTCCTCGCCTTCGGAGTCCTCCAGGCGCGGGCGGTGGGGGTGGCGGCTTGGAGCCTGGTTCCTCTCCTCTTCGGCGCGACCGTCGTCGGTCTCCGGCTGGCCTTCGCCGCCCTGCCTGACCGGACGCCTCCGCTTCGCTTGGCCACCGCAGCCCTCGGTGTCGCAGGGGTCGGCTTGGTAGCGCTCGGCGCGATCCGTACGCCGCTCGGCGTCCTGGCCGGAGCAGTGGTCCTCGGAGCCGCCACGGCCTTCCTGACCCCGGCGATCTTCGCCGCTGTCTTCTCCCGGGTTCCCCCCGGCGAGCGGGGAAGCGCGGCGGCGACGATCAGCATCTTCATCGACCTCGGGCTCGGTGGCGGGCCCATGCTGCTGGGACTGGCTGCGGCCGCCACAAGCGTCCCGACCGCCTTCCTGCTGTGTGCTCTCCTCCCGCTGGCCGGAGCGTTGCTGCTGATCCTCAGCGCGGCTCGCCTGCCGACCCCTCCGCCACTGACGTCGTGAGCCGCCCCCGACGTGAGGAACGCTCGGACCAGGGGACTCATGTGCCGGGCCGCAGCTCGAAGTCCCAGGCGACGACGGCGGGCTGCCCGGCCTTGGCGGCGTTGGCGGCGTCGCGCACCCAGGGGTGTAGCTCCCAGATGTCGGGGGGCCCCGGGGTGAGCGGCCCGGTCAGCTCGTCGGCCTCGACCGTGTGATCGTCGCGGTAGGTCTCCTCGCAGGCGCGGACCAGGAAACCGTGCGGAAGCGCCGCGCGCAGGAAGTCACCCAGTGAGTGGCTGTAGCCCGCGAGATATCCGACTCGACCCTCGGGTGACTCCTGGACCAGCGGGTATCGCAAAGAGCCGGTGTAGTGCCCCCGGGTGTCCAGGACGAGCAGATGGCCACCCGGGCGCATCACGCGGGCGGCTTCGGCGAAGAAGGGACGGAGGTCCTCGAGGTGGGTCAGCGCGAGGCTGCACACGACGTGGTCGACCTCGAGGCTCGGCAGCGGGAGGTCCCTGAGGTCGCCGGTGACGAACCGCGCGCCGGGAACCGCCTGACGGGCCCGTGCGAGCATCGCCTCGGCCAGGTCGACCCCCACGACGTCGTGGCCCAGGGTGACCAGGTGCTGCGCCACCGCACCGGTGCCGCAGGCGGCGTCCAGAGTCCGGCCCGGCCTGAGACGACGCAGCATCGGAAGGAGCACGTCGTCCCGCATCGGGAAGCAGCCGTTGTCCTCGCCGTCGTAGGACCCGGCCCAGCCGTCGTACCCCTCGGCGAGCGACATCGGAGGGACGTCGGTGCCCGGCCCGAGCTCCGCGGCCCGATCGAGCAGCACGCGGACCTCCGCGATCCGAGCCTCGGTGAACGCGCGGTCGTACTCGCCGGCGAACGCACGCATCAGTGCGACGCCCTCGAGCCCGAGGAGATAGGCAAGCGGGTGCTGGTGGATGATGCCACGGGCCGGCGTCGAGACCATGGGCTCATCGTGCGAGACCGGGCGGGCTCTGACAACCGGCTTTCGTCGGCGGCGTCCCGATCCGAGCCCGGGTGCGCGGCGGCTGAAGTTCAGTCAGGGCGCGGGATCGCCGAGAAGACCAGCGCGTCCGACACGCGTCCCCCGGTGGACACGACGTTGCGCACGCGTCCTTCCTGCTCGAATCCGGCGCTGCGGAGCACGCCCTGGGAGGCCAGGTCCGCCCAGGCCTCCAGCCGTCGGAGGTCCAACGCGTCCAGGGCCCACGGAGCGATCAGTCGGACGGCGGCTGTCGCGACGCCACGACCGCGTTGGGGAGGGACGATCCAGTAGCCCACACCCCGACGCCGGGTTGCGGCCTCATCGCCACCCACATCAAGCCCACCGCCCGGCCGCTGGAGGTCGGGTCCCCCGTGGCGGCCCGCTGACCGCTGAATCGTCTCCGGTGGTCACACCTGGCCCGTCCCGGGCGTCAGCGAGGTGAACAACGAAGGTGGAAGGTGGAGCCCGTGGACCAGACCGAGCTGTTCGAGGCGGAGCGACCGCGCCTGGTCGGGATCGCGACCCGCGTGCTCGATGACCACGCCGAGGCCCAGGACGTCGTGCAGCAGGCGTGGCTGCGGATGGACCGGAGCGACGCCGAGATCGACAGCCTCCCGGCCTGGCTGACGACGGTGACCACCCGACTGTGCCTGGATCGGCTCCGCTCTCGCACCCCTGTGCCCGTCGAGGAGGTCGAGCTCCCAGGGTCCGGAACCGACCCGGCCGACGACGTCGCCCTCGCCGACACCGTCGGGCTCGCGCTGCATGTCGTGCTCGACCGGCTTTCCCCACGTGAGCGGGTCGCCTTCGTGCTCCACGACAGCTTCGGCTTCGACTTCTCTACGATCGCGTCCGTCCTCGACACGACGCCGTCGGCTGCACGCAAGCTCGCCTCCCGGGCGCGGGCCAAGGTGGCCCAACCCCGCCCCGAGGACGCCCTCGCCGACTGGGAGGTGGTCGACGCCTTCATGGCGGCGGCGAGAAACGGGGACTTCGCGCGACTGCTGGGGCTTCTCGCGCCCGACGCGGGTGTCACGGCCGACGACCCGGCGGTCCTGGCCGGGACGCCCCGGCGGATCGAGGGACGCAGCGAGGTGGCCTCGTTCTTCAACGGCAGTGCGACCTCCGCGCTTGCGGTCTTCGTCGGTGACCGGCCCGGCTCCGCCTGGTACTACCTCGGCGAGGCCAAGGTCGTCTTCGACTTCACCGTGGGGGACGGCCTGGTGCAGGCCGTCACCTTCCGTGCCGCGCCCGACGTGCTGTCCCGGGTCGTGCGCCGTGACGGTGGCCGTCGCCGAGTCTGAGCCGGTCACACCGGTGCCCCGCCGATCGTCAGCACGTCAGCACACCACCGAGAAGGAGACCACCATGAAGACCATGACCTGCCGAGCACTCGGAGGGCCCTGCGACCTCGGGCACCACGGCGAGAACGCCGATGACGTGATCCAGGCGCAGGACCGTCACCTCAAGGAGGCGGAGGAGGCCGGCGACGCGACCCACCAGGAGGCGCGTGCGGCGATGAAGAGTCGCTGGCGCCACCCGAAGAAGGCGATGGACTGGTACCGCGACGCGAAGCGGGACTTCGCGGCCCTCCCCGAGGGCTGACCCCCACCCCCACCCCGATTCGTCCGCGGTCGCCCGAAGCGGAACCGGCGCGAAACGGCGGACGAACCGGGGTTGTCGCTGTGGGGGCGGGGCGTGGGCTCAGGCGAGGCCGGTCAGTGCGGCGGAACGCTCCCACAGGCCGTCGATCAGTGGCTCCGATCCCTCAGGGACGGTGATGGTGCCCAGGCGCTTGAGCGGTGAGCGGTAGAGCAGGCCGACCAGCCAGGAGTCGCGTCCGAACGAGCTGCCGACCGGGCCGGGGTGCACGGCGGCCGAGACGACGCCGTCGTCGGACCACCGCGAGGCGATGCCGCGGGTGAGCAGGAAGGGGGCCAGGTGGTTGATCTGGAAGTTGGGCTCGTGACCATCGTGGGTCTTGCGGGACGGGGCGAACGTGCCTCCGGCGTTGTTCAGGAGTACGTCGAGTGTGTCCACACGCTCGCGGACCTGCTCGGCGAGCCGGCGGACGTCGTCGAGCCGGGAGAAGTCCGCGACCAGAGGCTCGGTGCCCACCGCGTCGGCGACGGGTCGCAGCTTGTCGGCGGAGCGTCCGGTCACGTGGACCGTCGCGCCCCTCGCCGCGAGCGCCCGTGCGGTCTCGGCCCCGATGCCGTCACTCGCTCCGGTCACCAGGACGGTACGGCCTGCCATCGTCTGGTCGCTCATGCTCACGAGCCTAGGTCAGCACGACCAGGGTCATCTGCGGGTGCTGTCCCGGCCGCCAGCTCCTCGTACGCGGGGTGGAGCTCCTGCCACCGCGCCCGGGCGTCACAGTGCTCGTGACCGGCAAGGTAGGCGGCGAGGTCCTCGACGTGGATCTGGTCTCCCGCCCCGTAGGCGGTGAGGGACCCCAGGGGCAGGCCGCGGTCCTCGATGACCAGGACGGTGTCGCCGCCGACTGCGGTGAGCGTGGCCTCGAGGACACCGTCCGGTTCGCCCGGAGCCGTGGTGGTCAGCAGCAGCCGTCGCGGAGGCTCACACTCCTCGACGCGACCGGTGCCCTCCCAGCCGCTGGCGAAGAAGTGTGCGCGGAACTCACCGCCCTGGCGCAGGTCGCCCTCGACCTCACCGAGCCAGCGGACGAGGCGGGCGGGTTCGGTGAGCGCCGTCCACAGGTCCTCGACGTCGGTGCCGAAGCGGTCCTGGAGACGGACGACTCCCGTCCCGTCGACGGCGTGCAGCGTGCCCAGGATGCGCGGCCTTCTGGGGGTGTCGGCGGTCATCGGGTGCTCCTGGTGTCGTGGCGGCCGCGGGCGACCTCGGTGTGCAGGGCGTCCAGTCGCCGTTCCCACTGCCGGAGGTTGCGGGTGAGCCAGTCGTCGATCTCGCTCAGAGGCTCGCAGCGAAGGCTGTAGACGCGTCGTCGACCCTCGCTGCGGACCTCGACCAGACCCGCCTCTCGCAGCACCCGCAGGTGTCGCGAGACGCCCGGCCGGGCGATCGGCACCAGCGCTGCCAGCTCACCCGCCGTGGCCGGGCCGGCGACCAGGGTCTCCAGCATCGTCCGCCGGCTCTCGTCCGCGAGGGCCCTCAGTGCAGCTTCCACGGGCTATTAGTACCAAGTCAGGTACGTACCAGTCAAGGTACGCGCATCCGATTCTTGTGTCTATCTCTTGACACAAACGACCCTGTGGGCCACTCTCAACTTGTCCTCACCATGTCGTACAAAATCTGCCGAGGTGCCCATGTCGCTGCTCGTCCTCCTGGTCCTGGTCGGTGGACCCCTCCTGCTGATCGTCCTCGTGCTGGCCCTCCTCGCGCTGGTCCGCGGACGGGTCGAGACCCGCGACGAGTGGCGGTCCGTGCGCATGGTTCTCGTGGCCTCGGTCGTCCTCGGCGGCGCCGCCGCCTGGCTGGTCCACAGCAGCCTCGACCTCGGTCGCGGCACCATGCTGGCACCTGCCGTCCTCGGCGGCTTCGTGGTCGCCGGGGTGGGGCTGGCCGAGACGGTAGTGCGACCGCAGCGACCCGTCGGCCCCCGGAACGCCTCCCTGACCGCACGCCGGGTCCGCGACTACGTGCCGCGCACCCTCGGCCTTGCCGTCGCGGGGATCACCGCGGTTCATCTGGCCACCCTGGCCCTGACCACGGCCACCGCCTCCGCCGACGACATGGGCCGCGCCGGTCGCCAGGTCGCGGCTCGCTGCGCAAGCATGGGAAGCGGAGCCGGCCCCTACCCGGGCAGCTTCTACTCGGTCCCCCTCGTCGCTCTGCTCCTGGTCGTGGGGCTGGTCGCCGCCGCATCCCTCACCGCCGTCGTACGCCGGCCGCGCGGTTTCGCGCCCGACGACGTCGGGGACGATGTCTTGCGCCGGCTGTCGACCACGCGCGTGCTGGCTGCGGTCGGATCCGCGGTGGCGGCCAGCCACACGGGGGTCGCCTTCTTCGCCGGAGGGGCCCTGCTCCGGATGGACTGCCAGCGCGTCTGGATGGAGCCGGTCGGCTGGCTGCTCGTGGCCAGCGTCCCCGCCGCTCTGCTGCTGCTGGGCTGGTTCGCGGGTCGGGTCGTCACTCCCGGTCGGGTGCCGGCTCCCGCGCCGACGGCGGCAAGGCGGTGAGCCTCGTCCTGACCGTCGACCCCGCCGATCCGACTCCGCCGTACGAGCAGCTCCGACGCCAGCTGGCGGACCTGATCGCAGCGGGACGGCTCGGCCCGGGCGACAGGCTCCCCCCGCTGCGGCAGCTCGCCGGTGATCTCGGCGTCGCCGTCGGGACGGTCGCGCGCACCTACCGCGAGCTCGAGCAGGGGGGACTGTTGACCTCCCGGCGTGGGGGTGGCACCCGGGTCGCCGCAGCGGGACGAGCGCCCGCCGCCGACCGGAGACACCTCTTGGCCGACATCGCCGAGGACTTCGTCGCCCGGTCCCGGGGGCTCGGGTTCACCGACGACGAGATCCTCACGGCGGTCGGCCGCCGCGTCGTGCGGTGACCTCTCGGTCAATGACCTCTCGGCCAGTGACCTCTGGACCGGCGATCTCTCGGGTGGAGGTCCCCGCCAGGACAGATCAGGGGCTCGCGCTCGGGTCGGCGTTCACGCTCGCCAGCACCTCGGGGGAGTAGCAGACCTGGGTGGCCTTCTGGAACGGCTCGGCGAAATCGCCGGCGATGCGGTTCAGGGTCGGGCTGTAGCGCTTCGCGGAGCGAAGCTGCTGCGACCGTGCGGGGCTCTCGAGCCCTGCCAGCAGCGTGTCGATCTGGTCGGCGAACGAGGTGAACCGCTGCGCGCCGTCCGCGAGCTCGGACCGGCAGGCCGGGGGGAAGTCCCCCTTCTGCAGTGTGGTCAGAGTGCCGGCGACGTCCTTGAGTCCGGCGGAGTACGGCTGAAGCAATCTGCGCCAGCACTGTCGCCAGCCGGGATACGCGGTGATCTTGTTGCAGGCCGCCAGTCTTCTGGCCGCGGTCGTCGCTGCCCCCGCGCTCTGGGCCGCGGCAGCGGCCTTGTTGACGAGGTCACTCTCCTCGCCGCTGAAGTAGGTGGGGTCGGGAGACGGCGATGCCTCCGCTGTCGCCGTCGCCGTCGCCGACGTGCTGGCAGTGGCCGAGGGCGACGAGTTGTCCTTCGGTGCTCCCTCGGTCTCCGGCGCGGTCGCGTCGGAGCTGCAGCCAGTCAGGACAAGGCCGGCGACCGAGACGGCGACGAGGACTGTCCAGCGGGGCATAGCAGGAATATGCCCCTCACCCCCGCACGCGTCAATCCTTCGAACGGTCGGTCGTCGCCAGTCGAGGTAGACCCGGTGGCCGTTGCGGGACCGGTCTCCGCGGTCCCGGACCCTTCTGCAGGTCGCGCAGCATC
>JBBPYL010000001.1:0-26640 GCA_038199935.1 Propionibacteriales bacterium | reverse complement strand
GGTCTGCGGCTCAGAGGTCTGCGGCTCAGGACTCTTCGTCGATGACGTGGACCGCAGCCTCCTCGGCGCCCGCGGCAGCGCCGTCGATGCCGACGTCGGTGGCCAACACGTCCTGCTCGTGCTGGTCCGAGCCCGGCGCGGCGGCCACCCGTCGCCCGGACCGGTCGTCACCGACCTCGTCACCGACCTCGCCACCGACGTCCTCGGCCTCGACGGTCGCCTGCACGTACGGGTCCGGCTCGGGCTGCTCCTGGGCGAGCCGCTGGTCCAGGCTCTCGCCCTCCCGCTGCTCCTCGACGGTCGTGCCGAAGCGGTCGACGCCGTGGGGCCGCTCGTCGGGGGAGTAGCCCTCGTCGAGGACGTCGTCCACGCCCCGGTCGACTAGAGAGTCCTCGGGCTGAAGCTGGTCCTCCCCGTCGACGGAGAATTCGCCGTAGGTCTCGTCGTCCGCGGAGTCGGACGGGTCGGCTGCGCCGTCCGCGGTGGGATCGGGGCTGGGAGGGGCGACATCGCTCATGCCCTCCCCCTACCCGGTGATGACCACCCCACACCACCGGGTAGGAGTTCGGCCCACCCCCGCCACGCCACGAGGCGGGGTGGGCCGAACATCAGGGAGGCAGAGGCGGGCCGACTCAGGCCCGCATCCCCGCTCTTCACTCAGCACAACGCGCTCCCGGCCGCGAGGCTACGGCTTGTCGAGAAGTTTCTTCTCGGGTCAGTCGGCCAGGACGAAGGAAAGTCGCCCCGCGCCGTACGCGGCGAGGCCGAGGGAGAGGTCGAGCCGGTGACCCCATGAGTTGACCAGGGCGACCGCGTCAGTGGGCAGCGCGGGACGGGGCCGCTTGACCCGTCGGCGATAGTGGAGAGGTGCGGGTGATGCCGGTCACACGGACGACGGACAACCACCAAGGCCCGGAGGCCAGGAGGGGGACGTGGTGGTCACGACTGCCGGAGTGTGGACGTTCTACTTCTCCTGCCTGTTCTCCCCGGCGCTGTTCTGGGGGGCCGACCGGCTGCGCCGACGCCGCTCCGCGCGCCGTCGGGCCGCCCCGTCGAGGTCGGCCGCGCCCGGTCTGCCGCGCCCCAGCCCGAGCCTGGAGACTCTGGTGGCCGACCTGCACCGGCTGGAGCGGACCTTCCGGGAGATCGAGGCGGGCGACGCGCCGGCCAAGTGGCAGCGGCTACGGGCGGTGAGCCTGGCCTACGACGACGTGCTGGCCGAGTGCTGCCTCGCCCTCGGGTTGCCGGTCGCCCAGGAGCGACCACTCAGCGCGCTGCAGCGGCTCTATGCCGAGAGCGAGCTGGCGATGGCGGGACTCACCTGGTGAGATGACTGCCTCCCGCCCTGAGAGGAGTCCTGGTGGATGACCTGCCCTCGTCGGCCGCCGTGGTCGTGATCGGCGGAGGCGTGCTCGGACTGAGCACGGCCTACCACCTGGCTGCGTCCGGAGTGCGCGATGTCCTCCTCCTCGAGCGGGGCGCCCTCGGCTCCGGCTCGACCTGCAAGGCCGCGGGCGGGGTGCGCGCCCAATTCTCCGACAGGGTCAACATCGAGCTGGGGCTGCGCAGCCTGCGGGCCTTCGAGACCTTCGCGGAGACGTTCCGGTCGGAGATCGACCTGCACCAGGTCGGCTACCTCTTCCTCCTCGACGACCCGGCTCACGTGGCTGCCTTTGAGCAGAACGTGGCCCTCCAGAACGAGCTCGGCGTCCCCAGCCGGATGATCGAGGTCGCCGAGGCCCAGCGGCTCTCCCCGCTGGTGAGCTCCGAGGGGCTCCTCGCGGCGGCGTACTCGCCCACCGACGGGCACTGCACCCCCGAGGCCGTGGTCGCCGGGTACGCGGGCGCGGCGCGGCGTGCCGGGGCCCGGCTGGTCACCGGCTGCACGGTCACCGACCTGGTCGTCGAGGACGGAACGCTGCACGAGGTGGTCACCGACCGGGGCCGGATCCGCACCGACACCGTGGTGTGCGCGGCCGGGGCCTGGTCGGGACACGTCGGCGCGATGGCCGGGGTCGAGCTTCCGGTGGTGCCGCTGCGCCGCCAGATCCTCACCACCGAGCCGTTGCCCCACCTCCCGCTCGATCCGGCCCCGGCGTTCACCATCGACTTCTCGACGTCGTTCTACTTCCACGCCGAGGGCCAGGGCCTCCTGCTCGGGATGTCGGACCCGGCCGAGCAGCCCGGCTTCCACCTCGAGCGCTCGGAAGGCTGGCTCGATGGGCTCGGGGCGGCCATCGCCCGACGGGCGCCGGCCCTGGACGACGTCGGCCTGGCCTCGGGCTGGGCCGGCCTCTACGAGGTGACTCCCGACCACAACGGTCTCCTGGGCGAGGCCGAGGACGTGTCGCGCTTCCTCTACGCCACCGGCTTCTCCGGCCACGGCTTCCTGATGGGGCCGGCGGTGGGCGAGGTGATGCGCGACCTCGTCCTGGGTCGGTCCCCGGTCGTCGACGTGGCCGCCCTGGACGTCCGACGCTTCGCGGTCGCTTCGTGGCGGGGTGAGCTCAACATCGTCTAGTGACCTGCCGCAGGGGCCCACCCGAGGGTGGTGGCGACCCCACGGGCCAGACTGAGGATCCACCCACGAGCGCCCTCGGGCAAGGAGCGAGATGACCAGCACCAGGCAGGAGATCCCGAGCGGCGCCACGTTGAGCGCGCTCGCCCTCGAGACCGCGCGCCGCTGCGGCGTGGGCGCCGACCGACTGGCCGGCGCGGAGACCACGACCTCACCGGTCAACGGCGAGCGGCTCGTCGACCTGACCTGGGTGGAGAGTGCAGCCGTCGACGAGGCCGTCCAGCGGGCGCAGGACGCCTTCGGGCGCTGGCGCCGCGTGCCGGCGCCCGCCCGGGGCGCACTGGTCAAGCGTCTCGGCGAGCTGCTGGCCGAGCACAAGGACGACCTGGCCACGCTGATCAGCCTCGAGGCCGGCAAGGTCACCTCCGAGGCTCGCGGCGAGGTCCAGGAGATGGTCGATATCTGCGACTTCGCCGTCGGGCTGTCCCGCCAACTCTACGGCCGCACGATGCCCTCCGAGCGGCCCGGCCACCGGCTGATGGAGACCTGGCACCCGCTCGGCGTGGTCGGCGTGATCAGCGCCTTCAACTTCCCCGCCGCCGTCTGGTCGTGGAACACCGCGATCGCCCTGGTCTGCGGAGACCCGGTCATCTGGAAGCCCTCCGAGCTCACCCCGCTCACCGCGCTGGCCTCCGACGCCCTGCTGGGCCGGGCGATCGTCGAGTGCGGCGCCCCCGAGCACCTGAGCCAGGTCCTGCTCGGCGGCCCGGACGCGGGGGCTGCGTTGGTCGACCACGCCGGCGTCGCCCTGCTCAGCGCCACCGGTTCGACCCGGATGGGCCGCGCCGTCGGCCCCCGTGTGGCCGACCGGTTCGGGCGGTCGCTGCTCGAGCTCGGCGGAAACAACGCCGCGGTGGTCAGCCCCACCGCCGATCTCGACCTGACCACCCGCGGGGTGGTCTTCTCCGCGGCGGGGACCGCAGGCCAGCGCTGCACCACGATGCGCCGCGTCATCGCCCACCGCAGCGTCGTCGAGGAGCTGACCGAGCGGTTGGCCTCGGCCTACGAGCGGCTCCCGGTCGGGAACCCGATGGCGCAGGGCACCCTGGTCGGCCCGCTCATCGCGGGCACGGCCTACGAGGGGATGCACCAATCGGTCCAGGAAGCCACCGCGGACGGCGGCACGCTGGTCGCCGGTGGCGGCCGCGAGCTGGAGGAGCAGGCCCCGCACGCGTTCTACGCCCGGCCCGCGCTCGTCCGGATCGAGGAGCAGACCGACGTCGTACGCCGGGAGACGTTCGCGCCCCTGCTCTACGTGCTGCCCTACGACGACTTCGACGAGGCGATCGCCCTGAACAACGCGGTGCCCCAGGGGCTGTCCTCGAGCGTCTTCACCTCCGACCAGGCCGAGGCCGAGCGGTTCCTCTGCGTCGAGGGCTCGGACTGCGGGATCGTGAACGTCAACATCGGCACCTCCGGGGCGGAGATCGGCGGCGCGTTCGGCGGCGAGAAGGAGACCGGCGGAGGACGCGAGTCCGGCTCGGACGCGTGGCGCTCGTACATGCGTCGGGCCACGAACACGGTCAACTTCTCCGGCGAGCTGCCGCTGGCCCAGGGCGTCGACTTCACCATCTGAGGACTCAGGGAGACAGGTACTCGGGGACTGAGGGACTCGGGGAACCAGGAGAGGGGGACGGCGACGATGGGACAGTCCCAGCCGGTCGGGATGACCACGCTGCGGGCGCGCTTCGCGGCCCGGCTGTCCCGCTTGTACGCCGCCGAGGTGCCGGTGTACGGGACGCTCGTCGAGGTCGCCTCCGGCGTGAACCAGCGGGTGCTGGACCGGGACGGCGCGGAGGCTGAGCGGCTCGGCAGCATCGCGCGGGTCACCGCGGAGCGGCACGGGGCGATCCGGGTCGGCTCGCCGGCCGAGCTGGCCCAGGTGGCCCGGGTCTTCGCGGCGCTGGGAATGGAGCCCTGCGGCTTCTACGACCTCCGCGACACCGCACCCGCCCCGGTCCCGGTGGTCTCCACGGCCTTCCGGCCCCGCGAGCGCGAGGAGCTGGCGGCGAACCCGTTCCGGGTGTTCACCTCTGTCCTCGTGCCTGAGGACCGACGCTTCTTCGACGCCGACCTCAGCACCCGGCTCCGCGCCTTCCTCGCCGCCCGGTCGTTGTTCCCGCCCGAGCTGCTGGTGCTGGCCGACCGCGCGGTGGCCCACGGTGAGCTGGCCGCGCCGGACGCGGAGCGCTACCTGGAGCTCGCGGTGGGGTCCTTCGCGCTGTCGGCGCAGCCGGTCGACCGGGCCTGGTACTCCGAGCTGGAGCGCGTCTCCGGCGTCGCGGCCGACATCGGGGGAGTCCGCAGCACCCACCTGAATCACCTGACCCCGCGGGTGCTGGACATCGACGACCTCTACGCCTCGATGCAGGCCCGGGGGATCGAGATGATCGACGAGATCCAGGGTCCGCCGGCCTGGGAGGGGCCAGACGTGCTGCTGCGGCAGACCTCCTTCCGGGCGCTAGCCGAGCCGCGGACCTTCGTGGAGAACGACGGGGAGGTCCGCACCGGCTCCCTGCGGGTGCGCTTCGGCGAGGTGGAGGCGCGGGGCATCGCGCTGACCCCGGCCGGACGCGGGCACTACGACACGCTCGTCGGCGAGGTGGACCGTCGTACCGCGCAGGACCCCTCCCTCCCGCGCGCCGAGGTCGCGGCCCGGGTGTGGGCGAGCGGGATGCCGGCCACCGAGCGCGAGCTGTGCCTGGCTGGGCTGGGCTTCTTCACCTACACCGTCGACGACGAAGTCACCTCGCACGAGGCCGCGACCGCCCGGTCCGGCGGCGACGTGACCGCGCTGGTCCGGGCGGGCGTGCTGCGGCCGGAGCCGATCGTCTACGAGGACTTCCTGCCCCGGTCGGCGGCTGGCATCTTCGCCTCGAACCTCACCGCCTCTCGTGCTGACGCCTCGGATCCCTCGGCGGAGGAGGCGGACGGCGGAGCACCGCGGGACCTGGCCTGGATGGCGGATGTGCTGGGCCGGGTGGTGCATGTCCCGGAGGACCTCTACGCCCAGGAGGCCGCGGCGACCCTGGCCGCCCTAGACCTGCCCAGCCGCTGAGCAGCCGCTGACCGGACGCGGGGGCCGGTGCCGCCGTCCGCTAGTCGGTGGAGGGGGTGCCGAGGATGTTGACCATCCAGCTCACGCCGAAGGGGTCCACGCACATTCCGAACCAGTCGCCCCAGGGGGCCAGCTCGAGCGGGAGGGTGATGGTGCCCTCCGCGCTCAACCCCGCCCAGTAGCCGCGCAGCTCGTCGGCGTCGTCCCCGCTGAGCGAGATCGAGATCGTCCCGCCCGGGGTGTGCCCCACGCCGGCGGGGGTGTCCGAGGCCATCAGCGTGAAGCCGTTCGGCGTCACCAGCTGAGCGTGCATGAGCTTCTCGGCCTCCGCCGGGTCCTCGCTGAGGTGGGCCTCGGCGAACGAGGTGGTCGTGAGCTCACCGCCGAAGACGGACCGGTACAGCTCCATCGCCGCCCTCGCCTCGGTCTGGAAGGACAGGTAGGGGTTCAGGTTGCTGGCCATGGTGACTCCTCGGTCGGCGGTCGGGTGGCAGTGTGCGGACCGGGTGGTGGCAGCAAAATCATCGCTGCGGTTGCAAGACCCCGCCGCGGCACGTCACAGCGAGGGCAGGAACTCCCGACCCATCTCGGCGTTGACTCCCGCCACGGGGCCGGCGATGACCTCGGGATCCTGCCCGCCGAGGCCGACCCGGACCACCGTCCACCGGTTGTCCTGCAGCCCGACCACCACCGCGAGGACGTGGGTGTCGTCGGCCCAGGTCGCCATGGAGATGACCTTCCCGTTCGCGGGCTTGTGGGTCCCCACCGGGCAGAGATCCTGGTCGAGGACGCTCACCTTGCCGGTCGTGCCGTCGACCAGCCCGACGCAGCCGTACTGGCCCCCGTCGCCGACCGCGAACGAGACCGCCCACAACTCCCCACCGGGGCTGACGTCACTGACGCTGATCGTCCGTGAGGTGGGGAGGTCGCGCACCCCGTCGGCGGTCACCTCGGTGGTGGTCACGTTGTCCTTGCTGACCAGGACCCGACACCCTCCGTTCGCGCAGTCGGTGCCGATCACGGCGTTGACCAGGACGAGCACCTCGCTGGGGGAGGAGATGGTGGCCAACGTGATCGCCTCCGGCTCGCGCTCGGGGAGCTGGTCGCTGACGTACTCGTTCCTGCGCCACCCGCGGCGCCGCAGCGAGTTGTTCTCGTTGACGATGTTCCGGTGCATGTAGGCGTCGACCGAGTCGCGTTGGCGCACGCGATCCCAGGAGCGGTACAGCTTGACCAGGGAGGCCTGGAGCACGTCCTCGGCCTGGGCGAGGTCGCCGCTGAGGAAGTAGGCCGTGCGCAGGAGCGAGGGTTGGCGTGCTGCCAGCCACTCGGTGAACTCGGCGTCCCGCACGGCCGTCTTGTCCGCCATGGACCTGCCTCCTTCGCGTCGCTGTGGTTGCCCTTCCCCAGAGAGACGCTCAGACGTCGTCGATGGTTGCTGTCGGCTGATCGACGACGTGCCGGCGCCTGCCGCGCCGTGGGAAGAGCGCAACCGAGATCAACCGGAGCCGCTGACGAGCGTCGCACCCTGGGACGGACCCGACCCAGGAGACTCACCGTGACCTGCCCTACGCCGAGCCCCACGTCCCCCTCGCACCCGCGGCGCGGGTAGTTCCCGAGCCGCCACGGCGGGGCGAGCCCGGCGGCCCTTCCTGCGGGGTGTGCTCGGGACACCCTCGCCACGGTGTGGGAGGACGAGCACTGGACCGTCCACCCGCCGACCGGGGGGAGCCTGCCCGGGACCGTCTGGGCGGCCTCGAAGGTGCACGTGTACTCGCTGGCCGACCTTCCCGCCGAGGCCCAGGCGAGCTTCGGCCCGCTGTGCACGGGTGGAGGCCGCGCTGATGGCGAGGGGCGACGTGGGCCGGGTGCACCTCTACCGTTGGGGCGACGGCGCGTCGCACTTCCACGTCTGGTTCATGCCACGTCCGCTCGGGACGCTGAACGCGAGCGGGGCGGGGGCTGCTCGTCGGGCTCGGCCTCGCGGCAGTGATCGCCTTCTGCAACGCGGCGGCCTCGGCCCGGCTGGCCGCCGTGCACCCGTCCTCGGGAGGGACCTACCTCGCCGACCGGGTCGTGCTCGGCCCGTGGTGGGGCTTGCTGGCCGGTTGGGGCTTCGTGGTGGGCAAGACGGCGCCGTGTGCGGCGATGGCGATGGCCTTCGCCGCGTACGCCGTCCCCGTCGGTGGCTGGAGTCAGCGCGGCGCTGCCGCCGGCCGCGGTCGGGCTCCTGACGCTGGCCAACCTGCGCGGGGTGACGCGGGTGCTCTTCGCGGTGACCGCGACGGTCCTGGTCGGGTTCGCGGGACTCATCTGGACGCTGGGCCCGACGACCGACCCTGACCCGCTGCCGATGACCGGCGGCCCGGGCAGCGTCCTCGAGGCGGCGGGACTGCTCTTCTTCGCCTTCGCCGGCTACGCCCGGATCGCCACCCTGGCCGAGGAGGTACGCCGACCGAAGATGATCGCTGCGGTCGGGGCCAGGACGGTCAGTGCGGCGCCGGTGAGGGTGTTGACGGCGCTGCCGACATGCCAGCCCCAGACCGCGAAACTCGCGAAAACCGCCAGCTCGAGGAGGAGCGCACCGCCAGGTTGATCGCGCGCATCGGCCCAGTCTGCCGGGTTCGGTCTGCACCCCCGCGTCGCTCGGCGACGTGGTGACGTGTGGGCCCCGTGGGGTTCGAACCCACAACCCGCGGATTAAAAGTCCGCTGCTCTGCCAGTTGAGCTAGAGGCCCGCGTACGCAAAGAACCCTGCGAGCAAGACGGGCTAGCCCGGGGGGAACGTTCCGTGCCGCTGCAGCCTAGCCAAGCGGCTGGACGCGCAGATGGCCGCGGGGCTCCCCCCGCTCAACCCACCCTGACGCTGGCGTCGAGGGCGCTGGAAAGGCGCGTACTCCCCGTCAGCCCGCCCAATGTGAGGATTTGTGGTTCGGGTCTTTGGGCTAACCTCGCCCGCATGCTCGTCGTGCGCTTCCTCCGCGACACTCCGTGTGCGTCGCTGCTCATCGCCCAGCTCCTCGGGGTCCTGCTCTACCCCTTCATGGAGGAGAGCGTCGCGGGCAAGTCACTGTTGGCGGTCTTCGGCCTCGTGGTGCTTGTCCTCGCGGTACGGGCCGTACGCGCGACCCCGGCCCTGTGGTGGGTCGCCGTCACCCTGGCCGCGCCGGCCCTGTGTCTGCTCGTGTTCCAGGTGGTGACCGACGACGACACGCTGGCGCCGGTCAGCGCCGGCTTCGAGGCCGCGCTCTACTTCTACGCCGCGGTCAGCATGTTGCGCTACATGCTCCACGACAGCGAGGTCACCCAGGACGAGCTCTTCGCCATCGGTGCGGCCTTCACGCTGGTCGCCTGGAGCTTCGCCTACGCCTACATCGTCGTTCAGGCCATCGAGCCCGGCAGCTTCACCGCGGCGGTGGACCCCCAGGGGCAGCGGTCGTGGACAGAGATCCTCTACCTCTCCTTCACCACCCTCTCCGGGGTCGGGCTCTCCGACATCTCCCCGATCAAGGGGCACGCGCGGAGCGTGGTCATGCTCGAGCAGGCGGCCGGCATCTTCTACATCGCCATGGTGGTCACCCGGCTGATCGGGCTGAAGACCATGCGCAAGTCGCGTCGCTGACCCCTCGCCCGGCGCGCCCGCCTACCAGAGTGGTGGCTGTGGGCAGTTGTGGCGGTCGCGGAGACGGAGAGGGGGCCAGGCGCGGCGGGGCGGCGCCGTAGGCTGAGCGCCGTGTCCGAGGCCCCCTCCCGCCGTTCCCTCCGGGGCCGTTGGGACCCGTTGACCGTCGGCATCGACATCGGCGGCTCCAAGATCTTGGCCGGGGTGGTGGACAGCGCGGGCACCGTGCTGAGCACGCAGCTGCGGGTCACTCCGGGCCGGAGCGTGCAGGCCGTCGAGGACACGATCGCCGACGTCGTGGCTGCCTTCACCGTCGACCACGACGTGGCCGCGGTCGGCATCGGCGCCGCCGGCTTCGTCGACGTCACCCGCTCCGTCGTCACCTTCTCCCCGCACCTGGCCTGGCGGGACGAGCCGCTGCGGGCCGCGGTGGCCGATCGGATTCGGCTCCCGGTGGTGGTGGACAACGACGCGAACGCCGCAGCCCTGGCCGAGAGCCGGTTCGGGGCGGGCGTCGATCACCGCTACGTCCTCTGCGTGACCCTGGGAACCGGGATCGGCGGGGCTCTGGTCCTCGACCACCGGGTCTTCCGAGGGGCACACGGGATGGCCGGGGAGTTCGGGCACATCCAGGTCGTCGAGGGCGGCCACCGCTGTCCGTGCGGCAATCGCGGCTGCTGGGAGCAGTACGCCTCCGGCAACGCCCTGGTCCGCGAGGCTCGTGAGCTGATCGCGGCCGGCTCGCCGCGCGCGCAGAGACTGACGGCCGTCGTCGGCGACGACCCGGCCCGGCTGACCGGTCAACTGGTCACCGCCTGCGCCCGGGAGGGGGACCCGCTGTCGGTGGAGCTGATCGAGGACATCGGCCGCTGGCTCGGCGTCGGCCTCGCCGGGATGGCCGCCGCCTTCGACCCAGGCTGCATCATCGTCGGCGGCGGGGTCTCCGCGGCCGGGCAGCTGCTGCTGGGCCCGACTCGGGAGGCCTTCGCCCGCTCGCTGGTCGGACGGGGCCACCGCGCGCAGCCGGCGATCGTCGCCGCGTCGCTCGGACCCGAGGCGGGTTTCATCGGCGCGGCGGACATGGCCCGCAGCGCCGCACGCCGCGCCCGGCGTACCCGTGGCCGCAGCGCGCGGCGTGGCCTGCGAGTAGCCCGTCGACGCACCTGAGCACGCGCCCGGAACCGACTCCCGAAAGGCGACCCACGACACCCCGGGGACCACGACAGTGGACGGTGACTCGGCACAGCGGCGAATGATTGCTACTGTGGGGCGCAGCAACAGGTGCAGAGTTCCACAGGTCATGGCCGCGGAGTTTTTGTGATCCGACGGCGTTTTCTCTTGAGTCATTGCTTGAGGGGTCACGGCGTTTCACCAGCACCTGTCGCGGGGCCGCCGATGTGGCGGTTCCCAGCCCCTCACGTAGGAGTAAGTCAGCATGGCTCAGGGCACCGTTAAGTGGTTCAACGCCGAGAAGGGTTTCGGCTTCATTGCGCAGGAGGACGGCGGCGACGACGTCTTCGTGCACTACTCGGCCATCCAGTCGCAGGGCTACAAGTCCCTCGATGAGAACCAGAAGGTCGAGTTCGACGTCACCCAGGGCCCCAAGGGTCCCCAGGCGGAGAACGTTCGCGCAGTCTGATCTTTCCGGGCACTAGCCCAATCAGGCCGTAAGGAAGGCCCCGACAGGTGACTGTCGGGGCCTTTCGTTTCCCCCGAAGTGACTATGGTAGTCAGACAGAGTTCGGCCAGAATGGAGAGCCTAGGAGTTGCTCTCACGGAAGGTCGTCACACATGGTCTCGGTACATGGAGGGAGCGACGTCGTGGACGACCCGTTGAACGTCGGCCTCGAGGACTCAGAGCTGCTGGCCGAGGTCGAGTTGACCACCAACCTGATCATCGCGGCCAGCGAGTCCGACTCTCCGCTGGACCAGCACGACGTCGACACGCTGCTGGGCGTGGCGACCATCCCCACGCAGAGCTCGCGCGAGAGCTGACGGCGCCGGCATAGCCCGCTGCGCAGCGGGTCCAGCCTGGCTCTAGCATGTGGCAGGCTGATCGCCCGCTACCGAGGAGCACGTCGTGGCCCTGCGTTTCCGTCCCACCGACACCTCGTTCTACGACCTCCTTGCCGACTCCGCTCGGCACCTCGTCGTCGGCGCCTCGCTGCTGACCGAGATGCTTGTCGAGGGCAGTGACCGCGCCGAGGTCGCCGAACGGATGCGCGAGGCCGAGCACGCCTGCGACGAGACCACCCACGAGATCGTGCGGCGGGTCAACACCACCTTCGTGACCCCGTTCGACCGCGAGGACATCTACTCCCTCGCCTCGGGCCTCGACGACGTCATGGACGCGATGGAGGAGGCGGTCGACCTCGTCCTGCTCTACCAGGTCACCGAGCTGCCCGTCCAGGTCGCCGAGCAGGTCGAGGTCATCGTGCGCTGCGCCGACCTCACCCTCGACGGGGTGCCGCGGCTGCGGACGATGAAGAACCTTGACGAGTACTGGATCGAGATCAACCGCCTCGAGAACGCCGGCGACCAGTCCTACCGGCAGATCCTGGCCCTGCTCTTCAGCGGACAGTTCAAAGCCCTGCAGGTGCTCAAGCTCAAGGGCGTCGTCGACGCCCTCGAAGAGGCGGTCGACGCGTTCGAGAAGGTCGCGAACATCGTCGAGCAGATCGCCGTCAAGGAGTCCTGAGGATGGACCTGGCGATCGTCGTCGCGGTCGTCCTGGTCGCCCTGATCTTCGACTACACCAACGGCTTCCACGACGCGGCGAACGCCATCGCGACCTCGGTCTCGACCCGGGCGCTGACCCCACGGGTCGCGCTGGTGATGGCTGCGGTAATGAACTTCGTCGGCGCCTTCCTCGGCCAGGAGGTCGCGGACACGGTCGGCAAGGTGATCCAGCCCGAGGCCGGCACCCACGGGCTTGTCGTGGTGATGGCCGGACTGGTCGGCGCCATCTCGTGGAACCTGCTCACCTGGTACTTCGGACTCCCGTCCTCCTCCTCGCATGCGTTGATCGGAGGACTGGTCGGTGCCGCCGTCGCCTCTGGGACGCTGGTCAAGTGGGACGTCATCGTGGCCAAGATCGTGATCCCGATGGTGGCCTCTCCGCTGTTCGGCTTCGCGGCGGCCTTCGTGGTGATGCTCGGGATCATGTGGGCGCTGCGCCGGGCCAACCCGCATCGGGTCAACCGCGGCTTCCGGCTCGCGCAGACCGTCTCGGCCGCCGCGATGGCGCTGGGCCACGGACTCCAGGACGCCCAGAAGACGATGGGCGTGATTTTCCTGGCCCTGCTCACCGGCGGCTACGTCAGCGCCGACGACGACCTGCCGGTGTGGGTCATTCTGGTCGCCGCCTCCGCGATCTCGCTCGGCACCTACTCCGGCGGTTGGCGGATTATGCGGACGCTGGGCCGGCGGATCATCGCGCTGGACCCGGCCCGGGGCTTCGCGGCCGAGAGCGTGGCCGCCTCGGTGCTCTACACCACGGCGTTCGTGTTCGAGGCGCCCATCTCGACCACGCACACCATCACCTCCGCGGTGATGGGCGCCGGCGCCACCAAGCGGCTCTCCGCGGTGCGGTGGGGGGTGGCCCGCTCGATCCTGGCCGCCTGGGTGCTGACCTTCCCCGCGGCCGGTGCGGTCGCGGCCCTGGTCTACTGGGTCTTCCGCGCTCTTCTCGGACTCCCCTGAACGTCGACCCGACGGACCCTGGCCTCCGCCTGCGCGCAGGCTCAGCCGAAGCGGCCGGAGATGTAGGCCTCGGTGGCCGGCTCGTCGGGGTTGGAGAAGATCTTCTTGGTCTGGTTCATCTCGACCAGCCGCCCCGGCTGCCCGGCGCCGGCGAGGTTGAAGAAGCCGGTGTCCTCCGAGACCCGGGCCGCCTGCTGCATGTTGTGGGTGACGATCACGATCGTGTACTCGGCCTTGAGGTCGTGGATCAAGTCCTCGATGGCCGAGGTCGAGATGGGGTCCAGGGCGGAGCAGGGCTCGTCCATCAGCAGGACCTGCGGCTCCACCGCGATGGCCCGGGCGATGCACAGCCGCTGCTGCTGCCCACCGGACAGGCTCGAGCCGGGCTTGTTCAGCCGGTCCTTGACCTCGCCCCACAGGTTCGCCCCGGTCAGCGACCGCTCCACGATCGCGTCGGACTCCGACTTGGACATCCGCTTGGCGTTCAGCCGGTTGCCGGCCAGGACGTTGTCGTAGATGGTCATCGTCGGGAACGGGTTCGGCCGCTGGAAGACCATCCCGACGCTGCGGCGCACCTGCACCGGGTCGACGTCCGGGTCGTACATGTTCTGTCCGTCCATCACGATCTTGCCCTCGACGCGCGCGCCGGGGATGACCTCGTGCATCCGGTTCAGCGAGCGCAGGAAGGTGGACTTGCCGCAGCCGGAGGGGCCGATCAGGGCGGTGACCGAGCGGGCCGTGATCGTCATCGACACGCCTTCGACGGCCTTGAAGTCGCCGTAGTAGATGTCGAGGTCGGAGACGTCGATGCTCTTAGCCATGGGAGTGAGTTCTCGTTTCCGTGGGGCTCAACGGCCGGACTTGGGGGAGAAGAACGTGCTGATCCACCGGGCCACGAGGTTGAGGATCATCACGATAGAGATCAGCACCAGCGCGGCACCCCAAGCCCGGTCCTGGCCGTACTGGGGCGGCACGCCGGGCTGGGTGTAGCTGTAGAAGATGAACACCGGCAGGGTCGCCATCCGCTCGGAGAAGGCGTTGAAGTTCACCGAGTCGGTGTCCCCGGCGATGATCAGCAGCGGCGCGGTCTCCCCGGCCACCCGGGCGATCGCCAGCATCACGCCGGTGACGATACCGGCGAGGGCCGTCGGCAGCACCACCTTGGTCACCGTGCGCCACTTCGGGACGCCCAGGGCGTACGCCGCCTCGCGGAGCTCGTCGGGGACCAGCTTGAGCATCTCCTCCGCCGCCCGGACCACGATCGGGATCATCAGGATCGACAGGGCGATGGAGCCTCCGATGCCCATCCGCACCCCCGGCCCGAAGATCAGCCGGAAGAGACTGTAGGCGAACAGGCCGGCCACGATCGAGGGGATGCCGGTCATCACGTCGACCAGGAAGGTCAGTGCGCGGGCCAGCCGGCCGTTCTCGCCGTACTCCACCAGGTAGATCGCGGCCATGATGCCGACCGGGATCGAGATCACGGCGGCCCACGCGGTGATGATCAGCGTGCCGATGATGGCGTGGTAGATGCCGCCACCCTCACCGATCACGTTGCGCATCGAGTAGGTGAAGAACTGGGCCGAGATGACGCCGCTGCCCTTGGAGATGACCGCGTAGGCCAGCGTCACCAGCGGGATCATGGCCAGGCCGAAGGCCGACCACACCAAGGTGGTGACCAGGTTGTCTGTGGCGGCCCGGCCGCTCTCGACCACGCGGGTCCAGCTCGGCCACGCGACGGCGAAGAGGATGACGGCGACCAGCCCGATGGCGAAGGGGCCCCAGCCCAGGGTGAGCCCGGCCAGCGTCGAGGCGGCCAGGGAGACGACCGCGACCAGGCCCGGCGCCCAGCGGGGCAGGACCGGGTGGGTCATCGGCTGGTCGGCGCGGGAGGTCTCCGGCCGGACGGGGGTGTCTGTGCTCATCAGCGCTCTCCCTTGACGCCGCGAGCGGCGATCGTGCGACCGAGGAAGTTGACCGCGAAGGTGACCACGAAGAGGACCAGCCCGCTGAAGATCAGCACGTTGATCTTCAGGCCGGAGGCCTCGCCGAAGTTCAGCGCGATGTTCGCCGCGATCGTGGAGGGGTTCGTGGTGGAGATCAGGTTCAGCGTAATGACCCCGGTCGCCGAGAGGACCATCGCCACCGCCATCGTCTCGCCCAGGGCACGGCCCAGCCCGAGCATGGTCGCGGAGATCATCCCGGAGCGGGCGTAGGGGAAGACCGTCATCCGGATCATCTCCCAGCGAGTGGCGCCCAGGGCGAGCGCGGCCTCCTGGTGCAGCGACGGCGTCTGCGCGAAGACCTCGCGGGTCACCGCGGTGATGATGGGCAGGGCCATCACGGCCAGCACGATCGCGGCGGTGAGGATGGTCCGCCCCGAGGTGGCCGGACCGGCGAAGAAGGGCAGAAAGCCCAGGTTGTCCTCGAGCCAGCCGTAGAAGCCGATCACCCGGGTGCCGAGGAAGTCGATGCCCCACAGCCCGTAGACCACCGAGGGCACCGCGGCCAGCAGGTCGATGGCGTAGCCCAGGGTCTTGGAGAAGCGCCGCGGGGCGAAGTGCGAGATGACCAGCGCGACCCCGATGGCCAGCGGGGTCGCGATGATCATGGCCAGCACCGCCGCCAGCAGCGTGCCGTAGAGCAGCGGCCACACGTAGAGCACGATGTTGGCGTCGCCCTCGATGGCCGAGGGGGGTGCGGTCAGGGCCGGGGCACCCTCGAGGGTGAGGAAGATTCCCACCCCGGCCAGCGCGACCAGGATCAAGATGCCGGAGGCGCGGGCCAGCGTCGAGAAGATCACGTCTCCCCGCCGTCTGGCCTGGTGCGGCGGCGCCGCCTCGGTCACTGCCACGTGCGTCCCTCCCACGAACGGTGCGGATCATCCGCGATGATCAATTGAATCCGGCTGCTCGTCCCCCGAGCAAACTCGGGGTCCGCGTCCCCACAGCCGTGGCTGTGCGACACGGACCCCGAGATCGTGCCCTCAGTATGCGACCTCAGCCGACGGTGATGCCGCTGATGATGCTGTCGGCCTTCTCGATCACCGACGCCGGCAGCGGAGCGGAGCCGGCGTTGTCCGCCGCCGCCTGCTGGCCGTCGGCGCTGACGATGTAGGTCAGGTAGGCCTTGACCAGGTCGCCCTCGGCCTGGTCGGCGTAGTTCTGGCAGGCGATCAGGTACGAGGTCAGCACGATCGGGTAGGTTCCGGACTCCTCGGTCTTGTAGTCGAGGTCGTAGACCATCTCGACCGGCTCGCGGTTCTCGACCTGGGGCGAGACCTCGAAGATCTTCGCCGCGGCCGCGGCATCGGGGCCGACGAAGTCCGAGCCCACGCCGACCTTGGCCAGACCGAGGTCGGCGGCCTGGCTGGCGTCGGCGTACCCGATCGAGTTCTTGGACTTGGTCACGGCCGAGACGACGCCCGAGGTGCCGTTGCCGCCCTCGCCGCCCTTGACCGGCCAGTCCTCGATCTCGCCGTAGGTCCAGGCGTCTGGGGCGACGGTAGTCAGGTAGTTGGTGAAGTTGCCGGTCGTCCCGGACTCGTCCGAGCGGTGCACGGCGTTGATCGGCTCGGCGGGGAGCGTCGCGTCGGGGTTGTCCGCGGCGATGGCCTGGTCGTCCCAGCTGGTGATGTCCCCGGCGAAGATGCCGGCCAGGGTGGCGGGGGAGAGCTGTAGGTCCTCGACGCCGTCGAGGTTGTAGATGACCGCGATCGGGGAGACGTAGCCCGGGACCTCGATGGGGGCGTCGCCGTCGCAGCGCTCGGCGGCCTTGCTCAGCTCGCCGTCGTCGTCGGTCAGGTAGGAGTCGGAGCCGGCGAAGGGGTAGCCGCCGGAGATGAACTGCTCGCGGCCACCGCCGGACCCGATCGGGTCGTAGTTCACGGTGACGTCGGGGTTGGCCTGCTGGAAGGCGGCACGCCAGGCGTTCTGGGCCGCCTCCTGCGAGCTCGCGCCGCCGCCGTTGAGGGTGCCGCTCAGGCCGCTGCCGCTGTCGGCGCCGTCGCCGCTGGGAGCGGGCTCCTCGTTGGCGGCGCCGCAGGCGGCCAGGCTCAGACCGAGGGCCAGGACGGCCGGGGGGGCCGCGATCCGGCGGAAGGACGTGTTGGTCACTGGAGCTCCTGTGATTGCTGTGGTCACACGAATGGAACGCTTACGACGCACACGCTAGGGAGTCGAGGTGTCCTGATCGGCGGAGCTGGGTGAACGGAGGGTGAACGCTGCCCACCCGGGTGGAGGCCCTGGGCCAGACCTGAGATGGACGTCACATGAACGAGCTCGATCCGAGCGCGTTCTTGCAGGTCAGGGCCGGTGCAGCTCGATGGCCACGACCTCGGCACGACGGTGGTGGGCGACCAGCATCTCGGCGGTGTCCAGGGGGCGAGCAGGCAGGCCCAGCGCACGCATCACCACTCCCGTCACCGTGGCGTCGGCGCACAGCACGGTCGGCACGCGCGAGCGCATCAGGTCCTCGACGACCAGGGGCACCTGCTTGCGGCTGGCGCCCTCGCGCAGCACGTCGGTGACCTCCAGGTCCACGTCGTGGGCCTCGGAGAACGGGGACAGCGTCGACCAGCAACGCCGACGGCTCGAGCTGAGGATCCGCTGCACGCCGTACGCCGCCAGCATCGGCACCAGGCTCTCGGCCTGCTCCCGGCCCGCCGCGGTCAGGGACCGGCCGTGGGCCTCGCCGTGCCGCAGCACGATCAGCGGGGTGGAGCGACGTCGGACCGCGAGGTACTCCGCCAGCGTGTCCCGGTCGTGCGGGTAGGTCAGCTGCTCGCAGGCCTCCTCGACCGGCACCCAGGCCAGGGCGTCGATCTCGCTGTTGGTGGCGTACGTCGACAGGTCGGGGTCACCCACGGGGCGCGCGACCCAGTAGTGCACGACCTTGTGACGCGAGCGGCTGTCGCCGGTCTGGTAGTGCTGGTCGCTCAGCGGCGGACCGAGCCGGACGGTCAGCCCGGTCTCCTCCTCCACCTCGCGGACCGCGGCGCCGAGCATGTGCTCGCCCGGGTCCAGCTTGCCCTTGGGGAAGGACCAGTCGTCGTACTTGGGGCGGTGCACGAGCAGCACCCGCGGTCCGGGCTGCGATACGACGGCTCCCGCCGCGACGACGTCCGGTGTGTCCACCGGACCAGTCTCACATCCCCGCGGCTCAGGTCGACGTGGACGTCCGTCGTCGGCGCTTCGTGGCGGTCAGGGTGGCCTGCAGGTCGCGCAGCGGCTCGCCGTCCTCGTCGAGGTGGTGCCGGGTCCAGGTGCCGTCCTGGTCGAGCCACCACGACGAGGTGCCCTCGTCGAAGGCCAGGTCGAGGAGCGCCCGGACGTCCTCGACGAGCTTGGGGTCGGGCAGCGAGACCAGGCACTCGACGCGGCGGTCGAGGTTGCGGTGCATGAGGTCGGCCGACCCGATCCACGCCTGGGGGCTGCCGCCGTTCTCGAACCAGAAGACCCGGCTGTGCTCGAGGAAGCGGCCCAGGATCGAGCGCACCTTGATCGTCTCGGACAGCCCGGCCATCCCGGGGCGCAGCGTGCAGATTCCGCGGGTCAGCAGCTCGACCTCCACGCCCGCCTGGGAGGCGCGGTAGAGCGCGTCGATGGTGGCCTCGTCGACCACTGAGTTGGCCTTGATCCGCACCTTCGCCGGCCGCCCGGCCTGATGATGCTCGATCTCGGTCTCGATGCGCTCGATGAGACCGTCGCGGACCGAGTCGGGGGCCACCAGCAACGTCTCGTAGGTCGCGTTGCGGGAGAAGCCGGAGAGGTTGTTGAACAGGTGGGCGACGTCTTCCCCGATGCCCTCGTGGGTGGTCAGCAGGCCGAAGTCCTCGTACAGCCGGGCGGTCTTGGGGTTGTAGTTGCCGGTGCCGAGGTGCACGTAGCGGCGGATGCCGTCGGGCTCGTCGCGGACGACCATGGCCAGCTTGCAGTGCGTCTTGAGCCCGATCAGGCCGTACACCACGTGGCAGCCGGCGTGCTCGAGCTGGCGCGCCCAGGCGATGTTGGCCTGCTCGTCGAAGCGGGCCTTGAGCTCGACGAGGACCATCACCTGCTTGCCGGACTCCGCCGCGTCGACGAGGGCATCGATGATCGGCGAGTCGCCGGAGGTGCGGTAGAGCGTCTGCTTGATGGCGAGCACCTGCGGATCCGCGGCGGCCTGCTCGATGAAGCGCTGCACGGAGGTGGCGAACGAGTCGTAGGGGTGGTGCAGGAGGACGTCGTTGCGGGACAGGGCACCGAAGACGTCGACCGGCGAGGCCGACTCCACGGGAGCCAGGTGGGAGTGCGTCGACGGAACGAAGGCCGGGTACTTCAGCTCGGCCCGGTCGAGGTCCGCGATGTCGTTGAGGCCGCGAAGGTCCAGCGGCCCGGGCAGCCGGACGACCTCCGACTCGGAGACCCCCAGCTCGGAGACGAGCAGCTCGAGAACGTGACCGTCCATGGAGTCCTCGACCTCGAGGCGCACCGGCGGGCCGAACCGACGGCGCAGCAGGCCCTTCTCCAGGGCGGCGAGGAGGTTCTCGGCGTCGTCCTCCTCGACCTCGAGGTCCTCGTTGCGGGTCACCCGGAAGGTGTGGGTGGCCATCACCTCCATGCCGGGGAACAGGCGCTTGAGGTGCTCGCCGATCACGTCCTCGAGCGGCACGAAGCGCTGGTCGCCCACGGCCACGAACCGGTGGAAGATCGGCGGGACCTTGACCCGGGCGAAGTGCTCCTTGCCGGTCTTGGGGTTGCGCACCAGCACCGCGAGGTTCAGCGAGAGCCCGGAGATGTAGGGGAACGGGTGGGCCGGGTCGACCGCGAGCGGGGTCAGGACGGGGAAGACCCGGTCGCGGAAGAGCTTCTTGCAGTGCTTCTGCTCGTCGCGGGTCAGCTCGGCCCACCGCACCAGCTGGATGTTCTCCTTGGCCAGGGCGGGCACGATCTGCTCGGCGAAGAGCACGGCGTGGCGTTGCATGAGCTCGTTGCTGGTCCGCTGGATGCCGTCGAGGACGTCGCGCGGCATCAGCCCCGAGGCGGAGGGCACGGCGACCCCCGCGGCGATGCGGCGCTTGAGCCCCGCCACGCGGACCATGAAGAACTCGTCGAGGTTCGAGGCGAAGATGGCCAGGAAGCGGGCTCGCTCCAGCAGCGGGGTGTGCGGGTCCTCCGCGAGCTCGAGCACGCGGAGGTTGAAGTGCAGCCAGGACATCTCCCGCTCCAGGAAGCGGTCCTCGGGCATCTCCATCGAGGTGGCGTCGTAGGGCGGGTCGATGTCGAAGACCTCTTCGGGGACGACGCTCAGCGGACGGTCGGTGCTTTCCAGGGTCACGTCGGCCATCGTGCCACCGCGAGGTGCACAGGTGGTAACGGTCACGGTAGGTTGTCCGGTCGTGCCACGACCCCGGTTCCCCTCCGTCGGAGCGGTCGAGACGTGGGTCCTGCGGGTGCTGATGGGCCTGCCGCGACCGGTGATGCGGCGTCTGGCCGGCCCCGCGGTGGTGCGCGAGGGGGATTCTCTGGACCTCGAGACCCAGTGACCTGGAGGTGCCAGGGGCCCAGGGGCCGCTGACGGCGCGGCTCTACACCCCGGCCGCTCTGGTCGGCCGGACCGGCCCCGCGGGCCTGCTGGTGTTCTTCCACGGAGGCGGGATGGTCTACGGCGACCTCGACTCCCACGACGCGCTGTGCCGGGTCCTGGCCGAGGGCGCCCGGGTCCAGGTGCTCGCGGTCGACTACCGCCGCGCCCCCGAGGCCCCCTTCCCGGCCGGGGTCGAGGACGCCTGGGCGGCGTACCGCTGGGCCGTCGGGAACGCCACGGAGCTGGGCGCCGATTCGATGCGGACCGCCGTGGGCGTCGACTCCTCCGGCGGCTACCTCGCCGCGTCGGTGGCGCTACGGGCCGCCGAGGCGGGGGTGGCCTGCCGTCTCCAGCTGCTCGTCTATACCGTCACCGACCTGGCCGAGGAGAGCGAGAGCCGGCGGCGCTACGGAGCCGGCTTCTTCCTGACCACCGAGTTCATCGAACGGGCGCGGGGGTGGACGTCTGGCTCCAGCGCTCTCCCGGGCTGGTGCACGGGTTTCTGAACGTCGGCGTGGGCCGGTCCTCACCGGCGGCGGTGGCCCAGATCGCGGCCCGGCTCGGTGACGCCCTCGACGCCTGACGACGCCGAGGTCCCGGCTCAGTCCCGGCGGTAGCTCACGTGGGTGTCCTGGGGGGCGTGCCGGAAGCCGAGCCGGTGGTAGACGGCGAGGGCCGGGGCGTTGTCGGACTCGACGTAGAGCTCGATCTCCGGCAGGCCGAGGGCGGCGAGGTGGTGCAGGCCGGTGAGGGTGAGCAGGCCGCCGAGCCCGCGGCCCTGGGCCTGGGGCGACACTCCGACGACGTAGACCTCCCCGTGCCCCGGGTCACCGGGGTGCACCTTGGTCCAGTGGAACCCGAGCAGCTCGCCGTCGACCTCGGCCAGGAAGAGTCCGGCCGGGTCGCACCACGCCTCGTGGATCCGCTGGTCGAGGTCGGACCGGGTCAGCGAGCCCTGCTCGGGGTGCCCGGCGAAGGCCACCGCGTTCAGCGCCACCACGGCGTCCTCGTCCTGGCCGGGCACGAAGGTGCGGACCGTCACGCCCGAGGACGGCGCGGGCAGGGCCGGAAGGTCATGCTGGTCGGTGTCGAGTGGCCCCTGCGCACCGAGCGGGAGGCGCATCACCCACAGGTCCCGGACTCGCGCGAAGCCGTTCCGACCGGCGAGCACGGCCGCGCCGGTGTGGTCGCCGTGGGACCAGGCCGTGACGGGCTGGTCCGCGAGGTGGGCGAGCGCCGCGGCGAGGAGCCGGCCGCCGAGTCCACGCCGTCGGTGGTCGGGATGGACCACGAGGTCCAGGGCCTCCTCGTGCAGCCAGGCGAAGCCGGTGGCGTCGTCCTCGGGGACGAGCAGGGTGCTCCGGGCCAGCCCCCGATGGCGCAGCTCGAGCAGGGCGGCCTCGTCGAGCGGCGAGGAACCGTCGGCCTCGGTCGCGGCCGCGCTCACCGCACGGACGGCCGCCGCCGCACCGGTCGGGTCGGCCCAGGAGAAGTCGGTCGGCTCGGTGCGTCGTACGGGCGTCGTCATACTCCCCAGCCTAGAAGTGCCCAGGAGCGCAGATGGACCTGATCGTCGCGGTCGGCTCGGCCCTCGTCTTTCCGTGGGTGTGCCTGGGCTTCGTCGTGTGGATGGGGCGGATGGAGGACGCCATGGGCGAGGAGGTGCGCCTGGGAGCACGACAACCCGATCCGCCACCGATCTTGAGCATCGCCGTCCGCGTCCCGGCGCTCCCGCCGGCGCGGCTGCCGGCTCAGCGGTCGGAGGTCTCCCGCTCGGCCCTGACCTCCCTGGGTGGCAGCACGAACCGGTAGCCCACGTTGCGCACGGTGCCGATCAGGGTCTCGTTCTCGGGGCCGAGCTTGGCCCGAAGGCGTCGTACGTGCACGTCGACCGTCCGGGTACCGCCGAAGTAGTCGTAGCCCCACACCTCCTGGAGCAGCTGCTCGCGGGTGAAGACGCGCCCCGGGTGCTGGACGAGGTACTTCAGGAGCTCGAACTCCTTGAAGGTCAGGTCGAGCGGGCGCCCGCCCAACTGCGCGGTGTAGGTTGCGTCGTCCACGCTGACCTCGCCGGAGCGGATGATGTGCGCCTCGGGGTTGTCCTCCTCGCGTTCGGAGGCCAACCTCCCCAGCGTCAGTCGCAGCCGCGCCTCGACCTCGGCGGGGCCCGCGGTGTGTAGAAGGACGTCGTCCATCCCCCAGTCCGCGGAGACGACCGACAGGCCGCCCTCGGTGAGGACCATCAGCACGGGGCTCCGGGAGCCGGTGGTTCGGATCAGGCGACACAGGTCGCGGGCGTGGGCCAGCTCCTTGCGGCCGTCCACGAGGACGAGGTCGACCTCGGGCGCCTCGAGCAGGGCGCTGCCTTCGGCGGGCAGGATCTTGACCTGGTGGGGCAGCAGGGCCAACGCGGGCAGCACGTCGACGGACGGTTGGGTGGTGCTGGTCAGCAGCAGAATCGCGCTCATGGCGTCTCCGGGATGCAGGTACCCGACGTCTGGTCCGCTGGTTCGCCGTTGAACCACGGGGGTGATCAGGCGGCGGGGAAGCGACCGGCCCGATAGGGGAGGATATCGGTTATGGCCGATTCCGCGAGCGAGACGTTCACCACGGGCACCGTGCTGGTCCGCTACTGGGCCGCAGCGCGTGCCGCCGCGGGGGTCGAGTCGGACGTCGTGGACGTCCGGACCACCACCTCCTTGGCCGCGCTGCTCAGCGAGGTGCGCGACCGGCACCGGGACCGGGAGCGCTTGCCGGCGGTACTCGCGGTCTGCTCGGTGCTGATCGGCGACCGGCCGGTCGGGAGCCAGGACCCGACCCAGGTGCAGATCGCCGCCGGGGACACCGTCGAGCTGCTACCGCCCTTCGCCGGGGGCTGAGGTGTCCACGTTGACGACGAGGACGACCACGACGCTGACCCTGACCGTGACCGGACTTCGGGGTCACGGAATGGACGGCGGGTGTGCGTGGTTGTGACGGCTATGAGCCAAGGAGCCTGGATCCTCGCTGTCGCACTGGCGTTTTCCGGTGCGTTCGGCCTGGTGCGCGCCTCGCGCGACGGCCGTTTCCGCGGCACTCGGTCCCTGCGGGTGGCAGCGCCGCCCGCGCCGGGCCGCGCCGTACCGACCGAGGCCACTGACGTCACCGGGTCGACCGAGGCCGCCGCCACGTCGCCGGTCGGGCTCGACGCGAGACCGGAGGGGGTCGTGGCCAGGTCCGTCCTCTCCGGCACCGTGGTCGAGGGGCCGCTGGGGGAGCGGGCCACCCTCCTGCAATTCTCCTCCGCGTTCTGCGCTCCCTGTCGTGCCACCCGTCGGATCCTGGGCGACGTCGCCGACACCGTCCCCGGGGTACGGCACATCGAGCTTGACGCCGAGGACCACCTCGTGCTCGTCCGACGGGTGGGAGTCCTGCGGACGCCGACCACGCTCATCCTCGACGCCGAGGGCGTGGAAGTCTCCCGCGCCAGCGGAGCCCCGCGCAAGGACGCCGTCCTGGCCACGCTCGCCCGAGTGGTGACCCCGGTATGAGCAGCCCCCTGCTCCGACTCCCCGACGCCGTCTCCGGCAACGGCGTGGACGCTCCGGTCGCCGCGCACTACGGCTCGTTCCACCGCGAGCAACGGGTGCTGGAGGCCGGCGAGGGCTTCGTGGACCTCTCACACCGCGACGTCGTGCGGGTCACCGGCCCCGACCGGCTCGCCTGGCTGCACTCGCTGACCTCGCAGCACCTGGCGGACCTCGCGCCCGGGGTGCCCACCGCGACCCTCGTGCTCAGCCCCCAGGGTCACGTCGAGCACGCGCTCTACGGCGTCGACGACGGGGAGTCCTTCACCGCGCACGTCGAGCCCGCCGAGGCTGAGCCGTTGGTGGCCTGGCTGGACCGGATGCGCTTCATGATGCGCGTGGAGGTCGCCGACGTGACCAGCGAGGTCGCCGTGGTCTGGCGTCCCGCGGCCCGCGTGCCCGAGGCGCCGTACTCCGGCTACGTGCTCGTCCCGCGCGAGGAGCTCGACGCCTTCGCTGCGGCAGCGGGACCGGCCTGCGGGTCCTGGGCCTTCGAGGCCCTGCGCATCGCGCGGGGGGAGGCTCGCTTCGGGCTGGACACCGATCACCGCACGATCCCCAACGAGGCCGGCTGGATCGGGGGAGCGGTTCACCTCGACAAGGGCTGCTACCGCGGTCAGGAGACCGTGGCCCGGGTGCACACGCTGGGTCGGCCTCCGCGTCGCCTGACCATGCTTCACCTCGACGGCTCGGCTGAGCGGCTGCCCCCGCAGGGCAGCGACCTGGTGCTGGAGGGCCGACCGGTCGGCTTCGTGGGCACCTCCGCGCGCCACCACGAGCTCGGTCCGATCGCCCTGGGGCTGGTCAAGCGCTCGGCGGATCCAGACGCCGTCCTGGAGGTCGACGGCATCGCGGCGGGCCAGGAGTTGGTGGTGGACCCCGAGGTCGGTCTGCACGTGCGGCCGAGGCTTCGATGAGCCCGAGCGCGCGGCTGACGACCCCTCAGTCCAAAATACGGGACGCGCGTCCACATCACGAGACGACCGGTTCCTCGGCGTACGCCCGAGGCCGTACCGTGACACCTGTGTTCACGACCATGCTGACCAAGCGCCGCGCAGTGGACCACTGCCGCGTGCACTCGGCGCTGTGTCGAGCGTCCTGACGCAACCCTCCCGACCCCACTGACCGCCTCCCGGCCGCACCTGCGTGCGCCGGTCGAGCCCGGTGCCGGTCGTCCGGCGGGCTGCCCTCGCCCCCGACACCCTCGTCCCTGGAAGATCCTGATGTCCCTGATCACCGCTGGTACCCCCCGCACCACCCCGGAGCCCTCGGGCACCCGTCGTCCCCAGGTCGACCCCCGGGGAGGTCGGTTCGCTGCCTCCCTCACCGTCGTTGTCCTGGCCGCGGTGCTGCTGCTCGCGCCCGCGAGTCCCGCCGTCGTCCTGCTGGGGGCCCAGACGCTGGTCTTCGCCCTCGGAGCCCTCGGCGGGCCGTCCCGCTCGCCGTACTCGTGGCTCTTCGGGACCCTGGTCCGGCCCCGCCTCGGCCCACCGCGGGAGACCGAGGACGCGGCGCCGCCACGCTTCGCCCAGGCGGTCGGGCTCGGGTTCGCCGCGGTCGGCCTGGTCGGCTTCCTCCTCGGCCTGCCTCTCCTGGGGTCCCTGGCCACCGGCGCCGCCGTCGCGGCCGCCTTCCTCAACGCTGCCTTCGGCTTCTGCCTCGGGTGCGAGGTCTACCTCCTCGCCCACCGCCTCATCCACCGCACACCCGCACCATCGACAACCGCCCCCACCGGGGCACAGGAAGGACTGGCAGCATGAGCCGCGAGAACGCACTGGTCACCGCCGACTGGGTCGCCGACCACCTGGAGGACCCGAAGGTCGTCCTGGTCGAGGTCGACGAGGACACCAGCTCCTACGACAAGGGGCACATTGCCGGCGCCATCAAGCTCGACTGGACCACGGACCTCCAGGACCAGGTCCGGCGGGACTTCGTGGACAAGGCGCAGTTCGAGAAGCTGCTCTCCGCCAAGGGCGTCGCGAACGACGACACCGTGGTCCTCTACGGAGGCAACAACAACTGGTTCGCGGCCTACGCCTACTGGTACTTCACCCTCTACGGCCACCAGGACGTCAAGCTCCTGGACGGCGGGCGGAAGAAGTGGGAGCTGGAGAGCCGCGAGCTGACCGCCGACGAGGTCACCCGCGAGGCCACCGACTACACCGCGCAGGAGCAGGACTCCTCCATCCGCGCCTTCCGGGACGAGGT
This sequence comes from Propionibacteriales bacterium, assembly GCA_038199935.1. Classification (GTDB taxonomy): domain Bacteria; phylum Actinomycetota; class Actinomycetes; order Propionibacteriales; family Nocardioidaceae; genus Nocardioides_B. The sequence goes on along the minus strand of JBBPYL010000001.1, from coordinate 340 downwards.
CGTGGCCGCCATCGGCACCCAGAACCTGGTCGACGTGCGCAGCCCCGACGAGTACGCCGGCCGGTTGCTCGCCCCAGCCCACCTCCCGCAGGAGCAGGCCCAGCGCGCCGGGCACATCCCGACCGCGGCCAGCGTCCCGTGGAGCAAGGCGGCCAACGACGACGGCACCTTCCGCTCCGACGAGGAGCTGACGACGCTCTACACCGACGCCGGCGTCGACTGGACCAAGGACACCATCGCCTACTGCCGCATCGGTGAGCGCTCGAGCCACACGTGGTTCGTCCTCGCCGAGCTGCTCGGGCAGGAGAACGTCAAGAACTACGACGGCTCCTGGACCGAG